>JAFGRE010000029.1 GCA_016935335.1 Deltaproteobacteria bacterium
CCCCTGCACCGCAACGGCAGGGCTTTTGAGGTCATGCGACACCGAATAGGCGAACAGTTTAATCTTTTCAGAGCCGTTGACGAGAGCTTCCTCCATCAGTTTGCGCTCGGTGATATCGCGCACTATGATCTGTAAAACCTTCCGGCCTCCCAGTGCCAGCATCCTCAGCACAACCTCGCTGGGGAAGACGGTGCCGTCTTTCCGTTTCATCAGCCATTCGAAGGAATGGGATCCCTTCCTGATCCCTTCCGCCGTATGCGCATTTGCTGCCTGGTAAGAATCCCTCCCGTCAGCCTGCGTCGGAGGCGAGAACTCAGCCGGGTGTCTCCCCACCAGTTCCTCCTTGGACACAAACCCAAACATCGCAAGCGCCGCCGCATTGCCGTCGAAAATTCCCCCCTTATCGGAAAGCATGATCGCGTCGTGGGATGCTTCGAAAAGCGTCCGGTACTTCCTATACGCCTCCTTGAGATCCTCCGACTGCCGCAGCGTCTCCTCCGCCTCCATCTTCGCGGTGATGTCCTCGTACCAATAAAACTGCTTCCCCTCCGGTAACTGCACTTTGTTAAAACGAATCACCTTCTCCTCGCCGCGCTTCGCCCTCACCCGAAACGTCCTCGTAAACACATCCTTCGCATCCGACGCCTGGCGCGTATCTTCATCCCAAATCCCCTTTACCATCTCCCGGTATTCTTCATCGGGATACGCCTTCCGAAACCACGTCTCCTTGTCCGGAATATCCTCAAGGGTGTAGCCTAACATCTCGGTGAATTGAGGATTCACATACTCAAAACTCCTGTCCGCATTCATGATGGAAAGACCGAACGGCGCGTGCTCCACCAAGGCCCGAAAACGCTCATCGCTCACCTTGAGAGCCTCCGCAGACAGCGCCTCCGGGAGGAGAATAGGTTCATCTTCAGAGGCGGCGCGTTCTTGGAACCTCTGCCGCACAGCGACTAATTCTTGGATAAGCTGTCTCTTGGTTTTATATTCGTCCTTCATAAGTCCGTCTAAGGGCATCTTGCATCTCTCTATAAGTGCCCATAGTTTTTCTTTAATTCTCTTTGTGCTCTCGTCGCCCCGGTCACCTGTGGGGGTTACGCGGTCGCGTGCAATGGTTTCATATTAATTATAGGCTTTCCTCAGATAAAAGAAATATAAATATAACCAACCCACCCCTATCTCATTAACTATTCGGGTTCCTTGAATAAACGGCAAGGACATAGAATATAGGGGCCATTGACCAATTTTATCATTTGATAATTCCTACTGGTGTGGGATTAGACTCACCAGGCACCCTGCATCACGCACGTCATGATCTGCGGGATTGAAGGAATCAGTTGCGATCAGGGGCAAGCGCAGGGATGTGACGAAGCTGTGGGGAGAAATTGCCTATCGGTTAAACAGAGAGCCGGGCCTATCTCAGGCGGAGATTGCGAGGCAGTAAGGGGTGGGCGCTTTGGCGATCGGGATGGCACTTGGCCGGACGGAGAGTCGGAACAGTAAATGATAGTAATTGGACAACGCCCTTCTTCTCCTCCGGAGAGGATTTGTTCGGATGCCGTTGGGTTCGGGTCAAAAAAAGACCGGGCTCAGGACACCCGGTCTTTTTTAAGAGAGAAGAGATGATCAACTGTTATATTAGACAGGGATACTAAAGGTTTGGTTCAGGAACCGGAACCGGAACCTTTTTTTAGGATGATCGAGAAGAATTTCCCCGGCTTATTCGCCATGATACGGTTGTCAAAATAATTTATTGAGTTGCCACAGGGTATCATCTATCAGCAGACTGCCCGCCATGTCGGCCGGGATCGGAGTTCCGGCCATGGCCGCTGATTCTGGGCGAAACGGTGGGAGCGAAAGTCCATGACCGGAACGTTTGGTCGGCGACGGAGGGAGACAGCGGCAATGATTATCCCTCAGTTACGGTTTTAATGGCCGCAACCGTAATATCGACGATCTCCCGCAGCTGATCCTCGGTAGTGCTGAGGGGGGGCATGAGCACGATCACGTCTCCCAGGGGACGGATAACCAAGCCGTGCTTTCGTGCTTCCTGGATCACCCGGATTCCTACTTTTTCTTCGTAGGGATACGATTCCTTGGTTTTTGTATCTGAAACCAACTCGATTCCTACCATAAATCCTTTCTGACGAATATCACCCACGTGCTTCAGACTTTTACATCTGGTCAGGAGTTCCTGCAAGCGAGTGACTTTGCCTTGGAGATGCACCATGGTTTGTTCTTTTTCAAAAATGTCCAGATTGGCCAACGCCGCCGCACAGGTAACCGGGTTGCCGGTATAGGTATGCCCGTGGAAGAATGTTTTAAATTCCTCTTGTTTTCCCAGGAAGGCTTCATAAATTTCATCAGTTGCCAGAGTCGCGGCGAGGGGGAGATATCCTCCGGTAATGCCTTTTCCCATGGTCATAATATCCGGAGAAACCGATTCGTGTTCGCAGGCGAACATGCGGCCGGTTTTTCCGAAACCGACGGCAACCTCATCGGCAATCAGAAGAATATCGAACCGGTCACAGATTTCCCGTATTTTTTTCAGATAACCCTCCGGGGCGACGATCATTCCTGCCGCTCCCTGGACGAGCGGTTCTATGATGAAGGCGGCCAACTCTTCGTGGCGGGCTTCGACGATGCTGAGGACGTTTTCAAAACAGGCCATTTCACAGTCATCGGGGTTTTTGGAAAGGAAGCAGCGATAGCAGTATGGCGAAGGCACGCACACGTGTTCGGGGAGAAGCGGCTGATAGAGGTTATGGAATAATTCAATTCCCCCAACGCTCACGGAACCGAGGGTATCGCCGTGATATGAATTTTGCAGATACGCGAACTTGATTTTTTTTGGTCGCGGGTTATCCCGCTGCTGCCAGTATTGAAAGGCAAGCTTTAACCCGATTTCCACTGAAGTGGCCCCGCATTCGGAATAGAACACCTTGGTAAGTCCCGGCGGTGTGATTTCTACCAGCCTCCGGGAGAGCTCGATGGCGGGTATGTTTGTCGTCCCCAAAAGCGTTGAATGAGATATCCTTCCGACCTGGGATATGATGGCCTCATTAATGTCAGGGTGATTGTGGCCATGAACGTTGACCCACAAAGACGAGACTCCGTCCAGGTATCTTTTCCCCTGGATGTCGATAAGATAATTTCCCTCTCCGGCGACAATGATAAGGGGGTCTTGCTTGACATATTCCTGCATCTGGGTGAAGGGATGCCAGAGGCACTGCTTATCAACGGTTTCCAGTTCCTGGTAATAGGTCTTGAGGGAGGAGAGCGGTTCCTTATAGAAGCGTTTTGTCGTCATTCTGTTCCTCACGGTTGGTTGAATGGGTTTATAGAATCAAATAATTTTAAATTGCGTGCCGGCTTTCTCCAGAACTTCCAGGCCCCGCGCAAGGTCTTCCCAGGCGTGGGTGGCCATGATGGCAATTCTGATGCGAGAAAGCCCCTGAGGGACGGTTGGAGGCCGGATTCCATGAGCGAGGATGCCTTGCTCAAACAGGTATCGGGAAAATTCCATGGTCAACTCCGGGTCACCGGTTACCACCGGAATAATCTGCGTTTCGCTCTGGAGCGTATTAAACCCCAATGAAATCAATCGGCTGCGGAAAAAGTGCACACGATCCCACAGGCCTTTCCGGAGTTCGCCATCTTTCTCTACCAGATCGATTGCCGCCTGGTTCGCTGCCAGCACCGCCGGGGGAAGCCCGGTGGTGTAAATCAAATTACGGCATTTGTTGATGAGAAAATCAATGAGCCGCCGGCTTCCGGCTACGTATCCCCCCAGGCTGCCCAATGCTTTGCTGAAGGTACCCATGTGAATGTCGACCTCCCCCTCAACGCTGAAATGCTCCGCCGTCCCCCTTCCATGGGTTCCGTACACGCCGGTCGCATGAGCCTCATCCACCATCAGCCAGCAGTCGTACTTCTTGGCCAGGAATGTTAGGCCGGGCAGGGGCGCGAGGGTTCCGTCCATACTAAAAACTCCATCGGTAATAATGAGCTTTTTAAGCGCCGGCGCAGCCGTGCGGATCATGTTTTCGAGAGCTTCCACGTCACGGTGGGGGTAAACAAGAACCCGGGCTTCGCTAAGCCGGCAACCGTCGATTATACTGGCGTGATTGAGGGCGTCACTGAAAATAAGATCCTCCGGTCCCATAAGGGAAGCTATGGTGCCAATATTTGTTTGATAGCCGGTGGGAAAGACGATGGCGGCCTCAGTTCCCTTGAAACGAGCCAAGCGATCTTCTAATTGGTCATACAAGGTAATGTTGCCGGTAATTAACCGGGAAGCCGCTGATCCGACGCCGTATTGTTCGATCGCCGCTTTGGCGGCTTGCTTCAAGGCCGGGTGATTGGCGAGCCCCAGGTAGTTATTGGACGAGAACTGAATCACTTGGTGGCCGTCAACGATTACTCTCGAATCCGGAACGGATTGCAGGTGGCGAAGCGTTCGGTAAAGCCCCTGCTGGCGGGTTTCTTTGAGGGTGTGGTGCAAAAAAGTTTCCATCACTAAGGTCGGGAGCGTTCCCAATCACGGTATCTCTTGACGTGCTAAGACATTTTAGTTAACCAATAATAGCACAGAGGTTGACATTAGGACTAGAAAAAATTGGAAAATTTTCGGAGTGCGCTGGGATGAGAGGTTGTGAATTGTTGCATATTGTAATGACGGTGAATTGATCGGATTGCATCTTGCATTTTGTAAGAGTATGTAATAAAAATAATACGTCACCAAGGCGGAGGAGATTATGACTTTTTGATAAACCACACACAGAGAGAGGGCATCTCCGGTGATACCTCCGAATTTCTTTCAGCGATTCAAAAAGAAGTTTATCGAGCCGTGGGAAGAGAATGTTGCTGCCCAGGAAGAAAGCGGAATTCCCCCGAGCATTGCCATTGTTAATCAGAAGGGAGGGGTCGGCAAAACCACCATCGCCGTTAATTTAGCGGCAGCCTTTGCCCAGCATAGGAAGGAGGTATTGCTGGTAGACGGTGATCCCCAAGGATCGGTTAAGAGTTGGCTCCAAGCGTTAACCACGCAGCAGCCATTTCACGTACTGACCATTTCCGAATCCGCATTGCTTGAGGAGATACCTGGTTTCAAAGAAAAAGCGCTTCATATTATTATTGACTGTCCCCCTGCCTTAAACAAGATTTCTCAGGCGGCGTTAGGAGGGATCCGGCTGGTTATTGTTCCGGTAACCCCATCGCCCTTGGATATCTGGAGTTCCAAGGGTACGGTGGAAATGGTCAAAGAAGCACAAAGAGAAAACCCACATTTGAAGGCCCGGTTTCTGATATCCCGGAAAATTGTCAACACCAAACTAGGTGAGTCAATTAAGGATTCCTTGGCGCAGTATAAGATCCCTGTCTTCAAAACCGAGATCACCCAACGGGTATCGCTTGCTCAATCGTTGCTGGCGGGGAAAAATATTTTTCAATTTGCCCCCCACGGGTATTCCGCCTTTGAATTTGAAAGCCTGTTTCAGGAAATAAGCCGGTTGCGCTGGCGGCACGTATAGTCTTTCGAGCACCTTGGGCCGATACCGTAAGATGATCATTCTTCCGAGCCGTAAGAAGCAGAGATGCTTTCCGCGTCGCCCCGCCTTACTTTTTATGTGATAATATGTTGGGAGTAAACAAAGCCACCAGGATTTCCTGTCCGTTGATATTTTGTGCAAAGCTCTTGCCTAACGGTGCGAATCTCTCCGATACCTGAGGCAAGAAGAGTTTTTGCATCGGTATTTTTGCCTGACTTTTCCGGGCATGAATGAGGGCTATGTGGAGTTTAACGGGTATGTCAAGGTATTGGATTTTGGGTTAATTGGGGCCCTCTGGTTGAGCCAATGACTTTCCTTCCGTCAAAAAGAGTAGAACTTGAAATGAATCGGTGTCTCCTCATACGAATAACCCTTCTGCACCTCCTTGTTCTATTGGCTTACGGCATTGCTGCTTCCCTTAGCTGGTCGGAGGTAACGTTTGACGGGACGTTTGGTTCCGGGGGGTCCGTGAGCGGGCCGGATTATGTGATCAGCGAAGAGAGG
>JAFGRE010000206.1 GCA_016935335.1 Deltaproteobacteria bacterium
CCGTCAGCGACCGGAATTCCGCCAAAGAAGCTGCTGATGGTCTGACGTTGATCTTCGTAGAGGACTTCCGCGGTGGAAAAAACCACTTGAACCCCGATATCATCAAGATGAAAATTCATGTCCCGGGCCATTTTGCAGAAAAGAGAAATGCTGCTCGGATACCCGAAGACACATTTGGGTTTGAATTTTTGAAACGCTTTGACAAAAGAGGAGATCGTGGAAGGGGAGATTTCAAACGCGCTCAAGAGAAGTTGGTTGGTGAGGCGGTCCCTGAGCGTCTTGATTCGGTCTTGTTTGGTGATTTCCAGGGGGGAGCCCCAGAGGTAAAGTTCCTTATCACCCACATCGATTCCCCACCACTGATGGGTAAGGGCACGGGCGGCAGCGTCATAGGCTTGACGACGGCGATCAAAGTAGAAAACCAGGGGCTCTCCGGACGAGCCTCCGGTATTGTACCGGTAAAGGCCTCCCGGGCATTTCTTCCATTGCATCTCTTGGAGATTCTGTCGTATGTCCGCCTTGGTGAGAAGGGGTAGCACCCTAAAGTCATCAATGGCTTGCATTTTATGGGGTTCGAACCCAACCTTTTTGAATATGCGGGCATAAAAAGGGATGTTTTCCCGAGCATGCATAAGGAGAGTTCTTAGCTTTTGGAAGCGAAGATCCTCGATGTCGCCTGGTGAAGCCCACTGAAGTTTTTCCAGCTCTCGAAGGTAATGATATGTTTTTCTGCCAACTATTCGTTCATGTAGTGGGAAGATAAATTGCTTGACGAGCCAGGAATTCATAGTATTAATTTTTAGTAGTGGGAAAATGGATAGTAGCGGTTACTCCTGCTGGTTATTATAAATGAGACGCACTGAATTTGGAATAGATCATTTCGCCAAGGCGTCCTTCTCGGCCTGTTCCAGAAGCTCGAAGCTCTTCTTGGCGGCGTCGGCAACCCACGGAAATGGATCCTTATCGGCCACCTCCCGAAGGCGGGAAAGTGCGTTGATATCTCCCACATTACCTAACGCCTCAGCTGCAGCGCCACGAAAATCTTCGTCCCAGTGGTTCAAAAACCGATATAAATGATCACCCATTTCAGGAGATCCCATTGTCCCTACGGCGGCAATACTGTACAGACCGATTGGTGAATATTCAAAATTATCTAGTATAGGTAGAATGTCAGGCAGAACCGACGAGTCGCCGATATCATTGAGAGCCTGGATGGCCACAGCAGTGGCATCCGATTTTTCGGCAAGAAAGCTTTTGAGGATGGGAACATGTCTCGATGTTCCAAGCCTTCCCAGGTCTCGGATAAGACCCCAGCAGATCTCCTCCCCGCGCCATATATTTCGGGGAGGGACGGCTGTTTTCTTCCCCTGTAGAATTTCACCGATGAGATCCGCAGCGCGTTCGGAATCTCTGAAATCACGGATGGCGGCGAGGATTGCAGCCGCCATATGCACCGTGTGGAACCACATGGCATCCCGGCTCCATCGCTTCTCGGGATCATTCCAGGTTATCTTTGGATCTCTTTCAAGGATTCTCATCATTGTTTGCGCCGCACGGTTTCCCACGCTGAGGTAAAGAGCCTGACATGCCCACACCTTATTCTGGTAAGGAGTGGTTCCGTCGGATACTATTACCTGTTCCAGTACCTCCCCGGCCTCCGGTTTTTGCAGCGAGGAGAGGGCAAGAACATGATGACCGATTTGCTTTGAGAGTTTTTTGAGGGTGTTGGGCTGAATTTCCGGATCAGCTTGCGTATTCAATAAATTCCGAATATCCGCGATATAGTCTTGTACAGACCGAAGCCTTTCCGGATGGTAGCTTCCGATTGATTTCTCGGTGGGGTAGGGAACCGGTTGTGGTGCCGTGGTGTCGCTGTCTGCCGAAACTGATGAAGAGGCGCTTGGCTCATGTCGGCCCGCGGCGGAAATTAATGCGACACGCAATTGTTTACAGACGATATCGTCCCAGTTCTTCCCGTTTACCGACAGTTCATAACGGAACGGCAATGTATCAGTCTCTATCGTATGGGAGCGTTCGTGCTTTCCCTTCTCCTGCCAAACATAGGTTATCTGCAACGCGGTTCCCTGGTTCATATTTCCCCGGACGGATATGGTGTTCTTGTCGGGCCACAGCATGGGAAGAGCAAAAATGTTGTGCTGAAATACCGTGGTGACGGAGAGTTCATTAAGCCCGCAAACCGAAGCGTTCCGGGAAGGTGTAATCTCCACCTTCAGGAAATAGTCATAGCGGCCAAAGGGAGTAATAATGTTGGGGATCTCCTTTGTGGAAGGAGAAAAGGTTTCACAAAAATTAACGTCCGAAATGCTCAGCGTTCCCGGCTTGCCACCTGATTGCCATATCTTGCGCCAGGTTTGGCCGTTGTTTGCGGAAATGTAAAAGCGTATCATATCGTCCTGATGGGAACGCATGATAGTGGCGCTCATCCAGGCGTCGGAGATAACGTAGGGAAGGGATATGGGAATAACCGCAATTCCGGGCTTCGCGGTGTCGATTGGGTGCAGTGCAGGTGATCCGGAATCGGATTGAATGCAAGTGAGGTTGTCAGATGTCTTGTGAAGATCTTCGAGAAAAGACGGTTGGGAAAGATCAGGTTCATAGATAATTTTTCCGTTTCCGTACGTAATAGGGTATGGTCCGTGCTCAAAATCCCGTCGTTCTTTCTTGCCGAAAAGGTTATAATATGGTTTGCCCTCGTTTCCCCACAGCCGGGTAATCGACTCTCCCCGACGGAGGGTAATCCCGGTTTCAAAGGGTCTTATGAGCAGATGTCCGGCATGCACGTAACTTGGTTGCATGAGTGAGGGATTGCCAGGGACGGGAGTGCGGGAGGGAAAGTAGATAAGGGAATGATCGAGGGCTAACTCGTCCTTAGTGGCGATATGGGTTCCGGTTCGGTCATACACAAACCAGTGCTGGTTCAGGTCAAAAACATGCCACCGTTCGACGCCGTCGGGGTCTTTCCAACAGCAGTCGGCTAGGGTATGGCCGAATTTATAGAGTTTCTCCGCCCGATAACCCAAGTCGCGCCAGCCCATGGTCATGACTCGTGAAAGGCCGTCACACCAGTGAACGCCGTAGACGTTGAGGATCTTTAAAGGAGAAAGCACATAGTAAGTACCGTATGCAGGTTCTTTCGGCGCCGAGCCGTTTTCCGTGGTCTGTTGAATGTATCGCCACAAGGCGATGGCCTTCTCTTCGCTGGTTGTTGCCCCGGCCAGGCGGACACAGTCGTCGGCAAAATTATCCAATGACGAGCAATCCGGCCAACGGTCGCACGAAATGGAGATACGGTCGGCGGCCCCCGCCGCACCATGCAGAAAAAGGAAGTATGCCGTTACGAGCAAAAGAGCGGTAACTAATGTGATCGGAGAAGGTCTATTTTTGTCTGGCATAGGTCTCCCACCATCGTTGAAGCATGATGAGCCCCCAGAGGGGATAGGCGACATCCCGCACTTTCGCCTGATGTTGCTTCCATAAACGGTCAAGGTATTTTGTCTCGAAATAGTCATTTACAATTCCGTTTGCCGGGAAGAGGCTTTCCCGAGCCGGTTTTTGGAGACTCCCGCGGAGCCAGGACGCCAGCGGGATGGAAAATCCCTGCTTCTTACGGTAAAGAATATCGTGGGGCAGCCGATCTTCCATTGCCCTTTTAAAAATATACTTTGACGTTCTTCCCCGCAATTTAACGGATGAGGGTAAGCGCCCTAAAAATTCGAGAAGCGTATGGTCAAGGAGAGGCGAGCGAATCTCCAGCGAGTGAGCCATGCTCATGCGATCGACCTTTACGAGAATGTCTTCGGGAAGGTAGGTTTTGATGTCTGCGTATTGTACCCGGCTGGTGACATCGGAATTATTGTTGGCCCGGAAGTGCTTGCCCAAAAATTCAAAAGCATCAAATTTTGCTACCGCAGCCGCAAGCCAGGGCTTATAAAGTCGCTTTTTCATTTCCGGAGTGAAATAAAAGGACATATCTCTATAATAGGCCTGCTCGAAGGATAAGGAGAGATTTGTCAGGAAGTTCTTAAGGCGTAACGGTCGAGGGAGACAATCAGCTTTCGGATAGACCCTCGCTACGGACCCCAGGAGCGACCGCCTCACCAGCGACGGGATCTTTTTTCGTATACGATCTTCCGCACAATTGAGATAGTAGCGCTCTATGTAGCCTGCCAGCGACTCGTCGCCGCCATCGCCTGACAGGGCCACGGTTACCTTTTGCCGTGCCATCTGGGAAACATAATAGGTGGGAATGGCAGATGCGTCGGCAAATGGTTCGTCGAAATGCCAGACGATTTTATCCAGCACCGCAAGCGCGTCCGGTTCCACCACGAACTCGGTATGATCGGTTCCATACTGCCGGGCAATTGCTCGCGCGTATACC
>JAFGRE010000207.1 GCA_016935335.1 Deltaproteobacteria bacterium
AAGGGTATAAGGACCGTTTATTCAAGGATAGGAGATATCCTGCCATGGCTTTGCACGGTGGGGTTCCTGTTTTTCGTTGCCTTTTCGATCATAAGCGCAAAAAAACCACGGAATTAATAGATAGGCACTAAGAGAGAAGAAAAACAAGACAAGGCTAACGAGACAAATTAATTTGGACGCAAATTCCACTACGCTCCATTTGCGCCAGTTATTTGCGGCGTTATAAGGATGAATAAAAAATGATTATTATGGAAGATTCAATTAAAATCAAAACAACACCAGAAGATATTTTCAATTTTCTTAAGAACCCAAATAATTATAAGCGGTGGCATCCTGCCGATCATGTAGCTTGTCGCTGGATAAAAGGAAACCCTTTGGAAAAAGGATCTATCCAATATGTTGAAGAATATGTTGAAGGAAAATTACATAAGCTAAAAGTCATTTATACAAAATGTATACGGAATAAAGAATTGGAATTTAAAATTACCAATCCTATCTGGAGAATATTTTGGCCCAAGAGCACATTGATCATTGAGAAAAAAGATAATTATTGCGTCTTTATTGCAAAAACATATTTTAGGCTTGGTCCAATATCTTCATTTTCAAAACGAACGAAAAAGCACCTTGAGGCAATTAAACAGCATATAAAAGAAGAAGGCGAAAACTTAAAATATATATTGGAAAAAAACAACACTTTATAACAAATCGGCTGCACCGGATTGCCGATAAATCCGGCTCCCGGTGAGCCTTTTCGTTGAGCCTGTCGAAAAAGTCCCCAAGCAGATCTTTGGGCAAGAAGCAGGAAAAATGACCTCTCAGAATGCGTCACAATCAACGATCTTCAGGTTGGGAAGGGTAAACTGACCCCTGAAAACTGTCTATAATTCATCATCGGGACTTTTTCGACAATCTCGTTCGGCTAAGGATGAATTGAAGTCCGCTCGGTTTGGTGCTATTCTATGATAAGGAAGAGGAGGCAACACTATGCCGATAATCATGGAAAAGGAAGAAGCCCACAGGATCATTGATCGTATGCCACCAAATGCTACCTGGGATGATCTCATGCGCGAGATTTACGTGCGTGAGGCAGTTGAGCGCGGGTTGGCTGATAGCAAAGCAGGGCGGACCAGGGACGTGAAAGAAGTCCGGGCGAAATACGGTTTACCTGAATGAAAGTCCACTGGACTGACACCGCGGAAAAACATCTTGACGCAATCTATTCTTACATTGCTCAGGATTCCCCCGAATATGCCAGACGCATAGTGGATCGACTCACCAGAAGATCTCAGCAAATTGCCAAATTCCCTTTTTCAGGCCGTAGAGTCCCCGAATACGATGTTGATCAAATCCGAGAAGTGATCGAAGCTTCCTTCCGTGTCATTTACCACATAAAGTCAGACCAGATTGATGTTCTGGCTGTTATTCATGGAGCCATGGATTTGTTGGGTACATCTGAAAAAGAAGATGAGTAATCCGAACCAGCGGGTTGAGGCGAGCGTAAATAGCTCTACCTCCTTTTAGGTTCAGTGCCCGCCGCCTCGCCTTGGGCGTTAGACTTTACCGATTTAAATAGGGAAAGAAGGTAAATCATGAGTACCTATGTTTTAATCCATGGAGCGTAGCATGGAAGCTGGTGTTGGGATAAAGTTGTTCCTCTTCTAAAGAAGGAAGGGCATAAGGTGGACGCTCCCGACTTGCCGGGTCACGGCAGAGACAAAACTCCTATCTCTGAAATCTCACTACAGGCCTACACTATTTCTCATAATGGCAGCGCGGGACCTGCAGAGAGAAGAGGATTTCCCTGCAACCTAAAAACATGATCGGCCAGCCAGTACCAGGTGAACATGCATGCGACACCGACCACGATGTCCTCACGGTAGGGGGTGATCATCTGAAGAAAGATATTTGCGTCGGTCCTGACATTACGGTGTTCCCTGATTTCTCCCTTCTCATCGAGGATACAGACGTCCATTTTTCTTGCATACAAATCGATTCCGCAATAGAATTTGTGTTGTCTGGTGTAGAATTGCATAAGGCATCCTTCTTCCTGGGTAGATTTGGTTCCTCACAAGCTGACTTTACCATGTTTGGAGGAGGCATTGAATAGTATCAAGCCAATTAAGGCGACGGTCGATAGCTCTGTGTCATTCGTGGAGGTCATTGCTCCCGCGCCTTATTTCTATTGTTGGACTTCCAAGACAGATCCGAACAATCGCGATAGACGGAGGTGAATATGAAGACAGTATTGGTGACTGGCGCATCATCGGGATTCGGTAACCGAGTTGCCGAGAAACTACTGGACGAGGGATACAGCGTGTATGCGGCTGCTCGGCGGGTCGAGAAAATGGCCGATATCGAAGCGAAGGGCGCTCACATTCTGCGAATGGATGTCACTGACAACGGATCGGTTGAAGCTCGTGTTGCCCAAGTCATCAAAGAGCAGGGGCGAATCGATGTGCTGTTCAACAACGCAGGGTACGGCTCTATTGGACCCATTGAATGTGTTCCCTTAGAGGAGATCAAACGTCAATACGAGGTGAACGTGTTCGGCATGGCCAGATTGATCAAGGCTGTCCTCCCTCATATGAGGCAAGAAAGAAGCGGCCTTATCATCAATACGGCGTCCATGGTTGGCCGTTTCTCCATAGCAGTTATGGGTTGGTATGCGTCCACGAAGTATGCGATCGAAGGTATGTCCGATGCACTGCGGATGGAAGTCAAGCCCTTTGGAATTAGTGTCGTAGTAATCGAACCTGGCGTCGTGAAAACAGAATTCGACGACGTGGCTTTCGCCGCCCTGGATAAGCTGGAAGAACCGGAAGATTACAAAGCACTGGTAGCGGGATTCAGGAAGTTCTTCCAGAAGGGGTATGAGAAAGCCCCGGGGTCTGAAAGCACCGCCGACGCAGTTGTGAGAGCGATCAAGGCAAAGCGACCGAAGACGCGGTATGCCACGACCACTGATGCCAGGGTCCTACCCAAACTGAGACGGTGGCTACCAGACAGGTTGTTCGACAGTATGATTCTGCGGGAGTTCAAATAGAAAGATGGCCAGTCCAACCGCATGCACCCGATCGCCGAAAAATCAGGCTCCGGGTGACGCAGGCGTTGAGGCTGTAGAAAAGTCAATCTTTCACGATTCCGGTGAATCGAAAGAAAAAGCGGCCTCTCTGAACTAACCTTTCAAATCCAACCCAGTGCCTTCACCAATAAAAAAGCCCTCACCCATTACGAGGTGAGGGCTTTTTTATTGGTGTATCAGTCAACGATTACTTGTGTTGACAAGCGATTTTTGTCTCCGAATTCCATTAAAAGAAAGAGAGAAGCCATTTGTGAAAAACCAGGATCATGGGGCCAAAGACCAAGGAGACCACGGTCATCAATTTCAGAAGAATGTTCATTGAGGGACCGGAGGTATCCTTAAAAGGATCACCCACCGTA
>JAFGRE010000030.1 GCA_016935335.1 Deltaproteobacteria bacterium
AGTTGGAGTTGGCCCGCAGGGTGTCCGCCGCGCTCCAGAGCCGCTTTTCAATGGCTTCGATGTGTTCAAGCTGGGCCATGCCTACGCTTCCCTCCCAAAACACGCTTTATGCAGGGCCTCGCTCTTGTCCCCCAGGCTGTGCAGCAGGCTCTCGATCTTCTCCAGCGCTAGCGGCGACGGCTTGGCGCGGTCGTTCTCCCAGCGGTTGACCGTGGCAAAGCTCACCCCCAGCGCACGGGCCAGCTCTTTCTGGGATAGCCCCAGTTGGCGCCTCACCTCTTTGATATGCTCCGGAAAATTTTCGGGTCGTCGGATCATCGGAATTCCCCTGCTGTCTTCACGCCGCCGGGTTTCATGCCTGGACCTCGTTTTTGAGCGCATTCAGAAGCGGTAACAGATCAGGAACCTCATCCTGGATAATGCTCCAGGGCGTATCGTCATCGATGCCGAGGTAACCGTGAATCAGCCGGTTCCGAGTGGCAATGATCATGCGCCAGGGAATCTCCGGGTGCGCCGTTCGGATCTCATCCGGAATATGGGTCGCGGCTTCGCCGATCAGCTCCAGGTTGCGCAGGGTGGCATCGTAGTTGAGCCCAGTCGCCACGAAGCGGGCCTGGTCAAGGCTCTGGGTGTAGGCAAGAACTTTCTCGGCAGAGACGATCATGTCGTCGAGATAAATCCGCCATTCCCGCGGGGTAGGGTCATACACACACTCGCTCCTGTTCAATGGAGGGACGCAGCTCAGGACGCAGGGCCTTTTCGGTTACCAGATCCACCGGGCACCCCAGCAGGTCCTCGAGATAGAACTGCACACCGAAATAGCGCTTTGACGTGGCCGGGCCGTCGAAGGCGACCAGAATATCCACATCGCTGCCGCTTACCGCCGTATCGCGGGCCGTCGAACCGAACAGCGCCAGACGGGTGAAGCCGAAACGGGCGTTAAGATCCGGCTTGCTTCGGATCAACAGCTCAATGGCACGTCGTCGTTTCATATCCCAACCTCCTTACCCCATTCTGCTCGTCACCGGTTCAACCTCAATCGCTTGTGCGTGCAGGGCGTACAAGCGCCATTCAAATGCAATAGATAAAATATAACATTTGCTATACTCTGTGCAAGACAAAAGAAAAAAGCTCCGCCAGGTTCCTCACCCTTCCGGTAGGTAAGCCGCGTAAACACCAACAAGAAAATATTTAAGACCCGACCCGACCCGACCCGACCCGACCCGACACTTCCTCCGTCTCTCCGGTAAGTAAGGGTGGAACCCCGGATCAGGAGAGCCCGAGTCTGGATACAACGCCTGCTTGAGGAAATAATGAATGAAATCAATCTGTTCGCTGCCATAATAACGACGGAACGGACCCGGAAAATAGATAATGGCTACCGGACGAAGCAAAGAGAACGATGGAAAAAACGGGAGATTTTCCGGTGGGAGAGAAGCGAAGCGAGGGTGCTTTTTCGAAACCGGAGTGAGTGTCCGGCAATCATCATTGCGCGGAAAGCGGCTTACTCGATACTAAACAAAGAAAAACGAACCACCCAAAGATGTCAAACCTAGCCATTGGACGAGTTCGTCTTTTTGAATTGGTGGAGGCGGCGGGAGTCGAACCCGCGTCCGAAAGTGTTCAGCTGAGAGCGTCTACATACATAGCCTTCGTATTAATTGAGCGTTCTTATACTCCCAAAGGCAGGATTATAAAAACGCTTATCCGGAAAAGGGTTCGCCTTAAACCATCCGGATAGTGGTTCTCGGCTATCCTGCTGTGCGACGCCTCTTCTTGTCCCACAGGAAAAGACAAGAGAAACGGTAGCTGTCTTAAGCAGCTACGGCATATTCATAATCATTGGCGATTATGTTTTGGCTCATCGGTTTTACGAGTCGATGAAAGCTCGGCATGCAACTCTAGCCTCAATCACCCCCGTCGAATCCATTTCGCCCCCGTTGTATATTCGTTCCATCCTGGAGATGATTAATCATTTATACATTATCACGCTTTAAGCATAATAGCAAGAAGTTGCCTCAGGGAACGTCGTTTTGATGACGGTCATCATCGCTTTTGTTTAAACTCAACTTCCGCTTCCCGTCTCAGGTCTCTCTGCCGAATCTCCTCCCGCTTGTCGTATTGTTTCTTTCCCCGGGCGAGACCCAGTTCCACCTTGACTTTCCCCTTTCGAAAATACATTTTAAGTGGAATAAAAGCATACCCCCGTTCCTTGGTTTTGCCAGTGAGCCTCTTGATTTCTCCTTTGTGAAAAAGGAGCTTTCTCACCCGCAGGGGGTCGTGTTGGGAGTAACCGGCATGAGAGTAGGGGCTGATATGAGCCTCATGGAGGAATACCTCTCCATTTTTGATCCGGGCGTAACTGTCCTTGAGATTCGCTCTGCCCTGGCGGCACGATTTCACTTCAGTCCCCGTAAGCACGATGCCCGCCTCAAAGGTGTCTTCAATATGATAATCGAACCACGCCTTCTTGTTCTTGCATATCAGTTTTGTGGATTCTTCTTTATTCGCCATGCATCCCATCGTTCCTGTCTGTCGGCAACCTCGAGGCAACCATTGTGGTTTAGATTTCGAAACCAAGGTCCCTTATTCATGAGGAGATCGCCCCCTGGTTATTTTTACCGGACAAGGTGGCGGCGTCAATTGTTTTCCCGCCCAGCTGACCGCAGGCAGCCATGATATCCCTGCCTCCGCTTTCCCTGGTTGTTACGGTGTAGTTATTATCAAGCAAAAGGCCCTTAAAAGCATCGATCGTCTCCTGTTTCGGCCTTTTGAACTCGGTTGCCGGATGCTCATTGAAAGGGATAAGATTTATTTTACACCGTATCGATCGGAGAAGTCGAGCCAAGTTTCGGGCATCCTGCAAGGAGTCGTTGACCCCGGCAATAAGAGTATATTCAAAGGTAACTCGTTTTCGGTTCGGAAGCTGATATTCACGGCAAGCCTCCACGAGGTCTTTCAGGGGATAGGTTCGGTTGACAGGCATTAAAAAGGTTCGTGTTTCATCGTCAGCCGCATTCAACGAAATAGCCAGGTTGACCGGATTATCTTGTCCTAAACGCCGCAGTTGCGGAATCAGGCCGGCACTGGAGAGCGTAACGCGGCGGTGAGAATAATGGTAACCGGATGAATGTAAAATAATTTCCAAAGCCTTCAGGGTGTTGTCATAGTTGGCCAATGGTTCTCCCATGCCCATAAGCACGATATTTCGTATGATGCTGTCGTTTTTTGAGTCTTCCAAAACAGCATCTACCTGGTTCAGAATTTCAGCTGGCGTCAAATTCCGGATCAGCCCGTTTCGACCGGTATAACAAAAGCGGCATTTCAGCCCACAGCCGAGCTGTGTGGAAAGACAAACTGTCCTATGATCCGGTTCGGGGATGAGGACACTTTCTATAAGTCCTCCGTCTTCCAGACGAAACTGATATTTTTTCGTCCCATCCTGGCGGGATATCATGACCTTTTCAGGGGTAAACCGGGAGGTAACGGCGACGGTTTTCAGATGTGCCCTCAACTCCAGCGGCAGGTTGGTCATCATATCAATGTCGGAAACCCTTTTTCGGTAAAGCCAACGCATAATCTGCTGAACGCGGTAGGGCTCCCACCCGAGTTCTTCAACCAAAACCGTTAGTTCTGCGGGACTTAAATTTTTTAAGTTAACGGGTACCATTGCTTCGGCTTACATACTTAATTGTTTCTTTTTCTCTATTATATAGGCACTGAAAGGAAAAGCAAAATGCTTCCCGGGAAAGAAAATGCTGCGCCCCTGATCCCGGGGAAATGTTTCCGGATCCCTGGTCGCTTCATTTTTACTTGACAATAGAGCGAGAGAGAAATAA
>JAFGRE010000208.1 GCA_016935335.1 Deltaproteobacteria bacterium
AGAGCGGCAAGAACGACGCCGAACTCTCCATGATCGTCGATCTGCTTCGCAATGACCTGGGAAAGGTCTGCCGAACGGGGTCTGTCCGGGTAGCCGAGCACAAACGGCTGGAGGCGTACCGGAATGTGTATCATCTCGTCTCCCGGGTTGAGGGGAGGCTGGACAGGGGCCGCGATTCCGTCGACCTTATTACCGCCGCCTTTCCGGGGGGATCGGTTACCGGCTGCCCCAAGATCAGGGCGATGGAGATCATCGACGAACTCGAACCGATACGGCGCCACGTGTACACCGGCGGCATCGGCTACATAAGCTTCCACGATACTATGGATCTATCCATCGCTATCCGCACCGCCACCATCCATAACAATAAGATTGTCTTTTCCGTGGGCGGCGGTATTGTGTTCGACTCCGACCCGGAGGAAGAATATTGTGAGACTCTCGATAAAGGGAGAACAATGATGGAAGTATTTCGCGGGAAAGGGGAAAAGCCCGAAAAACGCAACTGGGTATGGCTGAACGGACGGATGGTTCGGATGGAGCGGGCTTCCCTTCCGATAGCGGACCAGGGATTTCTGTACGGCTATGGATTTTTTGAAACAATCAGGATGGTGAACGGAAACCCCCGGTTCCTTGAGGACCACATTGCCAGGTTTCATGCAACCTGGAGAACGTTGTTCGGCACCGAGCCGCCCGATCTCACCTGGCGTGACATCATCATGCAGGTAATGAGACGAAACGGACTGGGGGACGGCGTGGCGGCGGTAAAGATCATCGTCGCCTACGGTAAAGAAGAAGCCCATCGTTTTCACCCAACGCTGGTGGTTATGGCCGCGCCGCATACTCACCGGCTGACAGGGAAAAGGGAGGCCGGTTTGGATCTCGCGGTCTATCCGTATCCGCGCCAAAACCCGTTAGCCGATCACAAGACGCTCAACTATTTGTATTACCTCCTGGCAGGAAAATGGGCACGCTCCCACGGCGCTGATGAGGCCCTGATCATGAACGCGGACGGTACCGTTTCCGAGACAAACTCCGGCACTCTCATCTTCATCAACGGAAAGACCATGATTAAACCGGTTTCCTCGTATGTCTTACCGGGTGTCATAGCGAAAGCGGTGAGCGCCTTTCTTGCCAGGGAAGGCTACGGGATAGTGAGAAAAGCGGTGAGGCCGGAGGAGGTTTTTTCATTCGATGAGGTGCTTGTAACCAACTCCCTTATGGGGGCGGTGCCGGTGCTGCGGGTAGACGGACGAAACACCAAGGAACCGTCTGACCTCTGGCAGAAGATCAATAATGCGGTCTGGTGAGGGACGGTTGAAAAGGTTTCTCTTTTGTTAAGCATATTTAGCTGTTGACAATTATACTTAATACGGATTATGGTAGAAAAACTATGGTCCAGTATCATCTGAAGCGATTGCTCGCCGAAAAGGAATTTGCAGAAAAAAGAACCATATCGATTCGGGAGGTGGCCGAAGAAACGGGTATCTCCCCGGGTTGCGTTGTCGAAAATCGCCAACAGTAAAGGGTTCTATAACACGACGGCCGAAACCATAGAGCGTCTCTGCCGCTACTTCGCATGCACCCCGAATGATCTTATCAGTATCATAGCCGATCAATGAAGGAATAAGGAGAGGAGTATCGCCGTGACACGAGCAAAAGTTATGATTGTCGAGGATGAATTTGTTGTAGCCAAAGATATCCAGGTAAGTCTGGAAGGACTCAATTATACGGTCCCGGCGATTGTGAGTTCCGGCGAGAACGCCGTCGCACGGGCTGCCGAGGAAACCCCCGACCTCATCCTTATGGACATCATGTTGCACGGTGACGTGGACGGTATCGAAGCGGCGCGGAAGATTCGGTCTCGAATGGATATTCCCGTTGTCTATCTTACTGCCTACACTGACGACGAAATACTTGAGCGGGCCCAAGTGACGGAGCCCTACGGATATATCGTCAAGCCCTTTAAAAATCGCGAACTGCACAGCGTCATCCAGATGGCGCTTCATAAGCACACCATGGAGAAGAGGGCGACGGAATCCAGGGCGCGACAGCGGCATAGTGCGGAGGCAAAACGAACCGAGAAGGAGTTGCAGGAAGCGCTTGAGAAACTCCGCAAAATCGTTGGGAACATGATCCAGACAATCGCGCTGACGATTGAGAAAAGAGATCCTTATACGGCGGGCCATCAGAAGCGAGTGGCTAACATCGCTCGCTCGATAGGCACGGAAATGGGGCTTGCGGAAGAACAAATCGACGGAATCCGGATGGCAGGTCTGATTCATGATATCGGTAAGATCGCGGTGCCGGCGGAGATCCTCAGCAAGCCTTTTTGCCTGACAACGTTGGAGTACGAAATGATTAAAACCCACGTGGACATTGGATACGACATCTTGAAATCCGTGGATTTTCCGTTTCCCATTGCGGCGATTATCCTTCAACATCATGAACGGATTGACGGTTCCGGCTACCCGCGCGCCTTATCGAACCACGATATACTTTTGGAGGCGAAGATATTGGCCGTTGCCGATGTGGTTGAAGCCATTGCCTCCCACCGACCGTACCGACCGTCCCTCGGCCTGGAGATGGCATTGGAAGAAATTATGGTGAAGAGAAAAAGCGCTTATGACGCCGACGTTGTCGACGCGTGCCTGAGGGTTTTAACGAAAAATAAGGATTATCTGCGATAAGACCGCACGTGAAGTGCGGCATAGCTGCGGACCATTATGTATGAAAAAGCGGATCAAACAACAGGATTAGAATTTCTAATCCTGTTGTTTTAGGAAGGTGGGGGGCGGGGTCAAGGTGACTCGGAAGGTTTCGTTCGGGAGCCGGCGCACAGGAGGTGAAAGGATAGGACGATGAAGAAAAAAAATATTTTAGTGGTTGATAACAGCCATCTCATGGTGGAGTTGATGCGCAACCTGCTTGAAGTCGAGGGCCATTACGTTGTTACTGCCGGCGACGGGCTGGAAGCATTGGATATTCTCAAGACCTTTGTTCCCGAGGTGATCTTTATTGATTTGGTGATGCCCAGCATAGACGGCAAGAAGCTGTGTCAGATTATTCAACGCATGCCGAAGCTGAAAGATTCCTACCGGGTTATTGTTTCCGCCATTGCCGCCGAAGACCCCCTGGATGCCGCTGCACTGGGAGCCCATGCGTTGATTGCCAAAGGTAGATTCAGTGACATTGCCGAACATGTGCTTGCCGCCGTGGAGCAATCCGAGCAACGACGTCCGGAAAAAAACCGGGAAGTGATGCGGTTTGAGACGGTTGCACCCAGAGAGATAACGAGGGAATTGTTGTCCGCCAACAAGCACTTTGAGATTATTTTAGAAAGGATGGCCGAAGGGATTATCGAGATTACGGCGGGCGGACGTATTGTCTATGCGAACCCCATCGCTCTTGCAATAATCGGACTGTCTGAAGAGACGTTGCTCGGGATGCAATTCTGCGATCTCTTTGCGGAGGGTGACCGGCAGCGGATCAAGGAGCTTGTGATGCGGAGG
>JAFGRE010000209.1 GCA_016935335.1 Deltaproteobacteria bacterium
CGTGAACAGGATATTGACAAATTCTCCCATGCCATTTTTTGGTTCGTTAAGGCCTTTCTCGCTTTCATGATCAGAAGGCGAAAATTCTTCGCCCGCGGCAAGGGGATAGTCATTATTCACGGGGATACCCTTTCGACTCTTCTTGGCCTGCTTGTGTCCCGCTTCTTCGGTATGAAAGTTGTGCATATCGAGTCCGGGTTACGATCCCGCTCCCTCTTAAATCCCTTTCCCGAGGAGATCATCCGAATCTTGGCGTGTCGTTTTTCCCACTATCTCTTCGCCCCTTCGCACGCCGCCTACGAAAATCTCAAGGGTTATAAAGCATTGCAATTCAATTCCGAGGGGAACACCATATTCGATGCCATTTCCTTTGTTGACGACATGGGCCGTCCCCCTCTAATCGACATCCCGTATTGTGTCTGTACCATCCATCGAAGCGAGTTGCTCCTTCGGGAAGACCATCTGAGGATCGCGCTTTTCGCCCTTTACCAGGCAGCCTCCTTTATCAAGGTGATCTTTGTGGTCCATAAGGCTACCTTGAAAAGACTAAGGGCGTTAGGTGAACTCGACGTAATGAAAAAAAATCAAAATATCATCCTTCGAGAGTACTATGATTATCCGTCGTTCATGGCCCTGGTAAAGAATGCCGATTTCGTTATGACCGACGGTGGGGGTCTCCAGGAGGAGACCTTCCTCCTGAACATACCCTGTCTGATTCTGCGCAAAAGAACCGAGCGGGACTACGGTCTGAACTCAACCGCATTACTCTCTGAAATGAAGAAGGAAAGAATCGACTATTTTCTAAAAAACTATCGTACATTCCACCGACGAGACTACAAACGTCCTCATCCCTCGCGGTTGATTGTGGAAAAGCTCTCGGATCTGTTATGAAATCCCGCGGGCTGCTGCCCCTTCTTTACTTATCATTCATTGCCCTCCTCTATGGCAACAGCCTCACCGGCGGTTTCCTCATTGATGATGCGTTTCTGGTACGCGACAATCCCTTTATTGAAAGTTTCTCCCACCTTCTATCGTATTTTTCCTCCGCCAATGAAGAATTCGGCCGTCCGGTACGGCTTCTTTCTTTCTACTTTGACACGGCAATTTTCGGGAAGAACCCGGCCGGCTATCATCTATCGAACATCCTCTACTACCTCCTCTTTTCTTATCTGGCGTTTTTGTTCGTGGAGCGCCTCTTTGAAAAGAGATTTCTTTCCATTACGGTTGCCCTTCTCTTCATAGCCCACCCCCTTCATACCGAAGGGGTGGCGTATATTTCCGGCAGAAAGGATATTTTGGGCGGCATCTTCTGTTTTGCTGCCCTCATCTCCTTTCTCCGGTATCTCTCGGACAGCAAAAGGAGAGACCTGTTGGCGGTGGCGCTTTTTTTCCTGATGGCCATTGCTTCCAAGGAGATTTACGCCATTCTCCCTCTCCTTCTTGTAATGACCGCTTATTATCGCGGCGAAGGCCTTAAGCGTTACGCCGGTATTCTGGCAGGATTCATGCTGGTGGCAGGGATATTTCTCCTGTACGTCATTTTATTCAGAAACCGAGTTCTCTTTGACTATTTCCATACCATTCCGGTCTATGGAGCGGGAAAAGGCATGAACTTACCAACTGCCATTAAGATTTGCGGGTATATATTCTACCTTACGTTTATTCCCCAATCGCTCAGCGCCGACTATACGTTTAATGTAATAAAGCGGGTATCCTTTTTCGACCTGTCCTTCCTCATTTCGATGGCAATGCTCGTTTCAGCCGCAGCTGGAGCCTACCTTTCCCGCCGCCGTGAGCGAGAAATCTCCTTCGGGCTTTTCTGGATGCTGATCTGTCTCCTTCCTGTCTGCCACATTATCACATATCCCGAAATTATCTCCGAGCGATCCCTGATCTTTTGTTCGTTCGGCACATGTCTGGTAGTCGGCAAGCTCCTTATGATGATGCGATCCCGCAAAGCAGGGATCCTTCTTCTCATCCTAATCCTCCTTGCCTTTTCCGCCAAAACCATCACGCGCAATGCAGTCTGGAAGGATGACTTGTCGCTGTGGTCTGCTACCGTGGGAACGGTGCCTCACTGCGCACGAGCCCGCTACAATCTGGGAATCGCCCTCGCGCGCCGTTGCCGCTTTCAAGAGGCAGAGCAACAGTTCCTTTCCTCCCTGGCGATTAACCCCCCGGAACTTATAACCGTACCGGATTATTCCTACGATGCCCTGCTTAATCTCGCCAATACCTGTGCAGTTATGGGCAGGTTTGGCACGGCTCGTCAGTATTACCGCCTTCTCCTTGCTCACGATCCTCGTAATCAGACGGCGCTGAGGAATCTTCACATTCTCAAGGAGGCGTCAATCCAGCCACCCTGTCAACGCCCGGTTTTACCGACTCCGCGTTCCCAGTAGGCTGGTCCCTATTCTTGCATTGGTTTATTGAATCACATCGAGGATTGGTAAATCCCGTCGGTCTGCTCTCCGTTGAGATATGATCAATTCTCCTAATAGACCCAGGGAGAGGATTTGCACTCCTAAAATTATAAGCATCACACCCATAACAAGCAGCGCAGTATGGCCGATCTGTCCGGTGACGAAGAGACCCCGGAGGACAAGGGTGGCGTCGATGGCAAACCCTATTACAAAGGAGATCAAACCGGGGATTCCAAAAAAATGAAGCGGGCTCCTGTTGTAGCGGGAGATAAACAGCACGGTAAGAAGATCCAACATGCCATTGAAAAAACGGCCTGGTCCGTACTTTGATTTTCCGTATTGGCGGGGATAGTTTTCGACTTTTATCTCTGCTACCCGGTATCCCTTATTAAAAGCAAGATAGGGAATGAATCGGTACAGATCCCCGTAGATGTTGAGACTTTTAGCCACTTCTTTGCGCATGGCGCGAAACGGACAGTTGGAGTCATTAATCTTGAGGCCGGTCAGGATACCGAGGAAGAAGTTAAAAATGCGGGAAGGTATCGTTCTTCCTCTACTGCCTTTTCCCCTATATTTCCAACCCACGACAAGGTCGGATTGATTTGTCAGGGCTGCGAGAAACGAACCTATCTCAGCGGGATCATCTTGGAGGTCACCATCCATGGTAATTATCACGGAACCTGCGGCAAACTGAAATCCAGCGCTGTAGGCAGCTGCTTTTCCCGCATTAATCCCAAAGTGAACGATCTTTACTTCCGGGACCCCTTCCTTTGCAGATTTTAACTCGCCATAGGTGTTATCCGTACTCCCGTCGTCAATGAAAATAGCCTCCCAGATTTTGTCTTTAAGGACCGCCAGTTCTCTGATCTTTTCAACCAGGATCCGGATGTTCCTTTCCTCATTGTACACAGGAATGATAATGGAAATCTCCACGGAACCCCCCTCTCTTCAGCCCGAACAAGAGCCTCTCGCTCACAAAATCCTCTCGATTTTTAAACTACTTACTCCCACTCCCCGAAAAAGTCAAACTATTTGCCCCTGGTGGGGCACATGATTCCGCAGCTATTCACAACATATAAATTTATCGGTCTATGAATTCGATGCGACCAGTGCACCGTGACGACTGAATAACCGCGTTTCAGTAAGCTCGCGGTTCATCAGGGACCGTCGCCCCATGGAAAGCATGGCTTTTACTCCCCACACTGACCATCCATTGTGGGAAATTATCTTCCTAAATTGGAGGGTTTCTGGTAAAATATGGGAGTCCTTTTCCCTTGACACCGCAGCGTCAAGATTGTATTAGATAACCAGTGGACAAATAAATGGACAGCGACTGACGCACCACAGGGTCCTATAAATAGCGATAAGGAACAGGCGGAACCGTGCTCGATTTCCAGCAATTCCGTTGCGGAGGCGCATCATCGACCAGTACAAATCATCCCGCCAAAGTCTTCCAACGATGCTTTGACCAGTTGGACGAGGTGTCTTACTCGCCACCACAGGTCGCTCGCGGCCTCGCAGAGCCTCCTCAGAAAGAAACACCGTTCTCTTTCTCATACTGCACTGCACAGTCAAGGAGGCTGATTTTGTCCAATCCATCAAAACTCCAGTTTACCGGGAAGGACCTGATCCAGGAGAGCCTTTGACAACCACGAAAAAAACAACGGACGCCAGCTCTGAAAAAACACTTGTTTTGACGACAATCGCCCACGAGATGCGAAACTTCGTAACTCTCATAGGCGGCAGCGTCCGGCTCTTATTAAGGGATGACATAGGGCCTTTGAATGCAACCCAACGTAAAATTCTCCGGGAATGCCAAAGTTCATCGGAAAGACTGAACAATTTCATTGATGAAATTGTGGCTCTGTCCCGCGCGTCAAGGGTAAAATTAAAAACCGCCTTCGAAAACGTTTACGTTACGAGCTTCATCAGAAGGGTGGTGCGCAAGTTCCGCGGCCTGGCCCAGGAAAAGGACATTGCGATACGGACGAGAATTGCCCGAACCAGGAATCCGCTTGTCCGAATGGACCAGGATAGGATCGAACAGGTCATGATAAATCTGTTGGTCAATGCGATTCAGTACACCGAACCGGGTGGCAGAATCGAAGTGCGGGTAACTGTTCCCGCCGATGATCTCGTCGAGGTTCGCGTTGAAGACAACGGCCGGGGACTTCTCCCTGAAGAGCAGGAAATCATTTTCCAGGAGTATAAAGTCGGAAATGCCGTTTCCAGAGAGAATAGCATGGGCTTGGGGCTTGCGATATGCAAGAAGATTATCGACGATCACCATGGCAGAATTTGGGCCGAAACGAGGAACGGAGGGGGAAGTAAGTTTATTTTTACCCTTCCAGTCACCACGCCATGACAGCTTCTACACTCCCACCTCATAAAAATAAGATTGCCCTGGTTGTTGATAATCAGCGACTGTTCGTCGAGCTTTTATCGGACATTCTCGAAGAGAATGGGTATGAGGTTATAAAAGCTTATGACGGAATGGAGGCGATTAAGGCCTTAAAAACTCAGCGATTCTCTCTCATCTTTCTCGACCTTATTATGCCCCGGGTCGACGGCGTCAAGGTCTTAAAATATGTCAGACAAAATCCCCTACACTCGGAGACTCCGGTTGTCATCGTCTCGGGGACAATTCTTGAGGAAGAGTCTGCGATCCAGAACCTCGGTGCTGATGCGTATATCCCCAAGGGATCGCTGGACCAGGTGAGAAGCCACGTCATAGAGTTTTTGTCCAGATTGTCCGATAAGCAAAAAACCCCGAGCTTGGTGTTCCCTGCCCCTCCCAGTTCGCATCCCCGCCCGATTGTCAGCGAGCTTCTTAAAAACAAACGACATATGGAGTTGGTCCTGGACAAAATTGGAGAGGGCGTAATCGAAGTCGATCCGGAATGGAACGTCGCCTTGGTCAATCCCGCGGCTCTTCAAATCGTTGGTAAAAGCGAATCAGAGGTCATCGGAAATCATATCGGCGAAATCTTTAGTGCGGACTGGTGCCCCGCCTTAGCCCGGACAATAACCAATCTCATCGATCGTGGGGGCGGTACCCAGGAACTGGCTACCGTCTCTTACAATGATAGAGTGCTGAAACTTCATACCGCACGGCTTCTTAAAGGCAAAGACCTCATCGGGCACTTAATCATGATCGAGGATATCACCTCCTTGACCGATCAAATTAACAGTCTTGAGAAAGCACAGTCGCAGCTGTTTGAATCAGCCAAATTTGCCGCCTTATTGCCCATGGCGGTAAATATATCACATGAAATCAATAATCCCCTCACCAACATTCTCGGATACGCCAGCCTGCTCTTGGACGACGAGACTCTTTTGGAATCCCAGCGTGAGACCATCCGTCTTATCAAGGACGAGGCTATCAGAACCAGGACATTCATCAAGGAGTTACTTGTAATCACGCATCAAGTTGACCTCACCCTTGAGGATGTCGCCATACCGCAAGAGATACGAAATGTTCTCTCCTTGGTGAGGACCAACCTGACCTCCAAGGAGATTGTATTGCACGAGAGCTATGAGCGCGACATTCCGGCCATAAAAGCCTATCCTATTCAGCTCAAGCTCGCCTTTTTGAATATCATTACCAATGCCCTTGATGCCATGCCTGCGGGAGGAAGACTATCGATTACGGCTTCCAGGGGAAACAACAACATCACTATCGCCTTCGCGGACACGGGACAGGGAATGTCCACCGAGACGTTGAACAAAATTTTCAATCCCTTTTTCACCACTAAGGACAAGAACAAAAACCTCGGTCTTGGGCTTCCTATCACGCTCGGAATCGTCAAACGCCATCACGGATCGATGGAGATCCAAAGTCGACACGGCGAAGGTACCACTATGACCATTACCCTGCCTATGATCGGGTAGAATGGGAGAGCACTTTTGTGTCAGGTGAGAAGATAATCGTCTGTGATGATGACAATTTGATTCTTCAGTTTTGCGCTACGGTGCTCAAACGGGCGGGTTACGAAGTTACCTGTGCAAACTGCGGTTACGAGGCGCTGCGTCTCACTAAAGACCAGGAGTTCGATCTCTTACTCATCGATTATGTTCTGCCGGATATCAACGGCCTCGAGACCTTTGAGGCGATACGAACCGTAAGGCCTGACGTGGTGGGAACCCTGATGACCGGTTACGGAACGCTTTCCACCGCCATCAACGCGATAAACCTCGGTTTTAAGGGCTTCGTCACCAAGCCTTTTACCCACGAGGAATTATTATTTGCCATTACCAGAGCACTTGACCAAAACAAATTAGAGAAGCAGGTCCTTGCCTACAAACAGGCGTCTGAGCTGAAGGACCGTTTTATCACCCTCATTTCTCACGAACTTCGCACCCCTTTGGCTTTGATCCTATCATCCTCAAATCTTCTCAAAAATATTCGCCCTCAAGCCGCAGACAAAGATGAGAGGAGACTTCTTGCCATTATTGGGAACGAAAGCAGGCGCCTCAACAATATTATAAATGACCTTATCCTGATGACGGAGCTTAACGGAAGTACTGAACAGGGGGGCCATGATCCCCTGGATTTCAGGCAAATAACGGAAGAAGCCGTCAAGTCTCTGCAGGAGGCTGCCGACGAACGAGGAATTACTGTATCCAACGTGGTCCCCGAGGGCATTTCCACCTTCTACGGTCAACGGCCCAAGATTATTAAACTGATGGTTAATTTACTAGACAATGCCATCAAGTTCAACCGGGATGGCGGTGAGGTAACAATAACCGCGAAGAAATCGAATGACCTCCTGCAATGCGAGCTGGAAAATACCGGGCTGGAGATTCCGGACAACATCACCATCAATGACCTCTTTAATCCTTTTAATATCGCGGAGGATCCGTTGACCAAAGAAAAAAGCGGGCTGGGCTTGGGCCTCTCCGTGTGCAAAAGGATCCTCGATCTTCACGGCGGTAAAATCTGGGCACAACGCATTCCCGGAAAGGGAAGCAAGTTTGTTTTCACTCTTCCCCAGAAGTCCCCTGACGAACCGTCCGATTCTGAATCCGAGAAAGCCCCGCAATGAACAAAAAGGAAAAGAAAGATATACATGTCCTGGTAGTCGACGATGATGAAAGCATGTGCTTCTACCTGGAGACCACCCTCTCCCTCATGGGCTTCACAGTCTCTTCGATAAGGACGGGACATGATGCCGTGGAAGCGATAAAGGACCGCGCATACTCCGTCGTCCTTCTCGACATTATGATGCCGGGGGTTGACGGCATCACCACCCTCAAAAAGATCCGGGAGGCGCATCAGGACATCCCCGTCATTATGCTCTCGGCTTTGGGTCAGACCCAAATGATTGTGAAGGCAATGAAGGCCGGCGCTTCGGACTATATTACGAAGCCCTTTGAGGACGACGAATTGGAAATTGCCATAGAAAACGTAATGAAGAGTAAGCGCCTTCTCGAAGAAGTCGAAGGTCTACGGAAGCAGCTTGAGGAGGAAAAAAGGGAGCATTTCGTTTTTGCAAGTCAGAAAATGTCTGAAATTAAGGATTTATTAGACAAAGTGGCCGACGCTGACATCCCTGTCCTCATTCAAGGCGAAAGTGGCGTTGGTAAAGAGGTCGTGGCCAAGTATGTTCATTCACGGTCCTCCAGGAAAGACAAACCCCTCATCAAGGTCAGTTGTGTTGCCCTCCCCAGTGAGCTTCTTGAAAGCGAACTCTTCGGTTACGAAAAGGGCGCCTTTACCGATGCTAAAGTCGCGAGGCCGGGAAGATTCGGGCTGGCACATGAGTCAACCATTTTTCTGGACGAAATTGGAGACATGCTGCCCTCTCTCCAGGTAAAACTGCTTCAAGTTTTGCAGGACGGTGTCTTTACCAGATTGGGAGCGAAACGGGAAACGCGCGTCGACGCGAGAATTATCGCCGCCACCAACAGAGATTTGGATCAGTCCGTCAAAGAGGGGTTGTTTCGTGAAGATCTTTTTCATCGCCTCAGTGTAATCAACATCAAATTACCGACATTGAGGGAGCGTAAGGAAGACATTCCTATCCTCTGCGATCATTTCTTAGCAAAATA
>JAFGRE010000031.1 GCA_016935335.1 Deltaproteobacteria bacterium
GGAGTACGACTGTTGCTTTGGATCATAGATTTGATGATGATCTTCTCATTGCGGCATGGATTAGTGATTTTAAAGCACGCCATAAAATTCCCTCTCGTCCGCCCCTTGCTCCGCCCGATAGCGGTGGTTGTCGACAATTGAACGACTTGATTTAGATGGAGGGCACGGGAAGCAAAATACTAACGAAGGAGGAAAGACGATGATTATGGGATTGGGTCATGCCGGATTGGTGGTTAGGGACATGGACAAGATGGTCAATTTTTATCAGGATAATTTTGGATTTCAGGTGGTTTTGGATACGATGGTGGGGGGAAAGGAAGCAAATAACATAGTAAACTTTCACGTGGAGTCGGAGCGAATCGTGGTGATGCAATTCGGTGAATCGCAGATCGAACTGCTCGAATATAGGCCGAGTGGGCGGGATTACCCCGACGATTATAGGAGTAATGATATCTTTGGGGTCCATATCGCACTTTTGACCAACAACATGGAACAAGATTACGAAATGCTGAAAGAGAAAGGGGTAACGATTATTTCCACCGGGCCTCAGACCATTCCCAAGGAACATCCGATTTTCGGCGGGACCAAAGTTCTTTACCTGCGTGACCCGGAGGGACATCCCTTGGAACTCATTCAGATCCCGGAATAGAATAGAAAAAGGTACCGAGACAGATAAAAAGGAACTATCCATGGCACCTTGTTTTGTTAGAATAGATCCCTGCGCGCCGTCTCCGCGTTCGATCAAATCGGCGGTTGACGTCATGAGGGCTGGCGGTGTGGTCGCTTACCCCACGGAGACGTTCTATGGACTGGGGGTGGATGCTCTCTCAGGAGGCGCGATACGGAAGATCTATTCAATAAAGAAGAGGGACCCATCCCAGCCTTTATTAATTCTTATAAGCCATTATGATCTTCTCAGTGAGTATGTTGCCATGGTTCCTGAAATTGCCCGAAAGTTGACAGAGAGATTTTGGCCAGGACCATTGACGATTATTTTTTCAGCTTCACCGCGCATTCCTTCACTTCTGTGCGCCGGGACCGGAAAGATTGCCGTTCGAATTTCCTCTCACCCCATCGCGCGTGCGTTAGCGGCAGCAATGGATGTCCCGATTACATCGACCAGTGCCAATCTTACAGGATTGCCAAGTCCTACCATGCCGGAAGAAGTATTCAACCAGTTGCATAGTAAGATAGATATGATTATTGACGGAGGCAAGACCATGGGGGGGATGCCTTCCACGATTGTGGATGTCACCATGTCCCCCCTCCAACTGGTCCGAGAAGGGGCCATCTCATTCAATGAGATTTTGAAGGTTGGTTAGCTAGGCTGATTTCGCTGATGAGGAGGGGAAATGGAACAGGATATTTACCGTGAACTCATGATGCACTTGGGTAAGGTAGGAATTGGATATCCCCAGATAGATGGTTTTTTGGAGGTTTTGCAAAAAACACTTACCGTGGAGGAGGCTGAAGTTGCGCTTGGTCTTCCTACACGGCTTCCGCCTCTTGAGGTTGAAGAGGCTGATAATATAGCTCAACGGCTTCAAAGGCCGACTGAAGAGATTGAAATGATGTTGCAGAGACTGGCGGGAAAGGGATTCCTGTATAAGCGACAGACTCCCTCAGGAAAGGTTGGCTATGCATTCATCCAAATTGGTTTTGGTATTCCTCAGATCTTTTTCTGGAAGGGAGAGATTACCGACGCTGTCAAGGAGATAGCACCGACTCTAGGGAAATATCTCAGAAAAACGACACCTAAGGCCAGAGGGAGTGAGCATACGCGTTTCTATCGATACGTGCCGGTTAACAAGGCGGTTGATCATGGGCTTCAAGCTGTATACACCTATGATATGATGACCGAAGTCGTCAATAAGGCGAAGAAGATCGCGGTAGTACATTGTTCTTGCCGACAAACCCGTCGATTGTTAACCAATAGCACGTGCACCCATAGCCTGGAGGTCTGCATTAAGTTCAACAAGATGGCGGAGTTTGTTCTTGATAAAAGGCTGGGACGGGAGATAACGAAGGGGGAGGCCCTTGAGATCATCCGAAAATCTGAAGAGGAGGGCCTGATTCACTTTGTGGATAACTGCCAGGAGGAGATTCAGCATAACTGCAACTGCTGCGCCTGCTGTTGTTGGACGGTGATGCCGATCAAGAAAAGGCTGGTGCCCCGGGACTATATAATGGCGACTTACTATCTGCGGACCACGGATGAAGACTTATGTACCGCCTGCGGGCAGTGTGCGGAAGATTGTCCGCTTGAGATCATTACCATGGAAAATGACCTGCCGGTAGTTGACGAGAGTATTTGTATCGGCTGTGGGCTATGTCTCCTTCATTGTCCCATCGATGCGGCGAAACTGAAACGTAAGGACGACAGGGTGCCGGCAAAAGATTTTGTCACGTTGCATGAAACCGCTATTCGGGAGACGATTACTCAAGAGGAACGATCCGGGGAGTGAACCATTTGCTGAAGGGCGCTTGAGTAATGGAAGAAGATTCTTTTGCCTGCCGGGACGTTGAAGACGGTTTGAAAGGTGACGGGAATGCGGTATCTGTTTTTGAGAATGGTCTCTTGTGCTTCCCCTGCGAGGTCGCGTTTACTGCCGACGCAAGGGGAGGTCTCCAACCGGTTTTATGGCAAGCTGGAAATGATTATTGAGAGGGGTATAGGCCCATGGGAAAATGCTTTCCGCGAAGCTAGAGGGCTACCATGTTGCTGTTCCAGCTAATCGGGGAAGGAACTGTACACTTCAATGAGGTTTTGAAGGAGAATCGGTTGAGCTGATCTGAATGATGAGGAGGAGGAATGGAACCAGATATTTACCGTGAACTCATGACGCACTTAGGGAAGGTCGGAATCGGATATCCTCAGATAGATGGGTTTTTGGATGTTTTGAAAAAAACCCTTACCGTGGAGGAGGCTGAAGTGGCGCTTGGCCTTCCTACACGGCTTCCGCCCCTTGAGGTTGAAGAAGTTGATAAAATAGCCCAGAGGCTTAAAAGGCCGATTGAAGAAGTTGAAAGAATTCTGGAGAACCTGGCGGAAAAAGGATTCCTGTATAAGCGACAGATGTCCTCCGGGAAGACCGGATATGCATTTATCCAGATTGGTTTCGGTATTCCTCAGATTTTTTTCTGGAAACGTGAGGTCAGCGATATCGCGAAAGATATCGCACGGCCGTTAGGAAAGTATGTGGTGAAAGCAACCCCACAGAACCGGGGAACGGAAAAAGTCCGGTTTTATCGATATGTGCCGGTGAATAAAGCGATCGACCATACGTTGCAGGCGGTCTATACTTATGACATGATGACCGAGGTAGTGAACAGGGCGCGCAAGATAGCCGTTGTCCATTGTCCCTGTCGACAGATAGGCAGGTTGTTGGCCAACCGGGAGTGTTCCCACAGTGTTGAAGTCTGCTTGAAATTTAATGAACTGGCGGAATTTGTGCTTGAGAAAGGGTTAGGCCGGGAGATAACCAAGGAGGAGGCTCTTGAGATTATTCGAAAATCCGAGGAGGAGGGATTGATTCACTTTGTGGATAATTGCCAGGAGGAGATTCAGAATTGCTGCAACTGTTGTTCCTGCTGTTGCTGGACGGTTATGCCCATCAAGAAAAGGCTGGTGCCTCGGGACTATATAATGGCGACTTACTATCTGCGGACCACCGATACAGATTTGTGTACCGGCTGCGGGCAATGCGCGGAAGACTGTCCGCTGGAAATAATCACGATGGAAGATGATCTGCCGGTCGTTGACGAAAGCATTTGCATCGGCTGTGGTGTGTGTTTGCTTCATTGTCCCACCGATGCAGCGCAACTGAAGAAGAAAGATGATACGGAGCCGGCAAAGGATTTCCAGACGCTTCATCAGACTGCGATTCAGGAAGTCACCTCAAACGAAAAATAGAACCTTACTATTAGCTTATCCGAGGAAAAAACATGGCGAAAAAGGTTGTTAAAGGGCTATGCGGTATCTGTCCGGGGAACTGCGGGGTAGAGATAACTCTCGAGAATGACCGTATTGCCTCCATACATCCATGGAGGGAGCATATCGAAGGCGTTCCCTGTATTCGCGGTTGCAAATCGCCGGAGATTGTCTATTCAAAGGACCGCATAACAAACCCCCTCAAAAGAAAAGGCCCCAAAGGAACGCTTGAGTTTGAAGCAATTTCGTGGGAACAAGCGTTTGATGAAATCGCAAAAAAGATTTTTGTCTTAAAAGGAGATTATGGGCCGGAATGTATCGCTTCATTTTTTGGCCGCGGCAACTTTGAGCAATCTTTGTGGCAAATGTTTACGCCGAAGCGGAAGGGATATGCAGTAGGGAACTCAATTTTTATGCCGTTGGGATCGCCCAATGCCTTTTCCGTGGGAAGCATCTGCTTTCACGCTTACGGAATCTTGGCTCCTTTCGCGACCTATGGCTCGGGGATATTTCAACTTCAACCGGACCTCGAGAATGCGGAGATAATCGTTGTATGGGGCTCAAATCCGGCAACCGATTCACCCTTGCGGCGCATGATTCAACTGCAGGCCGCAAAAAAACGAGGAGCAAAAATTATAGCGATTGATCCGTTACGGACCCAGGTGGCGAAGCTCTCAGATCAATGGATTCCAATTCAACCCGGGACGGATGGTGTTCTCATTCATGGGATGCTCAATATTTGTTTCCAGAATGGTAAAATTGACAGGGAATTTGGCGAACAGTACTGCCAGGGATTTTTCGATCTTGAAGCGTATGTGCAGCAGTTTTCTCCCGACAGAGTTGCAGAAATAACTCGAGTCCCTGAGGATACGGTGCGGGAGCTGACAGAGATATTTACCTCCACACAACGCATTGCCTGCATTTCATACACCGGCTTGGAATACTCGAATACGGGCGTCCAGTGTATTCGAGCTTTTCTTACCCTTTTGGCGCTGACGGGGCATTTGGATGTGAAGGGGGGGCAGCGCTTTTGTCTACCCCCGCGGATCAGGCTTAGAAGGCCGGAGGTGACGTTTCCTATAGATGTACCGCCCATTGGTATGGACAGGTATCCTTACCATTGCAGTGCAATCCAGACCGGTCAGTTCATGGAATTCCCCCGCTCGGTACTTTATGATGATCCGTACAAAATTCGGTTTCTTCTTATCGGCGGCGCTTCAATTTTGACCAGTTTTCCCAATACGAATCTTTACCGTAAAGCCCTTGGCGCTCTTGATTACCTCGTTACTGTTGACCGGTTTTTGAACGCAGATGCCTGCTATGCGGATTTGGTGCTTCCGGCGACTACTTATTATGAAATAACGTCTTATTGCGGTTATCCGGCCCTTGTTCCACCTTTTGCCTTGCAATACCGCGAGAAGGTAATCGAACCACTTGGGGAGGCGATGAATGACTATCTTATTTATGCCAAGCTGGCTGAACGCTTGGGATACGGTCATCTGTATCCGCAGACAGAAGAGGAGATGGTGCGATTCGTTACCCAGGATCTTCCTGTAGACTTCAGACAATTCAAGCGCCGATCAAAAGATGGTCCGGTATCACTGCTTGATCCCTTAAGGGCGCCCACGTATGCACTGGACGGTGAAGAGAAGAAATGGAAATCGGGGGCATTGCGCCACGATAACAAACCGGGGTTCGCAACGAAATCGGGGAAATGGGAAATTAGCTCTTCGCTGTTGAGTGGGTATGGTTATAATCCATTACCCGCCTATGAGGGAGTTGCCGAGGGCCCGGAAGCGAATCCCCTTAATACTCGATTTCCGCTTACATTGACAACGGGAACACGAATCCAGTCAACATTTCGGAGCCAGCACCTCAATATTCCCGGCCTTGTCACATTCCAACCCTCGGCTGAGGTGATTATGCACTCTGAAGACGCCCGGGCGCGTGATATTAGGACGGGGGATGATGTGATGGTCACGACCGTCCGTGGAAGCGTGAAGTTTAGAGCGAGAGTTACGGATGATATTTTACAGGGTGTTGTAGAAGTAAATCAAGGAGGCGGGTCTCCGATTCAGGTGGAAGGCTGGAAGGAAAGCAATGTTAACTTGATTACGGATGATAAAAATCGCGATTCAATTTCAGGATTTCCTGTTTTCAAGGCGCTTCTGTGTGACATAAAAAAAGCCCCTGGGATTGGATAAGAAATTTAGATTCCCTGTTTTGAGACAAGAGATGGCGTATGGCGTTGAGAGGCCCCACCACATTATACTGGAGCCAGGTAGCGCTACCTTGTCACCGACCTAGAGGTAGAGCATCTTATGGTGCGTGCAGGACGGGGCTATATGAAAGCGTTATTTGCCCCGTAACAATTCCATGGCAGCCAGGTGGCCTGCCGAGGCATTCATACCGCATCCCGGCCAGGTTGATTGACCGGTGAGGTATAATCGTTTGACAGGTGTCTTATAGCGTGACCATCCGGGCACAGGTCTGAACAGGAAAAACTGATGCAAATGATGAGCCCCACCGACCATGTCACCTCCAACCAAATTGGGATCATCGTTCTCAAGATCCTGCGGTGTGTGGACGACTGCTTTTCTGATAATGTCCCTAATTTGAGGAGCATAGACCGAGATTTTATTAATGATTCGTTCATAGATCGGCTCCTTCATGGTGTCCCAGCTTCCGACCTTAATTTCATCCAATGCGTCACCTTTTATTTCCTGCGGAAATGCGCGCGCCTGAATCCACATGACGTGCTTTCCTTCCGGAGCCCTCTCCGGATCATGTATAGATTGCTGGGCCACTACCAGGAGAGGGTTGCTGGGGAGAAGGCCGTTCATGATCTGGCTGTAAGTGTTAGAGATATCTGATACGTAGGGGGCGATATGGATATAGGCAGAATTGGTTAAGTCTTCAGCAGCTTCCCATTCCAAGGGTTTGTTCAAGGTAAGGTGGATCATCAGCGTTCCTGGGCCATACTGAAAATTTCTGCAACTGGTTACAAACTTTTCGGGAAGCTCCTTTTGGTCGACCAGTTCGATAAATTGGCGAGGAGTGACAGTGGCCAGCACTGCCTTTTTCGCATGATAAGTCTGTCCGTCCGCAGTTTTGACACCAACGGCAGCACCATTATGGGTTACGATTTCGGTCACCATGTTTCCATACAAAAGCCGGCCTCCTCCTTCTTCAATTACCTTGACCATAGCATGTATAAGGTTACCGACGCCGCCTTTGGAGATGGCAAGGCCATTAAGATGATCAGCCACGGATTCAAGAAATGAAAAAGTTGCGCCACCAGCGCAGTCAGGACTTAACCCCAGGTGGAAGGCCCACGGAGATAAAAGAGCTTTGGCCTCTTCAGTCTGAAACCGTTCGTCAAAGAATTCTCGTGTCGGTGTCAATAAGACCTTGACGAGGTTTAGCGCATCGTTAAAGCCGAGCTGTCGATATATTTTCCAGAAGTGAAGGAGCATCTTCACCGAAGGGATGGGTAGCTGCAGGATGGGAAACATATACGGTGCGATTGTACTAAAATAGGCTACCATTTCGTTCCATGCCTGCCCGTCCCGCGATGCAAACCGTGCGAGTTCTTGGTACGCTTTCTCCGCGTCGGTATACATACGGATGCAGTTGCCGTTGGGAAAGACATTCGCAAATGGCTGGTTGATCGCTACAATGTCGAATCCGCTTCGGCGAAATGCGTCTTGAAAATCAGCATACACGCGAGATCCCAAAAACTGGCCGATGTTGGTGGCATAGAGATCGTGCTTAAATCCGGGTTCAAGGAGTTCTGCCGTCTTAGATGCGCCTCCGGGGACCTCTGCCTTCTCGATAATAAGTACTTTGTGTCCGGCTTTTTGAATATATAGGGCTGCAGTCAAGCTGTTATGTCCTGCACCGACAATGATCACATCCGCATCATAATCTGCCATGAGACCCCTCCTCTGTCTTACGTGAGTTCATTAGTGGTTAAAGAAATTCAACACCATATCTACCTTCTTATCTCCTGGCCTTTCCTTGGTGCAAACACACGGCAGTTAACGATCTATTATTAGTCCAAGGTGCTATACAATGCAACATTTTTCACATCTCATCAGCATGAGAAGTATGATGCAGGTGCTTCACCTGTTCTCCCTTTGAATTCGAGAAGAGTGATTCCGACGTACATCCCATTTTCTTGGTCATGTCAACCATTTGATTTTTACAATCATTCGCCGTATCATTAAAAAACTCGTCACGAATGTCTTTGGTAATGACACTGTGGAACCAGTACGTTCTATTGTATCCTCTTTTCTCTTACCATCAAGGCAACAGGCTTGGCTATATCATTACGGCTTAATGGAAACGGAGGAGATGGGAACTAGAATCCATTTAATTTATTGAGGGAGATGTCATGAAAAAAACTCAAATTAATCCTTGGACGTGGCAGGATCAGTACGGGTTTTCTCAAGCCTGGAGAGTCGAAGGCGGCCAATCGGTCATTTTCGTTTCCGGCCAATCGAGTATTTCAGCGGACGGGGTTGTAATGCATGGGGATAATTTTGAAGCCCAGGTTCGGCTGAGTTTTGAGAACCTGCATGCGATCCTTCAACAAGCGGGTGCAAGTTTTGATGATGTAGTGAAACTAGTGGTTTATCTTGTGGATATCTCAAAATTACCGATTTACGGTGCGGCGCAGGCGGAATTCTTTAAAGGGAAAATGCCGGCTCAGACTGTTGTGCAAGTTAGCGCGTTAGCACTTCCGGGAATGATGGTTGAGGTGGAAGCGATTGCCGTCCTATGATTTAAGCTGATAAATAATGGGTTTTTTTGTTAGCATTATTAGCAATTAAAAGAGGAGGGATTATCAAGTGAGTACTGAAGCGGAGAGATATCCAAGTTATAGGTGGATAGTTTTAGGATTGGCTTGGCTTGTGCTTACTCTTTTGGTGTGGTCGTGGTTTTTAATCCCTTCATTGGCGTTCCGGCTTTTTCCTGAATTTGGTTTGACACATGCCCAATTCACGCTGATACTCACTGCGCCGTTTCTCATCGGCATATTCACCCCCCTTTGGGGAGGAGCGTTGGGCGATCGGTTTGGCATTCGACTGATAGTGGCGGTTGCTGCGTTGCTTGCCTCAATAAGCGGTATCGCAAGAACGTTTACGCCATCTTTTATGGGCATGTTTGTTCTTATGTCTCTATTCGGCATCGGCTACGGAGTCATTATGCCTAATCTCCCCAAGCTTGTTGGGATTTGGTTCCCGCCACGGCAAGCCGGGCTTGCCTCAGGAATTTATTTTTCCGGACTTAATATTGGCGCTGCTCTTGGTTTGCTCACGGGACCTCTCTTCGGAGGATGGAAACCGGCGTTTCTCACTATCGGCATCCTAATGCTTGCCGCAGCTTTTTTGTGGGCGCTTTTCGCACGAGATGTTCCTCAGGGGGTGCACATCCAAATGCCCCCTTTGGTCACCGGTATAAAACGGGGAATAAAAAGTAAAAACGTCTGGCTGATAGCACTGGCGCAGTTCCTGTATTTGGGAGCGTTTGTCGGTTTTTCCGGGAACTTTCCGTCTGCCCTTGAAAACGTGCATCATGTAAGTCCCAAAACGGCTGGCGCCATCGCTTCACTGCTTACGTGGGGACTCGTGATCGGCAATTTTTTTCTCCCCATGTTTTCCGACCGCATAGGAATCAGAAAGCCCTTCGTACATTTCGGCGCAGCTGTGTCGGCACTGTGCTTATTCTTCGCGTGGTATTTTTCGCCGGGAGGTGCTACGGGGATTCTTATTTTTATCGGCGGGGTTATCTTCGGGAGCATCCAGCCGGTATTGTTTGCCATTTTGGTGGAGCTTCCAGAGATCGGCCCGGAGTGTATGGGGGGCGCTTCCGGCATCGTAGCCACATTGTTGAATGCGGGAGGATTTTTTGTGCCGCTCGTGGTGACATCCCCTCTCGTGGCTGCCGGAACATTGGGCGCCTATACGACCGGTTTTTTAGTTACCGCAATGATTTTGGGTGGGATTATCATTCTGACACTCTTCCTGATGGAGACTGGTGCGAAGGCAACGACCGGGAAGAAGTGAAAGTGTTTTGCCAGAGGAGTGATCTCTATGCTTAGTGATCGGATTGTCTATTTCAACGGAGATTATGTTGCTTTGGATCAGGCAACAGTCCATCTGATGAGCCATAGCTTCAGTCGTGGTTCAGCTATTTTCGAGGTGCTGGGTTTACATGAGACGAACGATGGTCCAGCGATCTTTCGACTCAACGAGCACATCCAGCGTTTTTTTAAGAGTGCATGTTTGCTGGGGATGGAGATTCCTCTGGGGGAAGATGATCTTTACATCGCAGTTATTGAGACGGTCAAGCGCAACACTTGTAAAAAAGGCCTTATCAAAATTATGGGTTATTATCCGCAGATCGCCCTTGGAGTTCTTCCCCCCGCTAAGGCGGTGGAAATATCCATCTTCGTTGTGGATCCGATCCAGGACCTAGGCGATGTTGTTTTCCCCTTGGCCAAAAACGTTTCTGTCTGTATTTCAAAATGGCGAAAGCTTGATCCCGGGACGGTTCCCATTGAGGCTAAGGTGGCAGCCAATTATTTAAACGGAATGATCGCTCAGGCGGAAGCCAAGTCCCGCGGCTTTGACAATAGCATCATGCTTGATACGAAAGGGTTAATTGCCGAAGGTCCGACAGAATCGGTGTTCCTTGTTAAAGATGGTCAGCTTATGACGCCGTCCTTGAATTCGGTCCTTCAGAGTATTACGCGGAAGTCTCTTCTTCAGTTAGCCTCCGTTGTTGGCGTCGAGGCGATTGAACAGCCCTTACTGCCTGATCTTCTTTTCGAGGCCCAGGAAATATTTCTATCGGGTACGCCGACGAAAGTCCTCCCCGTTCGACAAATAGAGAACCGTGTTTTGGAAAAAACACCTGGCACAGTGACGCACAAGCTCTCGAGACTAGTAAAAAGTATAGTATCCGGATCTGAAGAGCGCTTTAAAGAATGGCTTTTTTATATTAAATAACTACTTGATTGTTGAGTGTATTGGTTCCCTAAGCGCTTTATTGACAACAAAACTTTCTATATGATAATAGCGAATGGCGTATGCCTTTATAGAATTTCCTAAAAAACAGGTTAGTTGTTCTTGGAGGGTGAAAGATGCAATGCAATGAGAAGACCAGCGAATCTTTAGAGCAAGAGGTGGTTCGTTTACAGAACCGCATTGCTGAATTGGAGGAGAAAGAAAAGTTTTATCAAATAGCGGAGAAACAATATCGAGACCTGGTGGAAAGCACCCTCGTAGGAATGTTCAAGACCACCCTTGCAGGAGATATCCTTTATGCCAATCAGGCGCTGGTGGAAATGTTCGGGTTTGAATCTCCCGAGGAATTTGGAACCCAGCTGGTTTTTGCAAGATACAAGAGGGCTGAGGATAGAGAGGAATTTCTTGCGTTCATAAAAACCAAGGGTGTTGTAAACAACTTTGAGGTTGAACTTATTACGAAAACTGGAAGGCCGAAGCCCGTGCTGATTAACGCGGTTCTTGCTGATAACATTATATCGGGGATGATGATAGACATCACCGACCATAAGCGGGCAGAGGAGGCGCTTCGAAACAGTGAGGAAGAACTGCGACACATTGTTGAAGGGAGCCCGATACCGACATTCGTTATCGATACCGATCACATGGTCAAACACTGGAACAAGGCCTGTGAGAAGCTCACGGGTCTTTCTGCGGAGGAGATGGTGGAAACCAAGCAGCAGTGGAAAGCATTTTCTCCAACAGAGAGGTCGATGCTTGCTGACTTGATAGTGGATGGCCTTCCCGAGGAAGAGATAATAAAGCGTTCCGGGAGGGCGTATAGAAGATCCGCCATTATTGACGGAGCTTATGAGGCTGAAGATTTTGTTCATGGTTTGGGGGAAAATGGTAGATGGGTTTCTTTCAGCGCAGCACCGCTTAAGGATGTTGCGGGTACTATCACGGGAGCGATAGAGATCTTGCAGGATGTCACGGAGCGAAAACATGCGACAAAGGCGTTACAACACAGTGAACAGATGTTTAGAACTTTGGCGGAGACCGCCCCTTTTGGCATTTCAATTATGAATTCAGAACAGCGGTTTGAATATTTCAATCCGAAATTTACCGAAATATTCGGATATACATTCGAAGATGTTACGGATAATGCGACGTGGTTTAAGAAAGCATACCCCGACAAAGAATATCGAGAAAACGTGATTACCATCTGGAAGGAAGACCTGGGAGATGAACCGGAGGTGGGCGCAAAAAGGGAAAGGATTTATAACGTCAGATGTAAAGACGGAAGGGACAGGGTCATTCATTTTAGGGGAATCGCCTTAGAGGATGGAAGGCATTTTGTTACCTATGAAGATATTACAATTCGGGCACAAGCTGAAAGGGACCTTAAAGAAAGCGAACTGAAATATCGCGCCCTTTTTGAGTCGACGCCGGACGCAATTATGTTGACCGATAGCGGCGGCTTCCTAGATTGTAATAAGGCAACGCTTGAAATGTTCGGTTGTTCAGCGAAAGAGGAGTTCACCATAAAACACCCCGGCGAATTATCTCCCCCGATCCAGCCCGATGGGGAGGAGTCGATTTTTGCTGCCAACAAGCACATTAAGGAAGCTCTCGCAAAGGGATTCTGTTTTTTTGAGTGGGTGCATAGACGGATTGACGGGGGGGACTTCCCGGCTGAGGTATTGCTCAGTACGCTTGAATTAAGGGGGCGGATGGTTTTACAGGCGTTAGTTCGCGATATTACCGACCGGAAGCGAGCAGAAGAGGCCGTTAGAAGAGCTCAAGACGAACTCGAACAGCGGGTTAGGGAACGAACCGCGGAACTGACAGATGTTAATCAACGATTACAGCAGGAGGTTGAAGAACGAAAACGGGCTGAGATATCTCTTCAACAGAGTGAAGAAAGATACCGGTATATTTTTGATAATGCGTTGGTTTCACTTCGGGAGGAAGATATCTCCGAGCTTAGGTCTGCCCTTGACGAACTGCGGAGGAAAGGGGTGCGGAATTTTCGAGAGTACTTGGACGAACATCCGGAGTTTATAAGCCGGGCGATAAAAATGATAAAAATTACCGACACCAATGATGCTGCGATGAGATTATATGAAGCGGATGATAGAGGGCAATTCTCTGAGAGGGAAAAAATGTTTGTGCCGGGAGAACTTTCCGGGTTTCACGAATCGCTTATCGCTCTTGCAGAGGGGCAGACCTCGTTTGAAGGCGAATCGGTGAACCAGACGTTTCGGGGAAAGCCCATCAACATTTTGTTGAAGATCGCGTTTCCTTCTAAAAAATCACGATTCAACAAAGCGTTAGTGAGCGTAGTGGATATCACTGAACGGAAGCGGGCAGAGGAAGCCTTGCAAGAGAGTGAAAATAGATTCTCAACCTTTATGGATCATTTGCCGGGGATTGTCTGCATGCGAGATGAAGCTGGGCGGGTTACATATCTTAATAGATACATGGGGGATACATTCGGAGAACAGGCAAGCACATTGGCGGAGAGGGTTACCGGGGAATGGTCCGATTTTTCAAGAGAAAACATACGGGAAAGTACTGAAGCTGTGTTCGATAAGAACGAGAAGTCTCACTTCTATCGGACGTTCAGGTTCCCGGTAGTGAGAAAAGGGAAGCCGACGATTTACGGAGGCATTGGGATTGACATAACGAAGCAAGTGGAGGCGGAAGAGGCGCTTCGGAAAGCGCATGGGGATTTAGAAGAAACAGTAAAGAGACGCACAGCCGAATTGGTTACAATTAACGAGCAATTGAAACAGGAAGTCGTAGCGCACAAGCACACGGGCAAGGCGCTTGAAGAACAAACCTTGCTCAACGAAATGATTCTCCAGACTACCATGAACGGATTGTTTATTAAAGACCTGGACGGTAATATTTTAAAAGCAAATCCGGCGGCTTCTATGATTACCGGCTATAGGCAGGAAGAATTGATCAAGATGAACATCCTCGACATAGAACCGCTGGACTCATTAGCGGCCTTTAAGCAGCGCAGCCAGCTTGCTGTCGAAAAAGGGTTTAATCGTTTTGAAGCAAAATCGCGGCACAAGGATGACCACATCGCGGATGTAGAAGTGAGTCAGAATTTTCTAAAAATCGGGGAGCAGGAATTACTTATCTCTTTTTTCAATGATATCACGAAAAGAAAGCAGGCGGAGCGGGTACTTAAAGAGCGGGAAGAAGAACTGGAGGTAAAGAGCAGTAACCTTGAGGAAGTAAATACTGCCTTGATGGTCTTATTGCGTAGGAGGGATGAAGACAAAAGAGAACTGGAGGATAAGGTCTTGGTAAATATGAAGGAATTGGCGCTACCGTATATTGAGAAGATAGGACAAGGCAATCTGGATGCCAGGCAAAGGTCTTATCTGGAAATCCTGGAATCAAACCTGGATGATATTATTTCACCTTTTGCGCGGACTTTGTCCTCTAAATACCTTAATCTTACACCTACGGAAATTCAGGTGGCCAATCTTATTAAACAAGGGAAAACCAGCAAGGAAATAGCGGAATTGTGGAATCTCTCCAGTAGGACGGTTGAATTCCATAGGGACAACATCCGGAGGAAACTCCAGATAAAAAATAGAAAGACAAACCTCAGATCCTACCTGCTCTCCCTGCAATGATAATACTGGTTTTAGGCAAGCATTATACAGGTAATTATTTGTGATTGATTTTTTGGGAAAAGCTGATATTTTAAAAAAAGCAGATGCGATTTTCGCGCTGCCTTCCTCTAACCTCTCTAACTCAGCATGGAGGGAAATGTAAAGCGACTATTTCGGACGTGAAAATTTCATAGGTCTTGCACTCTTTTTTACCTTCCTATATCATCTATATACTCCAACTAATGAAGAGTGCAAGACTTTTTTTGTGTTGGCGTTGGGTGGTTGACTTCGCTTCCACCGAAATTGCTGAGCCAGGAATCTCTCTCTTCGTCTTTTTAATTGTAGTAAGATAATACAAAGTTGGTATCGCGTAAGAATCCCAATCATTGACGTGACATATCTTTGGAGAAGAGCCTGATGAATGACAAGAAGAAAACCAAGGGCCTTCTGGAGCAAGAATTGGCTAATCCCCGTGATCGGACTGCTCAGTTGGAGAAGTCCATCAAAGGGTATTGGCAATCTGAGAAGCAGTTTAGGGATTTTGTTGAAAATGCTCCTGTGGGTATTTACAGAAGTAACTTCAAAGGCGACATCCTTTACGCAAATCGGGCGTTGATGGCTATGTTTGAATTCAATTCGCCGCAGGAACTTATTTCTCAGGGCGTCGTGGCGCGATACAAGAATCGAAAAGATCGGGAAAGGCTTATTCAGATTGTAAAGGAAAAGGGATCTGTTGATAATTTTGAAGTTGAAGTTCTAACCAAAATCGGAAAAACCAAATGCGCAATACTCAGCGCAGTGCCTGAGGGAGATATGATATGGGGAATGATGATTGACATTACCGAGCGGAAGCGGGCGGAGGATGCGCTGCAAGAGGAGACTTTGCGGAACGAATTGATTCTTAAAACCACTATGCATGGGTTTTTTATAACGGATATGGAAGGAAAAATTCTTAAGGCAAACCCGACAGCGGCTTTGATTTCCGGTTATTTGCAGGATGAATTGATCGGAATGCATGTTCTTGATCTTGACCCGTTGTTGTCTCTGGAATCGTTTCAGGGGCACCGGAAGCTATCCATGAAAATCGGATGCCACCGGTTTGAAACGAAATGCCGTCGAAAAGATGGACGTATTATAGACGTGGAAGTCAGTCAAAACTTTCTCGAGATCGGACGGCAGAAGAGTTTCTTCTCTTTTTTTACGGACATTACACAACGAAAACAGGCTGAGAAGACATTGAGAGAGCGGGAAAAAGAACTCGAGGCAAAACGCAGCAGCCTCGAGGAAGTGAATGTTGCCCTAAAGGTGTTGCTGAAAAGAAGGGATGAGGATAAGGCTGACCTTGAGGAAAAGGTGATGGTAAATCTGAAGGAACTTATAGGACCCTACCTGCAGAAATTAAGGGAGAGTGGTTTGAATGCGAAGCAGCGGGCCTATTTTGAGGTGCTGGAGTCCAATATTAACAGTATTATTTCCCCATTTGCACGCAGTTTAGGATCCAAATACTTGGGCCTTACCCCTAAAGAAATTTTGGTTGCCAATCTTATCAGGCAAGGAAAGACGGCGAAGGAGATAGCGGAGCTGTGGAACATTTCTCGGAGGACCGTTGAGTCTCACCGGGAAAATATGCGTCGGAAACTTCGCCTCAAGAAGCAGAAGAAGAACCTGCGGTCTTACCTTTTATCTCTAAAATAATACGCAGTTTATATCCGTATTGTGCTAGAATTTATTTGGTATTGATATTTAAGAAAAAGAGATCTATACTATTAATAAATAGTTGACGCATTTAAGCCTTACACTCGTTTTCAATTCTCTTCTCCTCCATTTACTCCATTAAACGGGTGTAAGGCTTTTTTTATGATTAAAAAGCCTCTTAACCATCTGCCCCTGGGAAAGGGGCTTTTTTCATTGAGGGCGGAAAGGGATCTCCGGGAAAGGTTGGTAACCGCCTTCTTGCTGGGGAGAATTCTTAAATGAAATGATCCTCACTGTTTTGTTCTTTTATAATCCTGGAGATACCGCAATACTTTTTTAATATAAACATGGGTTTCTCTATAGGGGGGGATTTGGCAGCCATGTTCCTTTACGATGTTTTCTCCGGCATTATAGGCGGCAAGCGTTAATGGTAAGTCGTTATCGAACATGTTAAGAAGCCGTCGTAAATATTTGACTCCCCCTTCGATATTTTCTCGGGGGTCAAAGACGTTTTTTACGTTCATATCTAGTGCGGTTTCTGGCATAAGCTGCATTAAGCCCCTGGCCCCCCGATGAGAGACTACGGATGGGTCGAAGTCTGATTCTGCCTTGATAACTGCTCGTATCAAATCTTCATCAACTTTATATCTGGTTGACATTTCCCGGATTACGTCCTTGTATCGGGCATACTCGTGGTTTTTGTTCCGCCCCCCCCCGGAAATGTAAAGGCGATATCGGGGGTCAGTGGGAACATTTGAAAAGTGAACCACCCCGTTTTTATCGACAAATCGGTAGATGTCAGCCAGCACGAACTGGCAATTAAAGCTTGCCAACAAAAAGAAAAAAATTCCCGCCCACGGTACATGCGTTTTACGCGACAGGGGAGCGGCCTTTTTGCTAGAGTAAATGGCGGAGGCCATCTCTTTTCCTTTTAGCAAGCACCCTTGACAGACGGACGTAAAATTCATAGGATGGAGTCAGACCGCTCGTGCGGATCACCCAATTGAAGGTTTCATGCATTACATGGATTTTTACTATTTTCTCAACGTTTTGGGTCTGGTCCTGATTATCGAGGGATTGCCCCATTTTTTATTTCCCAAAAAACTCAAAAATATTCTTTCCCAACTAGCATCAGTTCCGAGCATTTATCTGAGGGTATTCGGTTTCACTGCAATGACACTCGGCCTCTTGTTACTCTATCACGCTCGAGGGCATATCAGCCTGGATCCCTAATAAATAAGCTTTAGCTTCGTACCCGCTTGAAGAAAAGCCCCCCCTTCCACATTATTCAGTTCTGCAATTTCTTGAGCCAGAATTCTATCTCCGCCGAACATCTCGTCGGCTATTGATTCTATAGTATCACTTTCTTGGACGGTATAGATGTGGATACGGCGGGGATTTTCGCGGGAGCCATAAAGCAAACCTTCCAGGTGGGCTTTATATTCGTCCTCCAGGACGTTTCCCCGGTAACCCGTTACCTCTTCTCTGGTAACATGTGCTTCACCGCCTCCTTCTTTCTGGTGAATTTTGTAGTGGGCGAGATCTAACGCAACCATCAGCTTCGCGCTGTTTCGAGTTTCTCGTATCCGATCGAAAATATCGGGATGTGTGGAACTGTACACCCCATATCCTCCGGGCCCTTGAGACTTCTTAGCCAATTGGCTGAGGAAACCACTTACTTCCTTTGGATCATAGCCGGCTTTGTACATATACTTGAGTCCCATGGCATCTGCCTGAAATTCTCGATCGCGACTATACCCCAACATCATGGTCTGGGTAAGTGAGGCAGCTACGGTCAGGACCTCTCCTGCATTTGGTCCCGCTGCCAATGCTGCCAGAGTTACCAGTTGGTAGCCCAATGTCTCAGAAAGCTGAACGGCGCTATGACGAGCGCAGACGTGGCCGATTTCATGGCCTAGAACACTTGCCAGTTGAGCTTCGTTTTGGAGCTCCGCAAGTAAACCGCGGGTGACATAGATGTACCCACCGGGCAGGGCAAAAGCGTTGAGGACCGGGCTATCGATGACCTGAAACTGGTATTGGAGGTAGATTCGGTCGCAAACCTGAACTATCTTTTGTCCGATTTGGTTTACATATTTCTGAAGATCAGTGTCGTCATATACCCCCCCAAAGCTCTGAGTGACAGAATGACTGGCATTGCGCCCCAGACGGATCTCCTTTTCCTCACCAATAACGTTAAACTCGCGCTTTAAGGTAGCAGGGTTAACACTGCATGCTGAAAAAAAGAACAGCACGGAAATAACTCTTGTTAAAACAGACAGAAAATGGATCATATTTTTTCTGTTACGGCTCCGTCAACGCGGCAATTAGGGGGAAAGACTAACGCTATGATTTAGAAGCAAGGATGTTTGGGAAATGCGTTGCTGTGTTTAAATAGTGAGGTAGACTTCCTCGCTACAAGCTCTTCAGATCTTTCACCGCCTGCAATGCCTTCGTAAGATCTATTGTTCCCTCATAGAGGGCCCGGCCAATAATGACTCCCTTTACCCCTTCTTTGACAAGGGGTATGATCTCTAACACATCCTGTAGTGTGGCCACCCCTCCAGAGGCGATGACAGGAACCGATACTGCTTGTGCTACCTGCTGGGTGGCACGGAGGTTAATACCGGTCAGCATGCCATCCCTGGTAATATCGGTATAAATGATAGCAGACGCTCCTTCCATCTCTGATAGTCGGGCTAAGTCATTTGCTGATAAAGGGGTTTGCTCGGCCCATCCTTTCACAGCGACTTTGCCATTTCGGGCGTCGATCCCGACAACGATTCGCCCTGGGAATCTGGAACAGGATTCCGAGAGGAGACGTCTGTTGTCATAGGCAGCCGTGCCCAAAATAACTCGGTCTATTCCCATGGTAAGATATTCGGCAATAGTATCGATACTCCGAATCCCCCCTCCCAGTTGAATCGGTATGTGTATGGCTTCTCTTACCTCTCGAATGACCGGCTTGTTCCGGGGCGTTCCCGCAAATGCCCCGTCAAGGTCTATGAGATGCAACATCTGGGCACCTAAAGATTGCCATTGACGGGCGATCGTGGGGGGGGAACCGGAGAAGACAGTTGTTTTGTCCATTTCTCCTTGTCTAAGGCGAACACATTTTCCATTTTTAAGGTCAATGGCGGGAATAATTTGTAGACGGGCGTCGTTAATTTCGACGTTCATAAATTCAAGCTCACCGTTCTAAATATGCGGTCAAAATTTTACAGCGCGAATTGATACTCGTCCCTTGCAACCTGAAAAGGAGGGGGAACGACACTACAGGAGGCCTTTTGTTGACATTACTCCCTGGATCCGAGCATCAATAGTGACGGCTTTGGATAAAGCTCTGCCAAAGGCTTTAAAAACCGCCTCTATGATGTGATGTCTGTTATCACCATAAGGGACATTGATATGAAGGGTGATGCCACCAGAATTGGTCAGTGCCTGAAAGAACTCCTTGATCACTTCAATATCGAAGCCCCCTACCGTGCCGTGGGAAATGGGAAGATTATACGCCAAATACGGTCGGTTACAAATATCAAGAGCCACGTGCGCTATCGCTTCATCCATGGGAACCACCGAGCATCCGTACCGTTGAATCCCCTCTTTGTTATCCAAACATCGCTTGATGGATTCGCCGAGTAAAATACCGATGTCCTCAACAGTATGGTGGAAATCCACTTCGATATCACCACTGGCCGCAATTGACAGGTCAAACAAACCATGTTTGCTCATCAATGCCAACATATGGTTAAAGAAAGGGATGCCGGTGTTTATTTCAAATTTACCGGTACCGTCTAAATTTAGGTGTAGAGAGATTTTCGTCTCACTCGTTTCTCGCACCAAAGAGATTTCACGCGGCATAAAAAATTCCTCACTACACTCACAACAAGAAAATCATCTTCCCACACCCCTAAAGGGGAAAGAAAGTGAGCCATCCGGGAAGGCGAAAAGGTTGGAAGCAACAGGGCCCGAAGCCAAAACTATACTTCCGGTTCTTCCCCCTTTTCCTGTTTCACAGAGACTTTTTCTTTGATTTTTTCCACTGATTCCTGAACCTTGCCCTGTACATCCGAGAATTTTTCTCTACCGGCTTCCTTTAATTCCTCAGCCCGTTCTCTCAGGCCGTCAGCTGTTTCTCGCAGGCGCTCGCAAGCTTCTCCCGCCTGCTCTCTTATTCTTTCCCGTGTTTCCACCCCAGGGCGCGGAGCAAAAAGAACCCCCAGTGTCGCCCCAATAAATCCGCCGGTAACAAATGCCAACGCCAAGGCTGCAAAACCATACTCAGGTCGCTCTGAATTCATCTCATAACCCCCTTTCTATTCGGTCTAATTTTATTATTATACTTCTGCAAAATCAAGAGCCGATTCTATAAGGCTTTCCTTTTCCGTGCGCTCGTCATTTTTTTCCACCCTTGCTTAAAACCCCAGAGAATCAGCCCTCGGATGAGTTGGCTACCTACTCCCCTTATAATGGAACGAGACGCCCCCTTAGAGATATGGGTTATTCTATCCTTCGCGAGCGCAGGGATTTCTTCAAACTCCCTCAGAAGAACGTCTCCACGTGTAAGCAGTGCCTTAAGTTCGTTGTTGACGATCGAATCAAGGCTCGCCGCCGTTATTTCAATTTGGCGGGCTGTCCTTCTTAGTTGATTCAGGAAGGGTATCAATGATAGCAAAAGGAGAACAAAACAACCTCCCAGTATGAAAACGACTATAAGTAGTAAAGCTTGAGTTTCCATGGCGCACGCAATTGGTCTAATTACCAGGGGTACTTTGTTTGCCTTGAAAGATTTCCCAACTTTTAAGGAGTTCAACCGCTCGATTCAACGGCGGATCATCCTGAAAGTTGTCATTGGAAGATTCTACGGCGCTTGATTCAGTATCATCATTTTTGGGCACTTCACCGGTGTTTGTTTTGCCCAGGTGTTCCTCAAGATCTTTTTCTCGCAAAAAACGCACTGGATTCGTTTCTTTTTCCGGCCCTTCAATTTGATCTTCAACAATAATATCAGGTTCAATTCCCTTTGCATGAATTGAACGACCATTGGGAGTGAAATACTTTGCCGTAGTGAGTCGTAGTCCACCGCCATTATCCAAGGGAATGATGGTCTGGACGGTTCCCTTGCCAAATGTCGGGGTGCCTACGATAAGGGCTCTCTTATGATCCTGCAACGCACCTGCCACAATTTCTGATCCACTGGCAGATCCGGCGTTAACCAGCGCAACCAAAGGATAATTGGCTACTTTCTCTTTCTTATGCGCTTCAAACTCTATTTTTTGGGATGCCGAACGGCCCTCTGTATACACAATAAGCCCTGAATCAATAAACTCGTCCGATATTTCAACTGCTTGTTGCAGCAATCCGCCAGGATTGTTGCGAAGATCAAGGATGAGGCCTGCAAGAGAGGGGATCTTTGTCTCTATCTCATCTAAAGCTTTTTTAAAATCGCTCGTAGTCTGTTCTTGAAATTGAGTTACACGGATATAGCCAAACTTGTCATAGAGGGTTTTGTGTTTGACGCTTTTTATCTCAATAATATCACGGATGATTGTATGTTCTTGCAGTTGTGTGAGTCCCTCCCTCATAACAGAAATAGTTACGCTGGTGCCCTTTTTCCCCCGCAGCTTTTTTACTGCGTCAACAAGAGTCATATTTTTTGTTGTCTCCGAGTTTATTTTGAAGATTTGATCTCCGGCCTTAATGCCGGCTCGAAACGCTGGTGTGTCTTCGATGGGAGCAACTACCGTAAGGATGCCGTCTTTAACGGTCAGTTCTATTCCTAATCCACCAAATCGTCCCTTAGTTTCCACTTGCATCTCTTTGTATAAATCGGGAGGCAGGTATGAAGTATGGGGATCCAGGGTGTTCAACATGCCGTTTATTGCGCCTTCTACAAGGTCGTCTACGTTGGTTTCTTCTACGTAGTCTTTCTGTACGGTATACAGGATATCACTAAATACTTTGAGATTTTCGTAATTCTTATCAGTTACCGCCGACACAAAGGTGCTGTTTTGGTTGATGAGATATCCCAAAACAAAAAAGGCAAGGAATAAAAGCCATAAAAGTGTAGTTTTCTTACTGCTCACAATTGGTCTCCTTATCTTCAGACAATACCAGCTGTTATTTATTTTTTTGCAACCACGTTAACGGATCTAACGGTTGGCCATGGTGTCGGATTTCGAAGTAGAGGTTAGGCCCTTTAAGAGAGCCCGTCTCGCCGACAAGTCCAATAGTCTCTCCCTCCTCAACCTGGTCACCGACCCTTTTGAAAAGTTCGGAAGCATGACCAGAAAGCGTATAATATCCATCCCCGTGATCGATTATAATGATATTCCCATAGCCCTTAAACCAACCGGCATAGATGACGCTACCTTCAAAAACCGCATGTATTGCACTCCCCGTTTGCGCCAGGATCTCTATCCCGTTGTTAAAAGAGATGGTAGAGAATGCCGGGTCTTCATGCTTGCCAAAATGCGTTATAATACTGCCCGCCACCGGAAAGGACAACTTATTCTTAGAGACGGGAAAGGCTCTTGGTCGATGTATAGTATCAGCTTTTATCTCTTGTTCCAACTGATCAATTAATACCTGCAAACGGCGAGAGGCTTGTTTGAGTTCCTCCAGCGCTTCAAGATGAATTTCTTTTTCCGTTTTTATCTTCGCCAGAAGGTCTGTCTTCCCTTTTTTATGATGAAGAATTTGCCGGTGCGTTGAATCAGTCTTTTCAATCAATAGTGTAAGGTTTTTTTCATTTTGATTCAAGAATTCTTTGTTTTTCTGGACTTTTTCGAGGGATTCGGAATAGGCGTCAACGCTTCTCACGCTGTAATCAACAACGCGGATCATGTGGCTGTTGATCCTCATAACGTCCCCCAGCGAGTCGGAAGAGAAGAAAACGCCTGGCATTCGTAGCCGGCTAATCTTATAAAGCGTTCTTACATGATAAGCCAACTCTTTTTCCTCTCTCATAAGCACAGACTGCAAGGTTGCATGCTCGTCATTCAGCCTCTCAATCTCTTGCTTTTTCTCCTCGAGTTTCGCGACGTAGTTCTTGTGTTCTGCTTGTTTCTGAGAAAGCATTTTTTCTATTTCGTCCAGCTCGGACAAGACTTTTTTTTCCTTCTTTTTCGTGGTTTGAATTTGAATTTTTTTGTCCGCGATCCTTTTTTGGAGCTTTTCCAATTCACTCTTTTCCTTAAGTAATTGGCCGCCATTTTTTTTGTTTTCTTCCTCTTGACACTGGGCGGCTTTTATTTCGAACCAGCCAAAAAAAACCGGTCTGTCAGACGAAAGTGTGGGGGTGACGGCAGGAACGAATCCCAGTAAACCAACGGCGATACCGATTGAAAAGGCTACCTTGATCATAGCTCATGACACTCTTAAATATCTGCCCAAAGCGAAAAAGCTTCCTAGCAACCCGGTTGCCATTCCTCCAATCAAAATGAAGAGTCCGTAATTCAAGGGAAGAAATGATATCTGCACATACTGCAAAGGCAAAAATGACTGATGCACAAGCCATCCAGCGCATAGGCGGAAAGAGCCGTAAAGCGCAATCAACGCTAGCACCGCCCCCAAAAGTCCCTGCACTATCCCTTCAAAAAGAAAGGGGATGCGTATAAAGAGGTTGCTGGCTCCCACCAACTTCATTATCTCGATTTCCTCTCTTCGAGCGTAGACAGTGAGCCTAATGGTGTTGGAAACAATAAAGATGGTTGCGAATACGATAATGGTTCCAATAGTCCAGGCAACGGTATTGACAAAATTGAAAAAACTTTCATACCCTTCAATCCAGTCTTTGGCATATTCCACTTCATCGACGCCGGGAATTCTCTCAAGGTTGCCCGCTAGCGTCCGAAGCCGCTCGGGGCTTTGGTATCCAACCTTAAGGCGAATTTCAAAGGAGGCGGGGAGGGGATTCTCCTTAAGGCTTCCGAATACGTGCGCCTGGCCGGGAAATATTTCCTGTAACGACCGGATCGCCTCTTCGGGGGAAATAAAAGAAACCTCCTCAACCTCATGAAAGTTCATTATTTTCTGCCTGACCGCAGTGGTCTCATCAGGTGGCAGACCATCCTTGATATAGACGGCGACCGGAACTTGCCGTTTCCAGGTATCCAAGTACTTCTGGAGTGTCAGAGATATCATTAAGAAGGAACTGAGCACAATCAAAGAAAGGCTGATTATGCCAACAGTAATGAGATTAATAAGAAGAAACTGTCGGATATTCTGAATCGCTTTTGCAGTAAAGTAGACGAGCTTTCTGATTATCACATTATTTACTGAACGTTTTGGGGAACAAACGAGCCTGAGTTCTTATGACTCGAAACGAAAACCCCCTGGACACTTCCCTTTTTTAAGACAATCAGCTTGGTTGGGTGATAACTTAAAAGGTTTTTATTGTGGGTGGCAATAACGACTGTTGTTCCCCATGAGTTAATAACTTTAAAAAGTTTCATAATCTCCTTCGTGATGTCTGCATCTAAATTACCCGTTGGTTCATCGGCAAGAAGAAGGATCGGGTCGTTAACAATAGCTCGCGCAATGGCAACTCTTTGCTGTTCACCCCCTGAGAGCGCTGGGGGTATTGCGTTTATTCTATTGAGCAAGCCCACTTGCTTAAGGACTTGAAGGACCCTTTTTCTGATAAGCTTTTTCTTCAGGCCAAGCACTTCTAATGCTAAAGCTACATTATCATAAACCGATCGGTGATTAAGCAGCTTAAAGTCTTGAAAGACAAATCCAACACGGCGGCGCAACAAAGGAATGGTGGATGTCTTGGCTCTTACGGTATTGATACCATCAACAATAATTTGGCCCTTTGTGGGAGGTTCGGCCCCAAAAATCAATTTTAGCAGGGTGGTTTTGCCGGCACCGCTGGGACCGATGACGAAGACGAACTCTCCTTTATCAATTTTTAAGTTTGCATCAGCGACTGCTCGGTAGTTGGGGGGATAGATCTTGTAGACATGGAACATCTGTATCATGCTGAAAGGATCCTTTGCCAGGAGGAAGGAATGGGGTTTCCCCCACGACTCCTGGGAAATGACGCAACACCGAGCTGCTATTTCCTCAGAGCCTGCGAAGCGTTGCTGGGTAGCATGCTCATGATGAGCTACAGGTCTACCTGACAGAGTTTCTTTCTCACGCGATTTCCGGTGAGCGGGCGATACCACAACTGATTATTTATCATAACCGATTTTGTTTAGCATCATTCAGAATCATTTGCAAGCACTTTTGCCATCTAGAGCGCATGGCAAAGGAGCCCGCATACTTCCCGGAAGGCAGATACTATCAGCATTCTTCCTTTCGGTTTATCTCCCGTGGTTCCCGGGACAGGCGATGTTTACGCCTTAAGGTATTTTATTATGAGTCTAAAGACGGCTAACAGTTTCTCCTTTACGGAGCGGGAGTCCCTACCGTGCGAAATGAAATGACCGTATAGTTGTCTATGCAAAGAAAGGCAAGAGTGCACAGCAACGCGACAAGTAGCGATACACCAAGAACTGCCCAGCGAAGGGAATCCCCCGAAGCCAGCCTGTGCGTAAGGCGTTGATCCCAAATCTTCAGACGCTTTAAGAGTAAAAACGTATGGTAGGTTACATAGCACTCTACCGCAAAAGGAGGAAATCCCAAATAACCAGCTAGGGGCATTTCGAACAATTTCGGGTCATTGAAAAACGGGAGTGTGTAGATCCACTTCGTTGCCGCCCAGTAATTCCAAAATTCCCAAAGAAAGCCGCAAATAAGTCCAGCCGACAGCAGAAGAAGGGGAGTTCTTGAATATCCTTCTTCCCAGTCCCGGAGCAAGGAAGGGCTTCTGTGTACATAGTTAATCGGCTCCAGGAGAAATATAAATCCTATCCATATCAGTGGGAAACCGTATCGAGGCATTATGAGTGGTAGGAGCAGCGAGACAATTCCGATGGCGTAGAAAACAAAAAACCAACTTTTTGGTACTACGCGCTTTCGAGTGGCAATGCCACTATAGAATCCCCAACAGGCCAGCAGTTCGGTGGTTTCAAATACGCCGGGTACGACCGTGGCAAAGGATATGAAATAACCGGTCCATCGGATCCAGCAGAGATCGATTACATTGGAATAATGCCAGTTCCCCATTCTCACATTTGTCATTTCGAAGAAAAGCCAGAAGATGACCGACCAGGGAATCATTACGAGAAATTCTCGAGTTCTGTTGATTATGAGCGAGTTTCTCTGAATATGATAAACAACACCGTCTATTATAATGATATAAGACCACCACACAAAAGGATAGAAGCAGGAGGCAAAGGGCTCAATCCCGAGGAACATCAGAGTTTCGGCAATCGTCAATAAAATCAAACCAAAAACAATCTGAAACCAGGCTTGTCTTTTGTGGTTATCTCCTGAGGCAGATTTCGATTTCATGTTTTTCGGGATATCAGTATAATGGATTGCAGCTTCCTTCTTTTCAAGGAAGTATAACTCTTCTTAAGAATTTTAATGAACTTTTTTTGAATCAGAAGAGGCGAGAACCATTTTTTGGGTAACAGGTACAAGGGTTTTGAGTGATTGCGTTTAGGCACAGCCAATGACCCACAGCATGGAACATCCTTTTCGTGGCGGGAGATATGTCCTTTAAGGCGACTCTTTCGTATCATTGTAAAAGGCTGGAGATTACTATCACATCAAGGAATTTTTTAGGTGTTCTCTTGCCGCGAAAGGCAACGCCCATCCAAGACCTCAATCTCGCTATTGCTGCGGCCTTAGATAGACCCGTGGGAAGCCCTCCTTTTGACAGCCTTCTCCAGAAGGGGGACACGGTGGTGATTATTGTCTCTGATTTAAGCCGGTATACGGCAGCTCATCTGTTCCTTCCCTTTATCGTACGGCGTTTACAGCGCAGAGGAATACCAGATAAAGATATAACCATTCTTTTTTCCCTTGGAATCCATCGAGCAATGACGTTTGAGGAACAGAAGGCTGTTGTGGGTGAAACAGTGGCGGAGCGGATCAGGTTGCAGAACCATGACTGCCGAAGCACAGAAGATTTGGTGTCATTGGGGACAACGGGAAACGGAACGCCGGTGATTATCAATCGACGAGCGGCGGAAGCAGATAAAGTTATTCTGACGGGAAGCATCGGATTACATTATCTTGCCGGCTTTGGTGGCGGCCGGAAGAGCATTATTCCAGGCATTGCTGCCTACGAAAGTTGTGTTGCCGTTCATCTCAGAGCCCTTATGCCGGCAAAAGGACGACATCCCCATGCGTGTGCAGGGAACCTTCAGGGAAATCCCATGCATGAAGAGATGATGGATGCCTGCGAGTTGGTTGCCCCGGCATTCCTGATGAACACTGTTATTTCACCCAGCGATGATATACTTGAAATAGTAGCTGGGAACTGGAAGGCCGCTTTTTTTGAAGGATGTCGATTTGTTGATAGTCTCTGCAAAGTTCCGCTTCGGCAAAAAGCTGATTTGGTAATCGCAAGCTGTGGCGGCTTTCCGAGGGATATCAATTTTATTCAGGCTCATAAGACGTTGGATTATGCCATGAACGCCCTGCGCTCGGGCGGTGCGTTGATCCTCGTGGCTGCGTGCAAGGAAGGAATCGGCAATCAGGATTTTTTGCGGTGGCTTCGTTTTCAGAATCCGCTGGAAATGGAAACGGAGTTGAGAAGACACTACCAGATCAACGGACAAACTGCCTATGCAACTTTGCTGAAAGCTCAGAGGGCGAAGATATTTCTTCTTTCCGAACTTCCTGATTTCGTAGTCCGAAAAATGTCCATAACTCCGGTTCATTCTTTAGAAGAGGCTTTTGCTCAGGCACAATGTTTGGTGGGAGACAATCCATTGACCTATCTTATCCCGCATGGGTCGATGGTTTTTCCGTGCGAAGAAACCACGGATCAAGAAATTTAATCCTTAGATCGGAGGACTGGAAGGGTAGTGTTGAAGAAAAAAGTGATTCGGCGGTTAGAGAAGATTGTAGGACGGGAAAATTGCTCCACCTGCCAAGCAGACTTGGTTTGTTACTCCTATGATGCGGTGAACAAGAGATTTTTGCCCGACGCAGTTGTATTCCCCGCGAATGGTGCCGAAATTTCAGCCGTTATCGACCTTGCCAACAAGGAACAGTTTCCCGTTATCCCGCGAGGAGGTGGTACTGGTTTCAGCGGAGGGAGTTTGGCGGTAAGAGGGGGGGTGGTTCTTGTAACCACCCGGCTCAATCGGATTATTGCCCTCGATACGGAGAATCTGACCGCGATTGTTGAGCCTGGCGTTATCTGCGGAGACTTCCAAGAAGAGGTGGAGAAGCGTGGTCTTTACTACCCTCCTGATCCGTCGAGCCTTGCCTTCTCCACGCTGGGGGGTAATGCCGCTGAATGTGCTGGTGGTCCCCACGGTTTGAAGTACGGTGTAACGAGGGATTATATTACCGGGCTCGAAGTGGTCCTTCCTACCGGCGAGATTATGAAAACCGGCGTACAGACAATGAAAGGGGTTGTCGGGTATGATCTTACCCGTCTTATTGTCGGATCCGAGGGTACGCTGGCGATTATTACCAAGATATATCTTCGTCTTCTGCCAAAGCCAGAAAGCAGTGTCACAATAATGGCTGTTTTCTGCAGCATGCGCTCGTCTGCAGAGACCGTGGCCAGCATCATCCGGGATAAAATAGTGCCATCAAAATTAGAATTTTTGGATCAAGAATCAATCAGATGCGTGGAAACCTATCGAGATCTGAACCTTCCGAAGGATACGGCAGCGTTGCTGCTCATCGAGCTTGATGGCGATATTTCCAGCGTGGAAAAACAGGCAGAGCGGGTGGTGGAAATCTGCCGGAAGGGGGGGGCCTTTCTTGTTAATCGAGCGCATACTGCCGTCGAGGCAGACCGGTTATGGGAGATACGACGTGCTATTTCTCCCTCCTTATTGCAGTTGAATCCAACGAAGATTAACGAGGACATCGTCGTTCCTCGAAGCAAAATCCCAGATATCCTTGACCGGATAGAGAATATACGAACCCGATACCAGCTCAAAATTGCAACTTTTGGCCATGCCGGAGATGGAAATATTCATGTGAACCTCATGGTTGATGATGCTGTTCCCGGAGAAATCGAAAAGGCAGACAAGGCTGTTGGCGAGATCTTTGAAGAGGTCCTAAAACTGGGCGGGACTATTTCAGGAGAACATGGTATCGGGATTACGAAAGCGCCTTATATTTCCATGGAACTCAGCGAAGCGGAGATAGCATTAATGAGGAAGATAAAGCGTATTTTCGATCCCAATGATATCCTCAATCCAGGGAAAGTATTTTATGACTCGCCCCGTTAGCGTGAAAAAACCGCACGGCCGGAACAATGCCGCTGTGGTAACAGCTCCATGGAGTGAACTTTCCATCGACGCATCTCGCTGTGTTAAATGCGGGCGTTGTCTAAGTGTCTGCCCGGTTTTCAGGGAAAGTACGAGAGAGCCTGCCGGAGCTCGAGGGAAACTTGCTCTCATCGAATGCACGGCATCAGGAGAGGTTGCGATCGCCTCTGCGAGACTGAAGGAACTTATTTCGTTTTGCCTTCTTTGTGGTGCCTGTGCCGAGATCTGCCCTAATCTGGTACGAGGAGATGAAATTATTCAAAGGTCACGGGAAGCGCTCTCCTCTCGCCAGATCTTTTCATCTCCCACTCTGGTCGCCCTATCTCATATTCTCCCCTTTCCCCAACGGATGGATAACCTGCACAAAGTTGGGCAAATTGCTCTATCTCGGTTTCTCAGGAAGATTCCAGGGGAGAGTGGCCTGTATTGGCGGTTCCCTCTTTCTCGTGCCTCAAAGCTTCCTCTCTTTCCTCAGTTGGCGGATAAGGCCTTTTTGCCCACCCGTTCTCGCCAGCACGATCCGACCTCCGGTTCGGTTGCGATTTTTGTGGGGTGTGTCTCCAATTACATTTACCCGCATATAGCGGAGGCAGTTCTCGCCGTTCTGGGTCACCTCAAGATTTCCGTCTCCATTCCGCGTGAACAGGGATGCTGCGGGCTGATAGCATACGGCTTGGGGAAGATGGATGTTGTGCGGAGGCTCGCCAAAAGGAACATCGAGGTTTTCGGAAGCACGTCACCAGGGCCCATCGTAGCCTTTTGTTCTTCCTGTAGCGCTCATCTGAAGAGCTATTCCACCTTATTTGCCGACGAGCCATGGAACCGTGAGGCTCTTGCTTTTTCTGAACGGGTACAGGATTTATCGGAGTTTCTGACCGGCGTCGGATTTTGTTCACAATCCGACCGCGGTACGAGCGCGCCGTCGTACCGGGTTACTTTTCACGATCCCTGCCATCTACGGCGGAAGCAAGGTATTTTTGAAGAGCCGCGACAGCTCCTGAGAAGCTTACCAGAAGTTCAATTTATTGAAACCGGCAAAGAGGCTCTTTGTTGCGGATCAGGAGGAAGTTTTGGCCTGAAACATTACGACGTATCTATGAGGATTTTTCAGCGACGGTATCGTTCCATCGAAGAGGAGGCTGTGGATATAGTCGTAACGTCTTGCATGGGATGTTTACTTCAGTTTATCAATGGAATCCACTACTACAATAAGGCGATCCGGGTCAAGCACTTGGCTGAAATCATGCAGGAGTCTCTGTAAGGGTTTTTTCTTGGTTCTCTTAGTCCGTCCGGTCATAATGAGAGAACTGCATGGAAAACGTCCCTCTCCCTTGACTCGCAGAGCGCAGGTTGGTTGAATAACCGAACATTTGTCTTAAAGGAACCAACGCCTTCAGCAGGGAGGCTTTGCCTTTGGGGATGATTTTCTCTATTTTCCCCCTGCGAGCGTTGAGGTCTCCGATGACATCGCCGACGAAACTCTCGGGAACGACCACATCAACCGACATGATGGGTTCCAACAGGATCGGGTGAGCGTTTTGGGATCCTTTCTTTATTGCCATTGCGGTGGCTACTTTATAGGCCACAGCGGTTGAGCTTCCTTCTCGATACGTGGCATCGACAACTGTTATTCTGATATCAACGACCGGATAACCCCCTACTACCCCGCTCAGAAGTCCCTCTTGAGCACCGTCGTGAATGGCACTCTCAAAGGCAAAGGGGACAAGCCCTTTTGGGAGTGCATTGACGAACTCAAAGCCACTTCCCCGCTTGAGGGGCTCAAGTTTGAGTTTGACCCTCCCGTAGTTCTGTGCCCCTCCAATTTCTTTATCAAACACTTCTTCCACGTCAACTGTTCTGGTAATTGTTTCCCGATAAACCACCTGGGGTCTGCCGACAGTAACATTTACCTTAAAATCTTGAAGAAGCCGGGTCACCAATACTTCGAGGTGCAGTTCTCCCATGCCGGAAATAACGATTTGGTCGGAATCTTCGTCATGCTTGACGTTAAAGGTCGGATCTTCATCCACCAACTTGGCGAGAGCGTTCTCCAGTCTTTCAAAATCACCTCTCGTTTTCGGTTCTATAGCAACGGAGATAACCGGGCGATAAGAGTCGATCGATTCTAAGACAATGGGGTTTCCAGAGGTACAAAGGGTGTCACCGGTAGTAGTGTTTTTCAGCCCCGCTACTGCCACGATATCCCCAGCCGTTGTTTCCGTTAATCGTTGTCTCTTGTTGGCATGCAGCCTGAAAATACGAGCAAACCGTTCCGTGCTTCGCTTGGTAGCGTTATACACCTCTGATTCAGCATGAACTTTACCTGAATAGATTCTGAGAAAAGTAAATTTTCTTTTTTCCTCGTCACTAATTACTTTGAATGCAAAGGCTGTAAATGGCGCCTTTTCACTGCACGGGCGGCGCTCTTCCTGGTTGGTTAATGGATTGGTCCCTACGACGGAAGGAACGTCCACTGGTGAAGGGAGATAGTGAGTTACTGCATCCAAAACGGGCTGGATGCCTTTGTTTTTAAGTGCCGCTCCACAGAGGACCGGAGTGGCTTTCATCCCTAGGGTAAGCCTTCTTACAACCTGCCGGATGTGTTCCGGAGGGATAGGAAGACCGGACAAGTACTTATTCAAAACCTCATCATCGTTTTCCGCGAGTTTCTCCAGAAGAATGTCACGATAGTGGAACGCCTCTTCTTTATTTTCTTCGGGGATTTCTTCGGCGTGATAAGTTATTCCCAGTGTGTTTTCATCCCAAAGTATCACCTGATTTTGAATAAGATCGATGACTCCCTTGAAGTTGGCTTCGTTCCCGAACGGAAGTTGTAGCACGAGCGGAAAGGCGCCTAATTTTTCTTTCATCTGATTAACGGTTCCGTGAAAGTCGGCCCCGATGCGATCCATCTTGTTGACAAAGGCAATACGAGGAATGTGATACTTGTCGGCCTGGTGCCATACTGTTTCTGACTGAGGCTCCACACCCCCCACCGCGCAGAAAACAACGACAGCTCCATCCAGAACTCGGAGGCACCGTTCTACCTCTATGGTAAAATCAACGTGGCCGGGAGTATCAATGATATGGATATCATTATCCAACCACGTACAGGTCGTAGCCGCGGACGTTATGGTAATGCCTCGTTCCTGCTCCTGAACGAGGTAATCCATAACCGCTTGTCCATCGTGGACCTCTCCCAGTTTATGGGTTCTACCCGTATAAAACAAAATCCTTTCGGTAACCGTGGTTTTGCCGGCGTCAATGTGGGCGATGATCCCGATGTTTCGAATTTTTTCAAGCGTATTTATCTTTGCCATTATTTATCCGGATTTAATAATGGAACGGTTAAGGTCAAAAGGAGTTCGACAATCAATATGCCCTTTCAGGGTTTCCGGGGCTTGTCCTTCCACCAGGATCTGCACTTGTTTTAAGGATGCAATATTCAAAAGCAACGAGTTGACAAGGGAGTAAATCGTATGCATTTCCGCTAAGGTGCCCCCCGGATGATTTTGGGAAAGCTCCTTACTAAGATCTATGACTCCTACTCCTTTCTTCTTGATCACGATATTTCGGAGCCTTACGTTTGACGGAATGGTTTGTTGGAGATTACCCTGCGGCCCCTTGATGAGTTCGTTGACAATAACGTCTATTTGATCCTTGGGATCTCCTCTATTCCACATCACCGTTCTTACTTCCTTAGCAAGAAAGTCACTCTGAGGATCGGAAAAGTAAAGACCAATCCGGGCGCTCGTTTTTTTTACCGGCAAAGGGGATACCGGCGGCGGTGGATGTTTCGTGGGGAGTCTTTCCGGCCTCGGAGATATCATGGTTACTACCTCCGGATTTTTGAGGAGAAAAATTGCTCCCCCCGTTAAACTGACCAGAAAGAGGAGAAGAAGAGTCCTGCAAAAAATTGACGAACTTGTTTTCGTCGGGGACGCAAGTTTCTTTTTTTTCTTCTGTTTCGGCTTCTTAGTCATTATTACTTAAAACAAAGCGTGCTTGCGTATGAAGCAGGATAGATTGCGCGAATCCTATGGAAAACGGGCTCGGATAATCCGCATCAAAAAACACACGTGAACATCTTGGTATCAAACAGCATTGCTACCCTCATAACCACCGGGAAACGGGCGCATCTTAGAGAAATCAGGCAGGTACAGTTGGTTGCTTTCCAATTCCTGCACCCAGTATTCATCAAACGCACAAGCTTCCATCATCTGGAGAGCTTCTTGGTGTTCATGCGGTAGGAGGTTGCGGTCTAAGGGGGGATGCATGGGTGCCTGGTAAGCAGGAGCATATTGTGACATGAGGCTGATTTTGATTGAAGGGGAGAAGTTCTCTACAAGAAGTGAAAGGATCAGTTCAGTGTTGGCCAAATGGTGGGGCAATACCAAATGCCGGACGATTATTCCCCGTTGAGCAATGCCTTCGTTGTCAACTTGCAGATTTCCAACCTGACGATACATCTCCGTAATGGCGGCAAGACAAACGCAAGGATAATCGACAGCGTTTGAATACTCGCGCGCTATCCTTTCCTCGCCGTATTTCCAGTCGGGAAGATATATGTCGACGATTCCCTCGACCAGTCTTAGAGTGTCCACGGTCTCGTATCCGCTGCTGTTGTAAACCAGGGGCACCTTAAGGCCCCTGTCTGCTGCCAACCGAATGGCCTTAAGGATAAAGGGAAGATAGTGGCTCGAGGTTACCAAATTTATGTTGTGACATCCTTTATATTGGAGGTCAAGCATTATCTCTGACAAAGCTTCCTCACTTACGAACCTTCCCATCCCTTGTTGGCTGATTTGGTAATTCTGGCAAAAACAGCATCGAAGCGAACAGTGAGTAAAAAAAATTGTCCCCGCACCCTTGGTTCCGATAAGTGGAGGTTCTTCGCCGAAATGAGGGCCGGCCCATGCGATTTCTAAAAAATTGCCCGCGCCGCAAAAGCCCCGTTCAACATTGTTTCGGTTAGCCCCACACCTTCGAGGGCAGAGCGTACAATTGGACAGTAATTGCCGTGCCCGACTTTCGCGAAGAGCAAACTCGCCAGATTCGATCATGGCGAGATAGCTCGGGGTGGTGGCGGAGTCAGGCATCATCGTTTCCCCGATGATGCTGTGATCGCCGCTTCGTTACATACTTGTGAACACATGCTACATCCAATGCAGAGCAGCGGATCTATCTCGGCAACGCCCGCCTTCAGTTTCTTGCCTTTCTTTTCATCCCGCGATCGGATTTCTTTCCACCCGATTGCGGGGCACCCCAATTTAAGACAACGCCGACACCCGGTACACGCAGCCGCCGCAATCTCATAACGAAAGGGGAATGGAGTGTATTCTCGCCGATTAAGAATACAAGGGGCTTCGGAAATAATCACCGATACCTCCGGTCGATTTACTTCTTCTTTTATCGTCATGAACACTTCTTCGAGGTTGTAAGGATCAACTTTTCGGACTGTCCTGACACCGAGGGCATGACAAAACTGAAAATAATCAATGGCGTGGGATTGTTCTCCCCGCATCGTGATACCGGTTCCTGGATGATCCTGCCCGCCGGTCATGGCCGTAAAGCGATTATCGAGAATAATAACCGTACTTATACCTCTATTGTACGCGCTATTTAATAAGCCCGTAATCCCTGAATGAAAAAAGGTTGAGTCGCCGATGACGGCGGCCACTTTCCCCAAGGCATCCCCCTTTATTGCCTGTTCCACCCCGTGGGCTTGCCCAATGCCCGCCCCCATGCACACACAGGTATCAAGGGAGTGTAATGGGGGCATGTAGGCTAAGGTATAACAGCCGATATCTCCGGTTACGAAGACCTTCAATTTGTTAAGGGAATAAAAAATACCTCGATGGGGACAACCAGGGCAGAGATTGGGGGGGCGATCCGGGATGGATGCTTTTTTACCCTTCCGTTTCGCTTTTGGCCGGCTGTCGTCTTTTATACCCTCAGCTATGATATCCGGATTATACTCCCCGCAGACAGGCAATAAGGACTTGCCCAGGACTTTGATACCAAGACTTCTGATCTGCTCTTCGAGAAAAGGGTCTAGTTCCTCAATTACGTATATATTTTTGACTTGCCGGGCAAAGTATTCGATCATCTTAACCGGTAGGGGGTAGACCATTCCCAGCTTCAGAAAGGACGCATCGGTAAAGATTTCTTTGGCATATTGATAGCATGTGCCACTGGTTATTATTCCCCTGTCCTTTTTATTCCATTCAATTCGATTCGCGGGAAAGGATTCTGCGAATGCTGCTAATCGCCTCATTCTCTTTTCAACCTGACGGTGGCGATCTCGCGCATTGACGGGAACCATGACATGCTTTTGGGGATTCTTGAGGGGTCCCGAAGCAGTTGAAGCTTTTTGGATGCGTCCAGGCCGTACGATTGATTCAGAGTGTGAGATGCGGGTCGTTGTTCTGAGCATAGTCAATGTATCAAACCGTTCGCTTAAGGAAAAGGCGATTTTTACGAAATCCTTTGCCTCCTGACTGTCGCTCGGCTCCAACATGGGAACCTTGGCAAATCTGGCATAATGCCTGTTGTCTTGTTCGTTCTGGGAACTGTACATGTTAGGGTCATCGGCAGTTACAAGCACCAGTCCTCCTTTTACCCCAATGTACGGCAGAGTTAAGAGCGGGTCGGCGGCAACGTTAACGCCTACATGTTTCATAACGACCAACGCTCTCGCTCCTGCGAGAGACGCCCCGCTTCCCACCTCGAGGGCCACTTTTTCGTTGGGGCACCACTCCACGGCAATCTCCTTGAATTGGAGCAGGCTTTCCATGATTTCAGTGCTGGGTGTTCCCGGATATCCGGTGGAAACCGTGACTCCCGCTTCGTACGCACCTCGAGCAATCGCTTCATTTCCCGACAACATCTGTTTCATTTTAAACCTCAAGCCATATAAAAAGGTTTTTACAAAAAACAATCAGTTATATTAGTTGAAAAGAAATGGTATTGTCAAGGAAGCTGATGGTTTATTGTCAGATTGTCTCAGTTCGCCCTTTTGCCATGCAGGCACCAATCTGCTATTAATAACAAAAGGCGGAACAGGGGGAGAAGGGTTTTGCCTTCGGTGGGGTCGGCTGTAATTTTAGGGGAGTTGCCGTTTGGTAAGGAAGAGGCGCATTATAGTGTGCTTTCTTTAACATATAGTCTCTTATTCAAACCACCCCTTGCAGGACCATGATGCAATGATGGATCTTTTTTCTCCAGCAACGACGAAGCACGCCCCAAAGCCATCGGGCCCACTCGCTGATCGGATGCGGCCTTGCACGTTAGATGAATTCGTCGGTCAGGAGCACCTTTTGGGAGAGGACAAAATCCTTCGTCAACTTCTTTTTGCCCGAACAATCCCCTCCATGATCTTATGGGGCCCACCGGGCACAGGCAAGACCACCTTAGCCCATCTTATTGCGGAAACAGCAGGAAAGCATTTCGTCTCCTTTAGTGCGGTCACATCCGGCGTTCAGAACATCAAAGAGGTTATCAAAGAAGCCCGACACCAGTGGACATATAACACCAAGGAGACGATTCTTTTTGTGGACGAAATCCACCGGTTTAACAAGGCCCAACAGGACGCTTTTCTTCCCCACATCGAAGGGGGGACAATAGTACTTATCGGGGCAACAACCGAAAACCCTTCCTTTGAGGTTATTGCCCCCCTCCTTTCCCGGAGCAGGGTATTTACCCTCAATCCTCTTAGCGAACAGGAATTAATTATTATCTTGGAGCGAGCGTTAAAGGACAAAATAAAAGGGTTGGGCGAGTATTCGGTTCAGCTAAGTGAGGAAGCCATCGAGTATATAACGCAGTTTTCTGACGGTGATGCACGGGCGGCGCTGAATACTCTCGAGCTGGCGGTGTTAAGCACTCAGCCCAATAAAGATAACGTCCGCAATGTTTCGGCTGCTCATGTGCAGGAAGCTATGCAGAAAAAAGCCCTCCTTTATGACAAGGCGGGGGAAGAGCATTACAACCTCATTTCGGCTCTTCATAAAAGCCTCCGGGACAGCGATGCTGATGGTGCTCTGTATTGGTTGATTCGTATGCTTGAGGCAGGAGAAGATCCGTTGTATATAGCACGGAGGATGGTTCGGTTTGCTTCGGAGGACATCGGCAATGCCGATCCCCAAGCTCTCCAACTGGCGGTTGCAGGATACGAGTCGTATCGATTTTTAGGTTCTCCGGAAGGAGAGCTTTCCCTTGTCCAGGTGGCAGTCTATTTGGCTTGTGCTCCCAAGAGCAATGCAATATACAGCGCTTACCGTGAGGCCTTGCAGGACGTAAGGACGAAAGGCAGCCTTCCGGTTCCGCTTCATCTGCGCAATGCTCCCACCACGTTGATGAGAAATTTAGGATACGGGAAGGGTTATCAGTACGCTCATAACTTCCCTGAGGCGCTAGTAAATCAGGAACATCTTCCCGAACCCTTGAAGGGGCGCGGGTACTACAAACCAACCAACAGGGGGAAAGAGGCGGAAATAAGGAAGCGACTGGAAATACAGAGAAAAATGAAACTGAAAGACCCTAAAGATGAAATTCGGTAGTAAGTAGTGGGTGCCTTCCTTAAAGGTATGATTTCTCAAACTTGTCGGTGAGGTAATTTATCGCATCTCGGACATTCCTGTTCGTGCGCATGCTCGTTTCAAATTTGTTTAAGGCTCGGAGAACCGACGAATGGTTTCTTCCGAAGTTTTCTCCAATTGCGGACAGGGTTATGTCCGTATATTTTCGGCAAAAATAGTATGCAACCTGGCGAGGGTAGGTTACACCTCGGCTGCGGGATTTTGACTGCAACTGGTCCAGGGTGATCTTAAAATGGTGAGATATAAATTTTTTAATCTCCGCAACAGTAACCGTTTTGTTCTTTATAAAACTTTTGAGGGTTTCTTTAGCGAGATCCAAGTCTATTTTTTGGCCTAACAATGAAGAAGTAGCAATAAGATTGATGAGGGCACTGGTCAGATCACGAACATTACTTTCAATTGTGCGGGCGATATAGTCAGCCACTTCCTCAGAAATAGTGATCTGTTCTTTGGCACATTTGCGGGCAATGATATTCCGTTTTGTTTCATAGTCCGGTTTCTTTATATCCACTACCAATCCGCTTCCCATCCGTGATCTAAGGTTAGCCTTAAGATCATTAATTTCCCGGGGATCAGCGTTAGCCGTTAAGATGACCTGTTTGTCCATCTGAATCAAGGTATCGAGGGTGTAGAAAACCTCATCCTGCGTTTTATCTTTCCCCTGTAAAAACTGTATGTCTTCTATGACCAGGACATCACAGCGTTTTCTATATTTTTCCTTGAATTCGGAGATAAGGTTTTTACGAAGAGCTTGAATCATCTCATGGGTAAACCATTCTGCGGTGGTGTAAAAAACCTTTGTTTCGGGATAATTGGTGATAATTTTTTGTCCGGTGGCAGTGGAAAGATGAGTTTTCCCCAGTCCTTCAGAAGAATGGAAGAAAACGGGATTGTACAGTCGGGATTTTCTCTCAGTAACGGCCTGGGCTGATGCGTAGGCAAACTGATTGCACGGCCCGACAACGAAGTTGGTAAACGTATACTCCCGGTTAATAAACGGCAGCCCATGGAGGTAGTTCTCGGTGCCCGGAAGGGATAGTTGCCTTTTCGGGAGGGTATCCTTCCGACTCTTTTCTTCGCGGGACGGTGCAACCACCAGTCTCAGCGAGAGGTCCTGTCCGGTAACTTCTCGCAAGGTCGCGAGAATATCTCCATAGAAGTGTAATCTGATCCAATCGAGAACAAACGTGTTCGGGCACGAGAGGGTGGCTGTATTTGACGAAATATCTTGTGTCGTTAAGTGAGATAACCAACGGTTATACGATGTTGCGCCAATTCGAGTCTTCAACCTCTTCTCGAATTGGCTCCAGAATTGTGCCTCCATGGGCTCTCCTCCCGTGGGACTAGGAATTGTACGAAGAAAAATTTTGTCACATAATAGTAACAGTGAAAAGATACTGTCAAAGTGAGTTTCAGGGAGATTTTAGAAATCGGTGACCTTAAATGTGCACAATTGATAACCATCTGAAAAACAAGAAAAATAAAACTGACGTAGTCATATTTGCTGATAAACATAGGGGAAGTGAGAAGATGAGAAAAACATATTCATTTTTAAAACCTTATTTGGATTTTCAACAATGTCGCACAGGAAATCGGGAGCAGCAAATCTCTCGAAATCGCCTTTTTTCGTCCTTTTTCATTTTTTTAGTTTTATAGGAACGGAATCTTCCTGGAACCGCCAAAATGATTCCTCCCCACGCGGGTTTCATCGGCGCGTTACCAACTCTTTCAAGGACGAAGCAGAGCGCCTTATTTTGCTGTTTTCCGGAGGCTCGCCTGAAGAAGGCGATTCGCAGTTGTCCTGGCAGAGGGTTGCGGTTCTAAAGGTGAGAGGCTAAGCTCGATGTTGATACCGGTACCGTTTTTTGAGAGAAGGTGCCATTCGGTGCGGACGAAATTTTTTTTCGACGATAAGGTGAAAATTTTGTCTGCCGCGTCCTTCGATGAAACACCGGGGGACTGAAATTGGCGACTGATTTCCCAAAAGTATCGCCCCGAAAGCTCTTCCCGTTTATATCCCGTCAGAGCTTCGCAGGCTTGATTGACTCCTATGATTTGTTGGTTTTCCTTCATGATGATGACAGCATCAGGAGAAGTCTCAAAAACCATACGGTAATGTTCAAGGCTTGTGTTCAGTCTCCTTTCGGTTCGTACGCGTTCCGTGGTATCAAAGATGGCGACTACTGCATAGGATATAATTTCCTCCCCATCAAGAAGAGGCACCACAGTTCCTTGTCGGTGAAATACTCTCCCCTCGTAGTATTGCTCTTCCTCCCATTCAAGGATAACAACTTTACCAACGGTGAAGGCTCTGGTAATACCAGCCGAAATGATTTTGGGGTCCGGGAGGAAAAGGAGGTTCGAGATGGGCTTGCTTACGATATCCGAGTGCCTACATTGATACATCCTTTCGCCAAGGGCATTGATGTACCGGACCCTTTCGTTTCTATCAACCACGACAATAACAAAGGGAAGACGCTCCAGCAGGATCTTCATGTTTTCAAAGCCGAAATCAGTAAAGAAGGGCTCTTTGGTTGGGAGCGCGAGGTGTTGATTCATTTTTTTGTTTCTCCTTGAACTTCTTTGATGATAAGAACTGTGCGGACGTGCTATGAACGAAATCCCAGGCAGACCTTTAGGTTTTCCCGAACCGTAGTTTTGCTAACTCTTCTACATGCTCGTATATATGCAACCCTTTGGAAGAAGCGATTATTTCCCCATCCTTAACCCCGATTTCGGCCGCCATATATTCCTTTAAAAGCTGAAGGCCGGCCAAGTTTGCCGGGAACCCTCCCCACAGATCCCATGAGCGGAAATAGGGAAAAAAGTGAAGGACGCCGTTACGAATTTTTGTATCAATGTGGCGCAAACACGGCGGATCGCCCAAGAGAAGGTCTGAAGGTTGACCGATCTGGAGGATAATCTGATTCGTTCCAAACCCCTCCTCCCGGTAGCGTTTGATGGCCTGTTCGATTTGACTGAAAAACCCGCCGTTTTTCGTATTCGCCCGGGTTAATCGTTCCCCATACGTATAGTCTTCACCCTCTGCCTTTTTACCCCCCATGATATAGTCATTAAAATAATCGACAACATACTTTTCACTCACGGGTGGCGGTATATTAAGTTGTTCGGGGATTCGCGGCAGTCGCGGTTCTTCCCACGGAGCTTTGATTTTGATGACGACAAAGTCAAACTCCAATCGCTCACTTCCCGGGTAGCTCCCACTGTCGATCTTGTATTTTCGACCATGGTCGAAGAGATTAAAAACCGCTTGATGCCAAGCATCGTCCAGGGTTATCGCTTCTATAAACACCACGTTCATCGTGCTGTCTCCAGGGGCGTTTCAGTTTTATGGGACCGTCACTGGTGCCGCCCTTTTTTCGTGTCCCGATCGAGGGTGCGGTCCTAAATCCTCTAGGAGCTTTAAATCCTGATCTATACGGCGTCCTCCGGTAGTTAAGTAGCCACCAACAATCATTCCAGTAACTCCTGCCAGGAAAGCAGTGGCCTGAAAATCCCGCAGATTGGTTTCCCTTCCTCCCGCCAGCTTGATAGGGATATTCGGTACGATCAGCCGCGTAATGGCAATGAGCTTAATTATTTCCAGAGGGGAGGGCGGTAAGGTGGCTTCGAGGGGGGTTCCGGGGCGAGGATTAAGGATATTAACGGGAATGCAATCAACTTCCAGGTCCCGCAACTGAAAAATCATTTCCAGCCACTGTTCAGGAGCCTCTCCTAAGCCGATAATACCTCCCGAGCAGATACTCAGACCGCTTTCTTTCACGGCCTCTATTGTGGTCAGCTTATCTGAGTAGGAATGGGTAGTGCAGATTTTTTCAAAGAAGCTTCGGGATGTTTCCAAGTTATGGTGGTAGCGGTCTGCCCCGGCCTTCTTCAAGACAGTTGCCTTTTCATGGGAGATCATTCCCAGCGAACAGTCCACTCCTAGGGCGGTTTGTTTGCGAATCTGGCGCGCCGCCTCGATGACGGTTTGGAAATCTTTGGAATTCAACGCTCTCCCACTGGTAACGATACTGAATCTTTGGATCCTTTGCTCTTCAGCATCATGCGCCGCTCGTACTATTTCATCAACGCTCACCATGGGGTAAGTTTCACATACTCCATGGTGGTGGGCGGATTGGACACAAAACCTGCAGTCTTCCGAACAACGACCTGATTTAGCGTTAATAATTGTACAGAGATCTATCCCTTCTGAAACAAACTGGTGGCGTACCCGATTGGCGACAGCGATGAGATCGACAAGATCGCTCATATCGACCTGGAGAAGCTTTTGTGCTTCCGGAAAACTTATTTTTTTGCCGCCGAGGACCTTCTCGCCGATACTCTGAACAAAAACATTCATGCCTTTTCCCCCCTGAAAGCCTCTCCGATTAGGAGATAAGCCGAGGATGTTGGCTTTCTCAGGGTAATAAAATGTGTCGATGACGTAATCATTGTTATTTTTACCCTAACTGTCAATGCTTTTCAAGTCTTGATCACGCTTATTCCCCTTTTGAAAGGTGTGTCCTCCGAGGGAAAACCGTCACGATTGAAACATTTTTGCATTTAACTATTGACAAATAGAAAAACTATTCTACAATACCGCTTCTTGTCCTTACCTTCATTAACGAACAAAAACAAATACCTTACAAACAAAGGGGGTGATTCCAATGATTTGTCAAACCGTTAAACCAGGGGTCGAGTGCGTCTTCATGAAGAAAGCCGGATGCGGTTATAACGGAGGAAAATGTCATTCGGTGGTTGATGAATGCACCGGATGCGATCGCATCGAAGAACTTCCTAGCGGGCAGTATTGCTCAGTTTATCCTGATCCACGCCTAAAATGGAAAAATGGAACCTGCAACTTTGCTACCCACGTAAAAAAACAATCCGATACGCCTAAAGCGACACTCAATGCCTTGAAGGCATCCAAAAGAAAAGCAGCGGGGAGAATGTAATATGTAATATTTATAGTTAGGGCATATGGCTTCGGTGAGCGGTTGATTCCTCCTCTCTCATCCCTCTTGTTCAGCCGCTCACTTTCCTCCGCATCTGATTTTCATATCCCATGGATCTCCCACCCTTCTATCCCCTCAAGATCTCATGAATGGTTTGTCTCAAGGTCTCGTTGGTTGTGTTTGTTGCCATGATTTCGAGCTTTGCTTTGAAACCTTGGATTTCGGTCAGACTCTTGGTTTGATGAAGATCATTCAGTTTCAAGAGGACGTCTTTGACCACATCAGCTTTTCTGTAATCAAGGAAAAGAAAGAGCGTATTCCAGTCATCAGGCAGCCCGTACTCATCGATAAACTTCTTTGCAGACGCATTGAATTTCGAGCTACCGTGCAAATTGTGAATCTCGTTGAGAGCTTTCTTATATGCATCAGTACCCTTCTTGCCCTTCCATAATCGCTCCAATTCTTTTCGGTACTGTTTAGAAATCCACTCGGAGCGCTTGCTCTTCTTGGGATATGATTTTTCTTGAGACACATGGCGGCTCTGGTCTTTCATTTTGTCGCGTTCGCTCCAGGATGGCTTTTCCCTCTTTTCTTCATCGTAGGTATTCATATGCCTTCCCTCCTTCCCGCGTTGGTTTTATCGCTCGGGCGGAATGGGATCCTCGATGGTTCCACCCCTCCTCTTGATGGGAGCGTTGTTTTGAGCGTTTCTGCAATGGCACGTGCTAACGTAGTTAATGTGTTGTCCCGTGCTCCCATAACCACAATGGCATCACCTGGTTTGGAGAAGTTGATTGCCCGACGAACAACTTCCTTTCGGTCGTGCAGATGCTCAGTGCGGGGAACATTGATTTCTTTCTTCAAATCACCGGCACTAACAGAATTGTCGACCGTTCCCCCGCTATAGTAAATATCGAGGAGAATCAGGATATCCTTTGCCCGCAACCTGGTGTTAAAGGTCTCTATTAGCTCGTGCCTAAGAAACTTAGTGGGGCCGTAACCATGAGGTTGATAGATGATGATCAAACGGCCCCTTAACGGCCTCAGTGCCTCCACGGCGGCAGCGATCTTAGCAGGATTATGGGAGAAATCATCAAAAACCCGTATTCCCCCCACTGAGTCTATCAACTCAAGGCGCCGCGCTATACCGGTAAACATGGCAAGAGAGTCCCGTATTTTTTCAAGAGGAATTTTCAGGGTCACTCCCAGGGCGATCGTTGCCAAGGCGTTGGAAATATTGTGCTCGCCCGGGACCTGAAGGGAGAAAAGGGTGTTGTTTATTCTGAAGGTTGATCCGCTTGCTTTTTGTTTTACCTCTTCTGCCTTCACTTGACAGTCTTTGTTTAAACCAAAGGAGACAATTTTTCGGGGTGGAATTTGGGTCATGAGCTTTCGTAGGTGCTGGCAATCCGCATTGAGAATTGTCGTTTGTTTTGTGTTTTTCGCAAAGCGAAGGAAGGATCCTGTAAGTTCAGGAAGAGGCTTATGGTCTTTCGAAATATTTGCCACAATGCTAATTTCGGGAAAGAAATCGACGATTGAATCATCGCTTTCATCAGTCTCCACCAGTATGTACGCAGAAGTTCCTACCTTGGCATTCCCCAAGCCTCCGCCCTTTTTATAATCAGGAATGATCGCCCCATTAAGGACGGTAGGATCCAGCCCAGCGTCGTCCATAACCTTGGCCGCCATGGCTGTGATAGTTGATTTTCCGCTGGTTCCGGCAACTCCAATACCCCGAGCGGCATTGAATAGACGAGCAAGCAAACTGGAACGATACGTTACGGGCAAGGAAAGATTTCGCGCTTTTCTGAGGTCGGGGTTATTGTCTTCAATTGCTGCCGAGATGATTACCTCGTCAAGGGGAGGAATGACGCCACTCCCATCCTGAGGATGGAGCACGATGCCTTGCCTCTGCAGACTGTGGAACACTTCCTGATTTTCTTCCCGGTCATAAATGCGGTCCGAGCCGGATACGAAATTCTTTTGTGTCTTCAGGATCTGAGCAAGACCACTCATTCCGCTCCCCCCGATGCCCACAAAAAAATAATGGTTCACCATCTGCCGTCGCCTTGCTATTTCGAGGACGCCCCCAATTTGTTTCTCTTTGGTTGTTACCAGGGGTCGATGTTAATAAGGATGGACGCGCTTCTTCCAATGATCTCCTTATGTGGCCATTATAGCTTAAATAGACTTTTGTCGATAGGTTATTCACTGTTCAGTGAATTTCAACAGATTAAAGGGGCTTAGAGCGAGGACTCAAGGTTCCCTACACCCGGCGGAGAAGGGGCTTGCAACAAACCGTCCACCAGATTTTCTCCTGACTCAGAATTCTCCCGCTGTGACGGAACCATAACAAGATTGATTGCATCAGAGGGAGATGGGGAAATGTGGATTGCTCGTGAGTACCCTTTCCAGATCTTCGGGAGTGTTTACATTCACTAATGAATGTAAACCAGGGTCTATCCGCTGCAGTTCCTCTTTTTTTATTTCCCTGACTCTAACCCATTTATAGGCCTTAATTATTTTGAGGTCATCTTGTTTCATCAGCCTTTCGATGGGTTTTATAAAGGTTCGGGAATAGACTGCGTGGAGTGGTTCCCAATGGTCCCCTGAACGGTAGACGACAATTTCGGCCATTTCAGAGTGGTCAAGGAAGTGCTGAATAACCTCTTTGTCAAGAAAGGGCATGTCACAGCTCACAAAAAACGCCTTTGGTGTCGAGGAAAAGAAAAGACCCGTATATATGCCCCCCAGGGAACCCTTTCCGGGGATGAGATCGGTTACGATTTTAACATCAAAATCAAGATAGTCTAAGGGGGAATTGGTAACGATAATGACATCCTCGAATATATTTTTAAAAAGAGAGACAGTTCGTTCAATGATTCGCTGCCCGTTAATTTCGATAAATGCCTTGTTGCGGCCCATACGCCTGCTTGCTCCCCCTGAAAGGATGACCCCGGTCATATTCATTAGAATGCCTTTTTGCTGTCCACCAGCAAGGTAACAGGACCATTGTTAACTAGACTTACTTTCATGAAAGAGCGAAACGCGCCGGTCCTTGCAATGATTCCCTTCTCTTTCGCCTGGTCAATAAATCGGGAGTATAATTCCTTCGCTGTTTCAGGGTCTGCGGCAGCCTCAAAAGAGGGGCGCCGACCCTTTCGGCAGTCGCCGAAGAGAGTGAATTGGGACACAACCAACATTTCCCCCCCTACATCAACCAGAGAACGATTCATTTTTCCATGTTCGTCTTCAAAGATCCGAAGATGAAGGCACTTATCCACCAGATAATCGACATCATTGTAGTCATCTTCTCCGCCGACTCCCAGAAAGACAAGAAGTCCTTCACCGATTGTGCTAATGAGATTGGTGTCAACTTCGACTTTAGCTTGTGTTACCCTTTGAACAACAGCACGCATGGCAAGACGTATGAGATGATTTAAAAATCAGCAGCTATCTTAACCGAACGGGGCTCATCCTGATCGAGCAGGACAATCATGTGGTGAGAGACCTCAAGAAATTTGTCTCGATACAAATCTTTGACCGGAGAGCCAGGTGGAAATTCTTCCGCAAGGGGGTTGATGAATCTGCCGTTTTTTTTCATTCGATAGTCCAGGTGAGGACCTGTTGCCAGCCCAGTTGCCCCAACGTATCCAATAATGTCCTTTTGCCTGAGGCGGGTTCCTATTTTGATGCCTTTGGCATAACGGGAAAGATGATTATACATAGTCTCATATCCATTCGGGTGGCGGACGGTCACCATGTTGCCGTTTCCGTTTTTCCATCCTTTCTTGATCACGACGCCGTCGGCTACGGCCCAGACGGGTGTTCCGGTGGGGGCGGCAAAGTCAATGCCTAAATGGGGCTGGTAGCGCTTCAAAACAGGATGAAATCTTCGATGAGAATAACCGGAGCTTATCCGTGTAAATCGAAGGGGAGAGCGGAGGAAACTCCGCCGAAGAGATCTCCCTTCGGGAGTATAATAATCTTTTTGTCCTTCCGGATCTTGAAAGAAGACTGCCCGATGAATTTTGCTGCGACTTCTATACTCGGCTGCTAAGATCTTGCTGTACTCTATAAATGTGTCGTCCTTGTAATAGGTCTCAAAAATTATCTTGAATTCGTCTCCCTTGCGAAGGTCATGGCGAAAATCGATATCCCATACAAAGATGTCGGCAAACATAATTGCTAATATATCGCTTTCTCCGGTACTGGTGATAGCATTAAAGAGAGAGCCGTCAATAACGCCGGAAATGACCGCAATTCGTTTATCGGGGACGATTTCGTGCTGTACGGCAACCAGTTCTTCTCCTTCTTGCCGCAACTCATAGGTGTTGAAAGGAGTTGTTTCGATACTAAGACTTACAAGATTGTCTTGCTCATCGGTTATAATCTCATAAGTTTCTCCGGGAGAAAGGTTTCGGCAGTTAAAGATCGGTTTGTATGCGTCTACGAATCGAGCGATAACCGGGGAAGGAAAACCATGTCGCAGTAATAAAGAATAAAACGACTCACCCGGCTGAATGAATCCCGTAACGGTGGAATGAGGAGGTCCCTCGCTTCCAAGACCAATCGAACCATCTTCAGGGCAACCGGTATTGTCAGGAAACTGATTATTGATGGTCAAGGTGCTGCACATGCTGGGCGACGGAGAAGCCAGGGGAAAGAAGTCGTTTCGCAGGAATGCCAGAAGAAAGAGAAGAAAGACGAGGACAAACAGAGAAAAGATAAAGCCGGTTCGAATGCGGGTTTTTCTTCTTGTCGTCATCCTTTCATTAAATCCCTGGTAAAAATGCATGCTTCAGTAAAATCGTGACTTGCAGTGGTTACGGGCAAGGGTGATATCAACAAACCTGATTCACCGATATTCGGAATGATCCGATTATCTAAATTTTTTTATAATTGCACAGAATATATTGATTTTCAAGAGGGAAAGATGAACCGGAAAAACTGATGCTGAGGAAAACCATTTTTCATAAGCGGTGATTAGTCTATCATGGGGAAAAAGAAAGTTCGCTCAATTCTCCAAGATGCGGTATGATTAATTTTTCTCCTCACTAACCCGTTTTAGCCCAAGGATGGTAGCGGAACGAATCGTGATGACCGTTTCCAAGAGAAACAGGGGATAGGAAAGAAATATGTTGTTGGAAGTAAAGAGCCTAATACTTCTCCGCCAAGCTCTCGGGCGACTGGAGGAGGGTTTTAAGCACTTACCGGGGTGGACGGTTGATATCGATCTTAACGATATGCGGACCGTTCTCTCAGAGGTCGCAGAGCGCATGCAGGATAATTTCCCTTATCAACATCCGTTTTACGCCGGGCAAATGCTGAAACCCCCTCATCCGATAGCCCGCCTTGCTTATATGCTCTCGCTCTGGATCAACCCGAACAACCATGCCTTGGATGGAGGGAGGGCAAGTTCCGCGATGGAAAAGGAAGCGGTTGGGGAGATCGCAAAGATGTTTGGGTGGGAAACACACGTTGGTCATCTGTGCGGGGGGGGCACAATGGCAAACTTGGAAGCGCTTTGGATATCAAGGTGCCGTCGGCCGGGAAGCAAGATTGTTGCCTCTACGCAGGCTCACTATACTCATCAACGGCTTTGTGATGTTCTGAACATCTTTTTTGAGGCGATTCCCTGTGATCGGCATGCACGGATGGATCTTAACGCACTCGAAGCCATGCTCAAAGAGGATGAAGTCGGTACCGTTGTTGCCACTATCGGAACAACAGCGACTGGTTCGGTTGATCCTCTGGCAGAGATTTGTGCTCTGCAAAGAGAATATGGATTCCGCATTCATGTTGACGCAGCCTACGGGGGATATTTTACCCTTGCCGATAGTCTCGGCGTTGATACGCGGAGACATTTTGATTGCCTCGCAGAGGTCGATTCTATCGCCATTGATCCCCATAAACACGGACTTCAACCGTATGGATGTGGTTGTATAATTTTCAAGGACCCCTCTGTGGGAATGTTCTATAAGCACAGCTCACCTTACACCTACTTTACTTCCGACGAACTCCACCTCGGGGAGATAAGCCTGGAGTGTTCAAGGGCGGGGGCCTCTGCCGTTGCGCTTTGGGCTACTCAAAAGCTTCTTCCTTTGGTTAAAAAAGGTACGTTTGCCGGTTATCTTGATTGCTGTCGGCAGGCAGCGCTAAGGTTTTTTAGGAACATAGAGGCCGACCCTCGTTTTCTGCCTGCTTTTTCCCCGGAACTTGACATCATTTGCTGGGCCCCCCGCGCAAACCGTGCCAGCCGAATATCTGAACTGTCCACACAGGTATTTGAGAAGGCGGCATCCGAGAATCTCCATCTGGCGCTGGTTACCTTTTCGGAGGAGATCCTCGCTCAATCCTGGCAGGATATCACCTGGGATCAAGATCATGTTACCTGCTTGCGTTCGTGCTTGATGAAACCGGAGCATCTCGACTGGATTGATCGGATCTGGGGTGTAGTGGATGATGTGGCGAAAAAGATTAATTGGTAGGGGACGGAAGCGAACAGATGGCGTAATGTTTGCCCAGGGAATAAAATTATCTCCCGGGGATCCACATTAGCAATTGTTACAGAGGGAGAAGAAGAATGGAATTTGCAGACGTGGTTAAAAAAAGAAGAAGTTGTCGGTCCTTTGAAACCACCGCCGTTTCTCCTGACCAGCTGAACGCGATCTTAGACGCAGGACGGTGGGCACCGAATCCATTAAACCTTCAGCCATGGGAATTCATTATAATTACCCAATCCGGGATTAAATCTCAAGTCCGAGGGGTTGCCGAAGAAGCTCTCCACGAAGCGGTTGGCAAGGGGGGGCCGAAGTGGGTGGCACACTATAACCTGGACTTCCTGGAGGAAGCTCCCGTGTTGGTAGTGGTCATCGGCGATCGTGCCAAAGGGGGGTTGGGAAGTCTGTTTGGTCAAGAATATGGCGCGCTTCAAGCTGCATCTGCCTGCATAGAAAATATGCTATTGGCAGCTACTGAGGCAGGATTGGCATCGCTGTGGTTCACCTTTTTTAGGCCCGAAAGGCTTGGGAAGGTCTTGAACGTACCCGATCATTTGGAAATTGTCGGGGTAATTCCGATCGGGAAGCCGAAGGGATTGACAAAAGCGCCGCCACGCAACGAACTGAAGATTCATAGGGAACGGTACGGCAAGCCTTCTTGCTAAGACGCTTCAGAGGCAACGGCATGAAATTTTTTACAAATATGCTCTGGTCCTACACTCCAGAGCCAACTTAATCCTCGAACATTTCATCGACTGCATCTAGTGCCGATTTCTTGATTTCAGGAGTAATGTCTTTCAGTTTTTGAAAAATGTCGGTAAAGGCATCAGGTGAGAGTGGTCCAACTTGGCGCCACTTTTCAAGAAACTCTTCCTTAAAATGAGACGCAATTCGGCTGTTTCGAAAGACAATTGCCGAACTCATGGAAGGGGTCCCGCGTTGTGGGGAGAATGAACGCAATCCGATGTGCACGGTTGTTTCGTCATAAATATGATAGGAGAAGGGGATGAGCTGGCCTTCAGGGACGATGAGGCAGGCAAAAGCGTACCGATCAGAAAACATGAGCGAAAACCGTCGACACAATTCCAACCATGTATACGTGTAAAGCGGGTCGTTTTGAGGAAGGTATGAGAGGACGGTCCATTTACATGCAGGATTGTTTTTTAATACCGCTATGGTAGAGCGAATATAATTGCGGTAGATGGGTGAGTCATAGGGCACGGGCCCTCCGAATGCAAAAACCGACTGCGCGCGCTCCTGTTGACGGATTATGTTAGCAACTGCTTCATTGGTAGAGTCGGAATAGATGACTTCACTGTCCAGCAGCAAGGTGGGAAGTCTCATCGGAAAGTCGGCAGCGTCATTATCGATCGGGGGGCTGCTGTTTTGCCAGTCTATGCATTGCAGTTCTTTCGGCTGGCTGTCCGGAGTCGGCTTAAACTGGACCCAGTTAATCTTTGACGCGTAATCGATAGCCTTTCCCAGCACGCAGAGTCGGAATGGGTATCCCGAGTCAGCGGCCCGGTAGGTTTTGATGGAGATGTCGTCCAAGAAGCGTTCTCCATCGAAGGTAGGCTCACCAATATTTAACGCCAAAGAAGGTTTTAAATAAAAAAGGCCGTTCTCATTTACAAGGCGAATGATCCTGGTTAAAAACAGGCAGGCAAATCGGATAGCAGGCTCGATATCTTCAAACGTAAAATACCAACTGTCTCCACCGAGATGGAGCATCTTCATAAACGGGCTTTTCTGCTTACAGAGGGCTATCGTATCGGTGACGATTTGAATCATTGCCGCCCTTACCCTGGCCGGGCTTGCGCCAATGATGTCTAGATCCCGGGCAAGTTGGCTCGCAAGGTCTGCAAATCCGCGCATCTCCAGAACAATAATTGCCGCCATACGACGCTCCTTTCGCCCTTGCTGGCCATACCCTCAGCAACATCACTCAACCAACCAGCGGGAGCTAATGAGTTCGATTCGATCCAGGGGGTGCACAGGAGACGAGAATGCTCAGTGATAAGTAGTGTCGTTATCGTCCCGCTTCTTGTTGTTTTTATGAATCACCCGAAAGCGTCTACGAAACCACATAACCTTCAATCTCGCGATCGGTTGCATGAGAATCCTTATTAAAAGATCTGATTTGAGGTACATGAAGCCGAAGAGCATCCCTCCCAAATGAGCCATGTGGGCTATGCCGCCACCGGTGCCTGAAAATGAAAAATAAAAGGTAAAAATTCCGTAAATCAAAACAAGATATTTTATTTTAATGGGAAAGAGAAAATTGAAATAAACGATTCGGTTAGGATAGTAGAGAGCGTAGGCAAGGAGAACTCCAAAAACCGCGCCTGAAGCTCCGATTGTGGGGACGAAAGTGGCGGGGGTGAAGCAGACGGTGCAGATCCCGGCGCCGATACCGGTCACAAAAAAGTACTTCCAGAAAAATCGTGAACCCCATACTCTCTCCAGCTCGCACCCGAACATAAAGAGGGCCACCATATTAAAGATCAGATGCCATATATCGCCGTGAAGAAAAATGTAGGTAGCAAGCTGCCAAATAAAAAATTTTTTCCAAACATACAGAGGGATAAGTCCAAAGATGGCGAGCATGTCCGGCGCGGCAAGCCGTTGAACCAAAAAGGTCGTTCCGCAGGCTATGAGTATTGATTTAACCGCCGGCGTCAGGGGGCCGCCAAAGGAAACGCGATAGTGGGGATAGTAGTTCATAAAGATACCTAACGGGAAAGAGTATGAAAATCAGAACCGCCTGAACTCGAAATAAACAAAATCATACCCCAAAACAATGAGGTTGCAAAGAGTAAAAGTCTCCCCAAAAGCTATGTCACTCAATCCAACCGCCTCCCACTACCATATCCCCATCATAAAATACAACTGCTTGGCCGGGAGTGAGGGCAAGGGGAGGCTCCAAAAAGACCACCTTCACTTTCTCGTTTGACAAAGGAATAAGGTGTGCGTGCTGTTCCGGATTGCGGTACCTGATCCGTGCTTTGACCAGAAGCGGTTTCTCAAGCGATGCCATGGTAATCCAATTGGTCTTTGATGCGATCAGTTCGGTTCGGTACACTTCCTCTTTTTTACCGACGATCACGGTATTGGTTTCTTTATCCAAGGCGACTACGTAAAGAGGATGCCCCCGGGCGATATGCAAGCCCTTGCGCTGTCCAATGGTGAAAGAAAAAATTCCCTTATGTTCGCCTAACAATTCACCACTGGTTGAAACGACGGGGCCTCGCTTCACCAATTCCGGGAAACGCGCTTGAATGAACAATGGATAATCGTTATCGGGGACGAAGCAGATTTCCTGGCTTTCGGTCCGCTCAAGCATAGTAAGCCCCAATCCCTTCGCCCTTTGGCGCACCTCTGTTTTCGTCAATCCTCCCAGGGGAAAGAGGACTGACTGGAGCTGTTTCTGGCTTAGGGAAAAAAGAAAGTAAGACTGGTCCTTTTCCTTATCGGCACCTTTTTTCAGAACGTATCGACCCGTGTGTTCATCATAGAACACTTGCGAATAATGACCGGTGGCCAGAAAGCTTGCTCCCATTTTCCGCGCCCGGCTCAAGAGAATGCCGAGCTTGATTTTTTCATTACAAACAATACAGGGATTGGGAGTTCGTCCGGATAGATACTCCCGGCAGAATGTTTCGACTACGTGCTGATTAAATTCTTCGTGGACGTCGATTATCTGGTGGGGAATATCAATCCTTCGTGCCATTTCTGCCGCGAACTCTATTCCTTGTTGGCGCGGGTCTTGTGAAAGAGGTGCGGTCTCATTACCACGGAACATTCGCAGGGAAACACCGATCGTCTCATATCCTTGCGCCTTAATCATGGCTGCTGCCAGAGTGCTGTCTATCCCCCCGCTCATGGCGACAACGACCGTGTCTTTCTTCCTGATCATTCCTTGTTCCGTACCTATTGAGATATCTTGATTATCTGATCGAGAATTTTTGCTTTTCGATCTGTTCACTCTTACACTTCGGACATCGAGATGGCGGACTAAATCGAGTTCTCTTCGCAAATTGAAACCCACACTGCTTGCATTGAGCCGCTACGATCACAAAACGATTGGTGGGACGAAGGGAACGCGCAATGTGTTCAAGATGTTCGCACAGTTCTTTTTCCTTGCAGCCGAATAGTTCTGACAAGTCGCGGACGGATACCTGCTCCTTCTTTAACAAATCGATGATCGATTGTCTGATCGTCTGTTGCATAATCGATACAACTTTTTTCGGCTCTAAACCGATGAGCATTCCAGACGAAGCTATGAGGGAAAAATATCTCTCCGTAAAGGCCATTCCCGCATTTTCTTGTTCAGAAGAATAGCAGGATGGAAGAAGAGAAGGCTTGTTCCTAGGAAACTATTATTTCCTCTGTATCTCGGTTATGACCATGCGGAAATCCCCGTGCTTTTTTACCACGATGAAACGTGTCTCCAGCAGGGGCTTACCGGGGAACTCTTCTATAATCGTGCCGCAAGTGCTGCCATGCGGCGCAGATGGGCACCTGACCATGGTAACCACCACATGTTTTTTCTCGGTTATCGGGAAGGCAAGGGGGTCATCCCTATTATTTCCTGGACGGTATGCGCCTCCTTAGTCTGATACAATTTCATGAAAGTAAGGCGGATGAGGTAAAAATCGTATCCCCCCGGCATGGTAGATCCCCTTTCGTCAGCACTCCCTCTCGTGTGTCGAAGGTGCAACAGCGGGTGAATGTAGGTGGAGATGTGACCACCGAGTCAGGATTTCTTCCCCTGGGTTCTAATCAATTTGATAGCGCAGTAATCGCCGCACATGGTACAGGTAGTTCCGTCGCCCGAAGGACTGCTTTCATAAAGTTTTCGGGCGGTTTCAGGATCGATGGATGTTGCGATTTGGCCTTCCCAATCGAGATCCTTGCGGTATCGGGCCATTCGGTTATCCAGCTCAATCGCAGAAGGCCTCCCTTTGGAGATGTCAGCCGCGTGGGCAGCGATTCGGGCAACGATAACACCTGTTCGTACATCTTCAACCGTCGGCAACCGAAGGTGCTCAGAGGGGGTCACATAACAGAGAAAATCAGCGCCGGCAGCAGCGGCCACGGCTCCGCCGATTGCGGAGGTGATATGATCATAACCCGGAGCAATGTCGGTTACCACCGGACCGAGCACATAAAACGGGGCACCGTTACACAAACTTTTTTCCAGAAGGATGTTTGCCTCAATTTGATGAATCGGCACGTGCCCCGGTCCCTCGATCATTACCTGGACACCGAAATCCTGCGCTCGTTGAGTAAGTTCACCTAACATTATCAATTCCTGAATCTGTCCGCGGTCAGTGGCATCGGCAATGCAGCCCGGTCGGAGTCCGTCTCCCAGGCTCAGAACCATTTCATGCTCGGCTGCTATTTCCAAGAGACGATCATAATACTCATAAAGGGGATTCTCTCGGTTGTTATAGGCCATCCACGTAGCCAAGAATGATCCGCCGCGGCTTACCACATCCAGTATCCGACCCTGAGCAGTAAGGCGTGCCATCGCCTCTTTGGTAATACCGCAATGAACGGTTATGAAATCGACGCCCTCTTCACCCTGTTGTTGAATGGTGGAGAAAATATCATCCACCGACATTTCCACAATTCCTTTTTTCCCCTTCTTCACTGTATCCACGGCGATTTGATAGATAGGCACCGTGCCGATAGGAACCAACGATTCTTTCAGAATCTCCCGGCGAATCTCTCTAAGATCGCCGCCGGTACTTAGATCCATGACCGCATCTGCTCCAGCCGCCACAGCCACTCGCAGTTTCTCCAGTTCCACTGCTTTGTCGGCATGGTTTTCCGATGTTCCGATATTGGCATTGACCTTGGTCTTGAGACGGTTTCCTATCCCGGTTGGACGACAGTGGCCCCGATGCCGGTTCTTACAGACAACCACCCGCCCGCCCGCCACTTCCTGACGGATAATTTCCGAATCAATTCCTTCAACTTTTGCCACTTCTTCCATTTCCGGAGTAATTTCTCCGGCTCGAGCTCGCTGTAATGTTGTTAACGTAGACATAATACTTTTCTGACGACCTCCTGAGGTGTCTTGCCGAAGACTCTGATCATGGGCTCCTTGCCGACACCCCCTAAATCATAAATAACATCTGGGATCCGATGACTTTTATCAAGAACGGAACTCACTCCCCATTCCAGGCTGGACCCTTCCTTTTTTTGTACTTTTTGGGGTTCCTGGGCACGATCAAAACTTTTGACGCGCCACTTTTGCTCGCGGCATTTTTGGAGAACCCTTTTCTCATAACGAATATTCATCACCGACCGGTATTCCGGGTCATAGGCCATTGCGGTTAAGATGATGTTGGCGACGTGGCGGGAGGCTCCGGGCTCTGGAGGTCCTGCAGCAACAATTGTGTCTCGACAGCGCACCAGCCGGCCAGGAAAGGCAACCACATCATCTGCTGATTGGGCCCACGGAATTGCATACCCCAGATTTGACTGAACTTCCGGAATCAGCGCCCCTACCGTGTGAGCCTGTAAAGTCTGAAACGCTTTCTGCAGCGCTTGGATGGCATGATAGACCTCTACGTCGCGGTGAAGAACCGCATAAGGGTTGGTGGGCCCGTGGCCCTTACCCAGAGAAAAACCGAAGGATATGGATTTGGTAATGAAAGTTTTTGCCTTTTCTACTGCCTCGGGGATTGAAGGGTTTCGAGTCAGTTCCACCGCAAGGGCGGAGGCAAAGGTACACCCGGTACCATGAGTGTGCCGTGTCTGGATACGGGGAACGGAAAAAAAGAAGAGTTTCTTCCCGTCGAACAGGACGTCCACGGCAGGCCCCCGGCGGTGGCCTCCCTTGATGAGAACGTTCTGTGCCCCCCGCTGATGAATGCGCCGGGCGGCTTGTTCCATGTCACGAATTGTGTTGATCCTCTGCCCCGAGAGGATTCGGGCTTCAGGGATATTTGGAGTGACAATCGTCGCTAAGGGGAGCAGCTTGTCGATAAAGGCTGATTGTCCTTCCCTGGTGAGCAGGGTCGCTCCTGACTTCGACACCATGACCGGGTCGAAGACCTTAATCGGTATCTTGCTCGTTCTTAACTTGGTGGCGATGAGGGTAATGACATCCTTGTCCCACAACATTCCCGTTTTGACGGCATCAATCAGGATATCGGAAACGACGGCATCCCATTGAGAAGCAATGAAGGTAAGTGGTACCGGATGGATTCCGGTAACTCCCAGAGTGTTCTGGGCGGTCAACGCGGTGATGACGCTCAAGCCGTATTCACCCAGGAGGGCGATTGTTTTTAGATCCGCCTGAATTCCGGCTCCGCCACAGGAATCTGAGCCCGCTATGGTTACTATCTTCTTCATTTCGTGCCTGTGGTCCATAAGTTCGTAAAAGGAAAATTATTAGTTTAACAAAAGTATTATCGTTATACAAACCAAAA
>JAFGRE010000032.1 GCA_016935335.1 Deltaproteobacteria bacterium
ACGGGAACCACCCATGGCGGTGTTCCCCTTCCGGATGGAACTGTAGCTGCGGTCAAACTTGATTTCGGCACCCTGCATCGCCTCTCTCACGAAGCCCGCGAAAAGTACGGATTAAGTGGTGCGGTGCAACACGGAGCCTCAACGCTCCCCGACGAAGCCTTTGACCGGTTTCCGGCCACAACCGCCGCAGAAATCCATTTGGCCACCGGTTTTCAAAACATCATCTATGACAGCCTGCACTTCCCGCCGGCGCTAAAGGATAGCATCTACTCATGGTTAAGAAAAGATTGTGCCAACGAACGAAAGGAGGGAGAAACGGAAGAGCAGTTCCTCTATAAAACCAGAAAGAAGGCTTTCGGACCATTTAAAAAGCAGATCTGGGACCTCCCCGAGGATGTAAGAGAAGCAATCGGCAGCGAGTTGGAAGACAAGTTTGACTTCCTCTTTAAGAAACTAAACGCGGTTAATACCGGAGAAATAGTCCGTAAATATGTATCGCCCGTCATCGCCATGCCCAAAGCGCCTGACGGACTTTTAGGCTAAACGATGTTTCTTCACGGGTGTGCATAGGTCATGATGCATCAAGCATCTCCTTCCGGCGCTGTCTAATCACACGTTTATGGAGCGGTCAATCAAACGGAGACTGCAAGGCCCTCGGCGGAGAGTTCCTTCTCCCAGGGAAAGCGGTCCTAGGACATTTCCCAGGCCTTATGTGCGGCCTTTTTTACTTGAATGCTTGATGAGTCGAATTCATCCTGAATATCACCGGTAATCTCTTCGATAACGTCTTCGAGGGTTGCCAGTCCTTCGACTTCCCCGTATTCATTAACCACTATCGCCATATGAGTCTGTTTCTGCATCAATTCGCGAAGGAGATGGTCTATAGTTATTACCTCCGGTACATAGGTCGCGGGTCTGATGAGAGACGCAAGACGAAAGCTTTTCTGATCCCAATACGCTAAAATGTCTTTGGCTAAGAGGATACCCTTGATATTCTCTATATCTCCCTGGTAAACCGGTATTCTTGAATAGCCGGATGTTTGGAGACACTCCAACACTGTCCGGTGGCTGCTGTTCACTTCTAAGCACACCATAGACATCCTGTTAACCATAATGTCCCTGACTCGTATTGTGCCCAACCGTAAGATACTGGTCAGCATCTTATTTTCTTTATCCGTCAAGACACCGTTCTTTTTCCCAATATCGAAATAAGCCATTATCTCTTCCCGGGCCGACGTCGCAGGATATGCCTCCCCCTTCTCTTTCCCAATCATGCGGAGAAGCGCTCTGCTCAATGTCCAAAAGCTCATCGTGACAGGCCTGATAAGCATTGCCAGAAAAATCAATAGCGGCATCAGATTAACGGCAATCGCCACCGAATACCGCTTGGCAAGAAGTTTTGGAGTAATTTCTCCAAAAATAAGAACCAGGATGGTCGTAGCAAAAGTCGCAAGGGCAGCTGCAGAATCGACACTTATCTTCGGAAAGGTGTGAACAAAAATGGTGACCGTAGTGGCAGACGCGGCAATATTAGCCAGGTTGTTCCACACTGCTATGGTTATAAGTATTCGATCGTGATCCCTTTCCCAGAACAGGAGACGTCTTCCCCGTGGGGTACCCTGTTTGATAATTCGACGAACCTGGGAGGGAGTAAGATTAACCAGAGCGATTTCAGAACTCGAGAATATCCCCGACATTCCGATAAAAATTATCAGGAAGAGTAGATGGACAATAACGCCTTCCATTTCACACCTCCTTAAGGGGCTCCGGCTCAGAGGGAGACGCAACGTCTTTTTCGACAAGAAGACGATTTACTTTTCTTCTGTCGGCACTCACAACAGTGACACGTGCTCCTGAAAGTTCAACACAATCACCCTTTCTCGGCAGTTTTCCCATCATCTTGGCAACCAAACCGCCAATTGTCTGACAATCTTCGTCATCCCAACTAACATCAAGAGCTTCGCTCACTTCATCGAGGCTCACATTGCCCGAAACCATAAATTGCCCCTCTCCTTTTTCCACAATATCTTCTTCCTCTTCGGTTTGGTCTTCATCCGAAATTTCTCCGACAATCTCCTCTAAAATATCCTCAATAGTAATCAGGCCTGCGATACCGCCATAATCGTTTTTGACGAAGACCATCGTTGACCTTCGGCGTTTCATCTCCTGCAATAGTTCCGATAACGACCTCGCTTCGGGGACAAACACCGGCGGGAGCAAAATATCCTCCACCACGCCGCTGTCGCCTCCCTCCTCGATTTTTCTTAAAAGATGTCGCACATAAACCACCCCGGTAATTTGGTCTAAACTCTCTCGGTAGACCGGAATTCGTGAATGCTTTTCCCTGATCATCGCGCTCTGCACCTCCCTTAAGGAAGTACCTTCCGATACCGCGACAATTTTTGAGCGGGGTGTCATCACCTCCCGCGCCCTTGTGTCCCCGAATTCAAGGACGGACTTGACCAAATCACCCTCCCCCTTTTCAAGCACATTCTCTTCCTCCCCGATATTTATCAAAACCTGAATCTCCCTTTTCACCACTTCCTTCGATTTCTCTTCTTCCGGCAGGGTCCGTAAAGCTCCCACCCTCTGAACCGTTCTGGTGATGGGATAGGCACACAAACGCAGCAGCGGGAAGATAAAGGAAAAAGCCGGCAAAAGGAAAAGAAGCTTCCTTTCCGGATTTATCTGGGTAAAAATCCGTGGCACAAGTTGACGGAACAGAAGGTTGATCAGGAAAACACTTCCGAGGGCCCAACCAATTGGAAAAACCGCCACCCGCATCACCATAAGATGAGTTGTAACCACCGCAACCACGATAAAAGAAAGCTGAATTCCGAAATTCAAAGGAATCATCACCGCAAGGTCATTGTGAGCAAGCATACTCAGCACGATATTCTTTTCATTCTTCTGCTGCTGATCAAGGAGCTTTAAATCAAAACGAGTAAGCCGGTGAAATGCCGACTCAAAAAGGGAAAAGAAGGTAAGAAGAACCAAAAACAGAAAGGCAAATCCAACTTCTAAAAGGCAGTAGTCAAAATCATCCATGTGGATGGGTATAAGCGGAAACCTCGTTCAGGATTAGAACATTTGTATGGCGTCATGAAACCATAAAAACTGGGAGAAGTCAATTTCTATTTATCAGCACGCCTGCGACCTCGCAGGAACTCTTGCCTGGCGGGCACCTCAGATTCAAAAGTACCTCGGCACCTCTCGTCGTACAAATATTTGATTCGATAGATTGAAACACCGTTTGCGGAAAAGATCCTTTCGAGAAATTTTCCTGAAAACTCTACAAACCGCGGATCTTCATCATACACCAGGGTATGGACACGCGCCTGTTCAGGTATGACGTCTTCACTGATAATGTGGGTGATGCCGTGAAGCCTCATGATCTTCAGGATATCACTCCCATTTGCAGCGTGATCGTACACAATTTCACTTTGCGCCAAATGATCGTTCACCGGCTCGAAATCGAAATAAAAGTATCGCACAAAACCATGAAAAAGGACTCTGGACTTCTCCGGAAGTTCATGGTTGGCAAACACCGCCGGTTCGTAGCTTCGCTCGAATGCTCGCAGAAAGGAGTGCGTGAGCCGTGGATCCAGGCATGCCAAGATCCTTCTATGGCTCAGCATAAGATCATAGTTATGGACGGCGTAAAGAAGAACGCTAACGGAAATAATGACTCCAAAAAAAACACGCTCGCCCTTGCCTGCAAGACAAGCGATATCCTGGCCTACAGCCCCTCCAGCCAAAGCTAAAAACGCAACCAGCACCAGGCTGTAACGAACGTTTCCCCGGAAAAGGTACACACAGACACAACTGAAGACAAAAATGACGAAGATCAGCGGCCACTTAAAAGGTCTTTTTCTATACAACAAAAAAAACGGACAAAAGCAAAAAAAGAGCGGGCCGATGAACCGTTGAAAATCATCGTTCTTGAACGCATTGCAGAAGAGAATAGAAAACGGCGAGAAAGGATTCTCCCATGCCTTCTCGACAGCGCCTCGGATAAAGCCGGCTGCGCATGTATCATTCGCCCATGTCCTTCCGGGCCAAATCATATCCGAAGGGAAAAGGTCCTGAAGAATTGGAAAAACCGGGTTTCCGGTTACCATAACATTGCGCAGAAACCAGGGTGAAGAGACGAGAAATCCGATACCCAAGGCCATAGAAAAAAGGGGGAAGGTCTTCCTCCACTGTTTTACCTTTATGACGGCAACGCAGAAATACAATACGCCGATCAGGAGTAGGGCTTGGTATTTAATCCCTAACGCCATCCCCGTCAGGAGGCCCCATACCAAGACTACCCTCCGATTGCTTTCTTTGCTGGATTCCATAAGAACCATGCAGAGTATGAGAAGATAGAAACTGAGGATACCGCCTGTATAAGCCATGGTGCCCCAGGAATTGACCACCGGCGCCGTTAGATACAAAATCCCCGGGACAATGGCATATTCTTTCCTAAAATATTTTTGCGCATACGCGTAAAGAGCCATAACCGTAAGAATGACGAATCCAAAGTGAGTGAGATTCACCAATACCGGACCACCGAGTAAAAGACTCAGGGAAAAGAGAATCTCCCCATTGCCGGGAAAGAACGAGGGGAAAAAAGTCGGATAGGTTGCCAAAGCGCCGTGGGCAAGAAAAAGTTTGGGGAGCGTCATGTGGTAATAAAGAACATCGGTGGGCCCGTGGGGAGGAAGCAGCGCCTTGAGAAGATTAATGCCGATGAATAGAATAAATGAACTCCATAGAATCCAGCGAACCGACAAAGAGTATGAAAACGAACGCAGAGAAGATACGACGCACCTTAACAGAAAGGCTGCCTCTCGGGCGCTGAAAAGAAAAAGCCCCAGAAAGACTGAACACAGAACCACCGGTGTGAAAATTCCCGCCATTCCCAAACACAGGAACACTTCAGCCACCGCGGCAAACCCGCATGCCTCCGAGAGGACAAAAAGCTCCAGACAATTTTCACGCTCTATCCCCGCATAACGGAGTACTTTCAGGCCGGGACAAGCCGCCATAAAGAAGATCAAGATCAGGGAAATCACCTTAGAAACAGCGTAAAACATTTCAGTTGCCAATGCATTGAATATAGTGCCAGGCGACTTCCAGTATCTTCGCCTTGGAGAAGCCATAGACGCCAAAAAATACAAGCCATAAATAGAAAAACAGTCTGGCACCACGGCTGCTGAACCAATTCCCTACCGTTTCATCGAACGCATCATCGCTTCTGTCACCCTTCAAAATCTTCCGGGGACGGCCTACAATCCATATCGAATGGCCGAAACGAGGAAAGATCGCACCCAGAAGTGCATCAATAGGCTGAAGCATATGAAAGAATCCGCCGAAGAATCGAGGAAGAACCTGAACACTTCCCTTCCCGGTCGGGGGCCAGTACCAGGATCCTCTGATTCTTCCTATCTTGAAATACGGTTGTACTTCCTTCATAAAGGAAACCGGTGTACTCCATTGGTCCAACGGCTGATTCCCGGCATTGAATTCTGTTCTTGCAATCACCTGATAGGTCAGGCGAAAAATCCCGTAAAGGGACCACCAGTTAGGAGTAGAAAGAACTACAGTGCCGTCAGCCTTAAGGACACGTGCGAGTTCCCGCAGTATTTGATTTCTTTCTTTCACATGCTCAATGACTTCACTGCAAACCGCGTAGTCGAACAAACCGTTCCTAAAGGGAAGCACTCTTCCATCCCCGCACACATACGCGCTTTCCGGATGTTCTTTTTGGCTCATATGAAGCTTGCCAAATGGAAGATCAACGCCAACCAGAGTTCCCCTCCCGGCATCCATCTCCTCCCCCCCTCCAATGCCCACAAAAAGTCCGAGGCCGGGAGATTCAATGCGCCTTATCTCCTTTTTCAGTCTGTTTATCCGCGACCACTGTTTTTCGATTTCGGGTTCCCTTACGGTCCGCTCTCTAAAATATTCTTCGTAGAAGCTCCTCTGCTCCATGCTGGCTAACCGCGCTTCCTCATCATGGTATATATAGTATTCTTCTTCCCTCTCCACCGGCTCATGACCACAATGCCCACTAGAAGAACGATCTCGGCAACCGTCATTAAGCATCGATCCCCGATTGCAATAATGTTACTGAAACCACTCGGTATCCATACGGAAAGCATAGAAGCCAATACCCCCTCACGAACTCCCAAACCACCCGGGGTAACAAAAACCAGCCAGCCGGCTACATAAGCCACCAGGAAACTTCCCCCGACGTAGAAGGCATGGTTCATGACCTCCTCAAATAAGGAAAAAGCAAAAATCTCAAGGGAAGCCGCAAATCCCAGCCCACTCAAAAGAATAAAACCGATGGCTTGATAATACCTCCTTTTTCTCAGGGACCCGATCCTCAGGTATCCAATTTTGGCTTTACCGAACCGCTTCACTAAACTGAATAAAAAAGGAAGGAGCAGAATTACTATTATTGGGACAATCGCAAAGAGATAAGCCAACCATGCTGCTGTGGGAAAGAGCATTTCCGCCGCCGCGGGACCACAGAGAGCAATGCCGATAGAAATAAAGACACCGATGACAGCACCCTGATAAATGAACGGCAGCAACAAACTGACAGACGGCTTTACCTGCTCCCGCTGCAATAAAACCGCAAATCCCACCATGTGCCACAGTCTTCCCGGCAAATACCGCCCCAGTTGACTTAGAGAGAATATGTAGGCAAATCTATGGAAGGCAACCCTTCCTCCCAGGGAGCAACATAATTCGTGGGCTGCTTTTATGCCAAGTCCGAGGGCGAGAACTGAGAGAACCAGGGAAAAGATCAGCGCGCACCAATCTACACTCCAACTGTAACAGGATAGGGTGGACCACTCCTGCACAATTCCCTTGATCATGAAATAGAAGATTCCCCCTGTTAGAACGACGAGCGATACAAGAGAAATCATTCGCCTCCCATAGGTGCGCAGCATCAGCGAGGGATTGATCGTTACCATTTTAAAATCAGTGGATTTATCGGCGTCACTATTGCAAGAGACAAGTATTTAAAAACCTGGGGGATAAGCGGGAGACGAAGGCCGGAGATAAATCAGGTACGGGACGGTTTATCTCCTCGGTTGTATCCTGGCCGGAGATTTAGGAGATCGTTTCTGAGGCTTCGGAGGGGCCGCAGCTTTCTTTGGTTGCGCAGGAACTGCAGGCTTCGGCACTAGTCTTGTTTTAGGTTCACCCGGTTCGATCAACTTATACGTAACCACCTCTTCACCCTTAGTCAACTCAATATACTCAGGGTCTATTCTTCTGATAGACCACCCATCTAATGTCTCTCCTTCCGCAACCTTCCTTGCCTTCTCGTTTTTTCCCTCCAAACAAATCCAGGCGTGGGTTAAGGTATCAGAGATAACAATACCGTAAACCTTTATCTTAGGAGCACCTTTTGACTGTTCAGTCTCCTCTTCCTTCCCGACCGGCGCCCGCCATTCCGTTCGCTCAGGACGAAACAGATCCTTGTTCACAATAACCTCATATGCCGGCCGTGGAGTCCTTTGGGCCTGAGCCAATGCCGGCACCGGAACAGCAATTTGGGATTTTTCCGAGTCCGAAGAGTCTTTTGGAAAAAAGTCTCTCCTCTCCCACGTATTACAAATCCTCCCGATGAGGCCAATCCCTAAAACAATCAGCAGGATATTAATTATAATGATATACCGCCGCAGCATCCGCTCGTTTCGCTCTCGTAATGGGTCGCCTCGGCAGCCCTCCCCCTTTAATCACCCGACTCCGTACTGCCTGACGCATTTTCTTAACTTCAGTCTCTTCCCGGATTAAATAGTTTTTTGAGATCAGGAAATCCGTTTCCGCCTTTCTTAGACTACCGAACCTGTTTCCCGTTTTTTCTAGAAAAAAACAACTGAAACAACCAGAAATGAAGGAATCAAAATGGGGATCGAATACTTTATCATATATCCAAAAAACGAAGGCATGGATATTCCGGCCTCCTCAGCAATGGACCTCACCATAAAGTTGGGGGCATTTCCTATATAGGTATTAGCACCCATGAACACCGCTCCCGCTGAAATGGCCTTTAAATAGACAATGAATTCAGGGTTGCCGGGCATCCCGGTAACGTATCCAAGTGCCTCTCTCACCATGGGTTCAGGTATTTGCAGCTTTCCCAACGCAGAGTTAAAGAAGGTCAGATAGGTAGGCGCATTATCCAGGAAAGACGAAAGTGCCCCGGTAATCCAGAAGTAGTGGTAGGGTTCGTTCACGGCATTAAGAAGGAATGCCAGCGCCCCCTTGCTTCCTGCCTGGAGGATTGCGAGGGCGGGGACTATGGTCATAAAGATTCCGGCAAACAGGTAGGCTACCTCCTTGATCGGAAACCACGAAAATTCATTTGCTTCATGGAGTTCCTCTTTGGTCGTCAGCAGCGAAAAAACTCCCATTGAAATCAGGATAACATCCCGGAGCAAATTCTGTTTCTGAATTGGAATACCGAGAAGATGGATTTCTCCCAACTTCACGACACCGCTCATAAGCACCGCACCGACAACGCCGGCAAGGAAAAAGAAATTATGCCATCCATCAACCCGGATAGGTTCCCGAACGCCGACTTGACCAGCACTTCCCGACGCCTTCTCCTGCCGATAATAATAGGTATCAACGAGAAAGAATACCACCAGCAAGACAAGGCAGAGCAACAGCATGTGGGCGAGGATACCGAAGGTCCAGAAAAATGGAACGCCATGGAGAAATCCGAGAAAAAGCGGGGGATCACCCAATGGGGTAAGGGAACCCCCTATGTTCGCCACCAGGAAGATAAAAAAGCAGATGACATGCACCTTGTTTTTCCTGGTAGCATTAGCCCGGAGGACCGGCCGAATCATAATCATTGCCGCACCAGTAGTTCCGACCCACGAGGCAATGGCAGTGCCAATTACCAAAAGAATGCTATTTACTATTGGTTTTCCCTGCAAGCTTCCCCGCACCACAATTCCGCCGGCAATCGTAAACAATGACCAAAGCAAAATAATAAAGGGGAAATAATCAATCAGGTAGATATGCATGATCTTGTGAAACGCCACACCTCGGTAAAAATACAGGAACGGAATACAAAAAAGAAGCGCCCAAAAGGCGGAGACTTTCGGGAAATGATGATGCCAGAAGTGCGGCGCCACAAGGGGGAAGATCGCTATCGACAATAGTATCCCCAAAAACGGTATGGTCCACCATAAGGCTAATCTTTCCCCGATGTCACTTCCGTGGTGAGCATCGTGCCCGGGACTCAGACCGGGGTCGGAAACTTCACGGCCATATTCATGGGGGGAATCAACGTGCTCATCAATGGCCGACACAGAATTGCAGAAGACCGCGAGAAAAAAACAAATGAACGCTACCAGAATCCCTGAGGCAATGCTTCGGTTCAGCATCATTCGATCAACCCTTTTTTCAGATTACTCACGAGGGATTAGATGGGTCATAAGCACAATAATTTTGATATATTATGCACAGACTTAACAGCTTTTCAACAAAAAATAGACCCCATTCTTGTTTTTGACCTTTTCCTGGTCCCGACGCAACTGCTGAAAATTGCCCCCTCGTTCTCGGGAACCAACCACGCGCCGCCGCATTCTGAGCACCGTTTTCAGGGCTTTTCGCTAGCGGGGACTCCTCCCCCCGCCGACATCAAATCATACCCTCCGTCTTAAGCAGACAATCCTTATGGAGGCTATCTGTCCTCATAGTCTTTGTGAACCAGTTACTTCTTCCCCATCCGCCCCCCCCCACGTGACCTTGCCACCGCCTACTCATCGCTCCCCCCCAGCATACCCCCTCTGATCAGAAAATACACTAGCTGTAACACGGCGGTCGCACTCGCGGCCACATAGGTCATCGCCGCCGCCGTTAAAACTCTTCTCGATCCTGCTAACTCCGAATTGCTCACTATCTCCGTCTCTTTTAACGCTCTCAAAGCCCGATAGCTGGCATTAAATTCAACCGGCAACGTGATCATCTGAAACGCCACCACACTGCTAAAAAAAATAACCCCCCATTTAAATAACATGGCCGAATGGAAAAGAAATCCCATGAGAAGTACCGGCCACGCCATTGTCGAGCCCACACTGGTAATCGGAACCAATAGTGAACGCACCTGCAAGGGAAGATATCCATCCGCATGCTGCAGGGCGTGCCCCGCCTCATGGGCTGCGACACCCAAGGCTGCCAGTGAGGTGCTCTGATAAACATCCCGCGACAGCCGTAACGTTCTCGTCCGGGGATCATAATGATCCCCCAGAAAGCCTGATGCCGTTTCGATTGCAACGCCATACACCCCGTTGCTCCGTAAAATATGATCCGCAGCCTGGCTTCCACTGTAACCTCTTCCATTACTGATTTTTGAAGACCTTGAAAATGCGGCTTTTACCCACATTTGAGCGCCCATTGAAATACAGAAAGCCGGTATCATCACCAACAGATATAATGGATCAAAAAACATCTTTGTTCCTCCTTCGAGAGCATCTAATCGCTATTACACAAAGAAAAAGCCAAATGATTTCCTGAATTCTCTCACGATCACAAAGCGTTTTACTTTCCCCCATTTTATCAAAGTGACCAATTTGGGAAAAATAAGTTCAGAAAAGACTGCAACAGGTCCGTCACCAAACGAAGGTCAGAAAGAATACCAACCAAAAATGACTATACCAACCCCTTTCCGGTGGTAGTCATGCTCAGCTTACAATGAATAACTCCCTTCATGGAGTTGATGGTATTGCTGAGGACATTGATCGCATCTGCCGTGCCTTTTACGATTACCACCTCAAGACAATGAGCATGATCAAGGTGAACATGCTGACTGGCTAAAACCTGATCACTGTATTGGTGCTGGATATCAAGGAGGGCATTAACCAACTCCCGTTTATGATGATCATAAAGGAACGTAATGGCCCCGATAACCTCATTTCCTCTTCCGGTCTCGAACCAGTCTTTTTCAACCAGCTTTTCCCGGATCAAGTCCCTGATCGCCTCTGAACGATTCAGATATCTTTTTTGCGCGAGGTATTGATCAAAGGATTTCAACAGATCCGCGGGCATTGAAATTCCAAACCGAACCAGATTCATTTTCACACACCTCCCATAACACGTTCGCGTATAACATCAACGCCTCATTACCGTTAACCGCAGGCAACCTTATCTCTGAGCATTAGCGTTCTCAAGTACGTCAAGACTTTTCCCGCCGCAATTCAACAACAAGTCTAATACGGATAGCCTGGGAAGGAAATCTCCCCATAGTTGCGGGTAAACGGGGTCCACATATTTATATGCTTCGACTGATATCCCGCTTTTTTCTAACAAATCAACATCGAGATATTTTTTCCCGCATACCGGTGTAAGATATATATCAGCCTTTGCTTCTCTGCAAATTTGGGCAATAAGATCCCTCCCCCTCCCCCGCACGCCTAAACAAGACTGAAGCACGAATTCCTTTTCTATTTTGAGGGCGGTTTTTAAATACCCCAGCAGCGCGAGGTTAAAATCTATCAGTCTTTTCCATTCCTTTTCAAACAGACTTCCCAGGGGATCCCTATGTTCTTCCCAATAGGGTGACCGCTTGTAGTTCTGCGTGATGCTCTGGAAATGCTTCTGGGTCCACCCTCTTTCATTACAGATTTCCACCTCGCTGATTTTCTGAAGTCCCCTCCCTCTTTTCCAAACCGGCACTGTCAGCCACAGTTCCCCCCGGTCGCACTTCAGCCGATTTCGGTTTATCCAGGTAAATCCTCGCGCGAACTGAATTTCATCAAGCAACACTATCCGATCAGCCAGCAACATTTTATAAAAGAATCCTCCCCACGCCAGAAATACGGGAGGATGACACGTTAGCCTCATATTCTTTCCTTACTCTGAGGTCCATCGCCCTCTGCCACCCTTACGCCCCCTCGGTCCTCCCCACCCCCTCTTTTTTCGGTACCAGACAATTTGTCTTTATCCAAACCCTGACCCCGAAAAGGTCCACCCGCGTTCCCTTCCGTCGCTTCTATATTCTCCTTGTCCTCCAAGTTCATTTTTGGTAAATCTACAATGGTAGACACACAGCAACGTCTCCTGTCCCTCGCCGGGGTTCCCGTAACCGAGGCTGTCAGCGAGACTGACCGGGGCAAAAATTTATTATACCAAATTTATTTATTCTTCTCTACCGTCTTAGTTCTCTATCACCCGATGACTAAGATGCCGACGACAATAATGGCCGAAAAGGTGCTTTTCACCTGGAGCGGAGGCAAGGACAGCGCCTTGGCTCTTTACGAACTCCAAAAGGATCCCTGCTTTGAAATATCAGCACTCCTCACCACGGTGACGAAGGATTGTGACCGGTTAGGTATGCACGGAGTAAGAAGCATTCTCATTGAGCAGCAGGCGGAATCAATGGACCTGCCCCTCCAAAAAATTTATATCGCAACAGATTGCTCAAATGATTTCTATGAGCGAACAATGAAGCAGCTATTGGAGCACTATCAATCGGAAGGTGTAGCCGCAGTTGCATTTGGGGACATCTTTTTAAAGGATGTAAGAGAATACCGTGAACAAAATCTCCGGCAATTAGGTTTGAAGAGTATTTTCCCTCTCTGGGGAAGAAGCACGGCTGACCTTGCTGACCTCTTTATCAAGCTTGGGTTTAACGCCATAACCACCTGCGTGGACTCTCATTTCCTCGATAAGAAATTCCTCGGCAGGGATTTTGACGCCGATTTTCTCGATGAACTGCCGCCAAAGGTCGATCCCTGCGGAGAAAACGGCGAATTTCACACCTTTGTTTTCAACGGCCCTTCGTTCCGACGCAGGCTTACGTTTAAAAGAGGAGAGATCTTCTTCCGAGATAACCGTTTCCATATTTGCGACCTTCTCCCTCACCAAAACCCGACCGTACGACCGTGAAACAGTCTCCCCCCAATCAAAATCTTCAGTGGTACTATTCCTTTAACCGCTTTTTACAGGAACGCTTTGGGGAGCGCGTACAGAAGGTGCCGCTGGATGCAGGGCTTACCTGTCCAAACCGAGACGGTTCCAAAGGAACCGGCGGGTGTATCTACTGTGACCGATATGGGTCGGGCAGCGGGGCTGCAGACAACCATCCGGATATCCGCTCCCAGGCTTTGGCGGGCATGCACTATCTGGGCAGACGCTTCAAGGCGCGTAAGTTCATTGTGTATTTCCAGTCATTTTCTAACACGTATGCGCCGGTCGAAACGTTGCGCTCCCTTTACGATCAGGCTACGGATCTGCCTGGTGTTGTCGGTCTAGCCGTCGGCACTCGCCCTGACTGTCTGACCACCGAAATACTGGATCTGCTCTCCTCATACACGCCGCGTCTGATGGTCTGGCTTGAACTGGGCCTCCAGAGTATTCATGACCAGACATTGCGTTTCATCAATCGGGGCCATACCTATCAAGAGTTCCACGCAGGATACCAATTGGCCCGGACTCATCCCTTGCTTATTTGTCTTCATGTGATTATTGGCCTCCCCGGCGAAAATCTGAACCATGTCCTGGAAACCGCCGAAGAAGTTGCTCGACTCAAGCCCGACGGGATCAAAATCCACTCTCTTTACATCAATAAGGGAACCCCTCTGGCAGAGCTTTACCGACAAGGGCGGTACATCCCGATTTCACAACAGGATTTCGTAGAATCATCCCGTCGGTTCCTTGAGATCATATCCCCGGACACAGTGATTCAGAGGTTGACCGGCGATCCCCGGCCACAGGAAATTGTTGCTCCCCTGTGGACCTTGGAGAAACAGAAAACCCTTTACCTCCTCCACCAGGCCATGGAAACCGCTCAAAGCCGGCAGGGTGCAAAATACAAGCCGGACTCCACCGAATAAAATTTCGATTCCTCTTGATTTCCTAAGTACTATTACATATAGTATCCCAAAACCTCAAGGAGATAGGTGCTTGTGAACATAGACGATATCCTGAAAACAATGGTGGAACGAAATGCTTCGGATCTTCACATCCGAGCATCCCGCCCTCCTCTGATACGCATTAAAGGCGCATTACAACCTATCGAAAATGCTCCTCCCTTCAAACCGGAGGAAGTGGATTCCATTGCCGCCGCGATGATGTCTGAAAAGCAAAAAAGGAAATTCGAGGAGGAGCAGTCAATCGATCTTGCTTACTCTGTTCCCGGTCTCATGAGGTTTCGTGTCAATGTCTTCAGACAACGAGGCACAACATCAGCGGTTTTTAGAAATATTGCCCTCCACATACCCAATGCCGAGGAAATGGGCCTTCCTACGGTGCTTTATACCTTCTGCAACAAACCCCAGGGATTGATTTTGGTAACCGGGCCGACCGGATCAGGGAAATCGACCACCCTGGCCACCCTGGTTAGGCAGATCAACGAAACTCGCAATGTCCATATCGTGACTATTGAAGATCCGATTGAATTCCTCTTCACGGATCAGAAGGCGTCCATGTCCCAACGAGAAGTGGGCATTGACACCCCTTCTTTTGGATTAGCCCTTAAGAATGCTTTACGCCAGGATCCCGATGTGGTTCTCCTCGGCGAGATGAGAGATTTGGAAACCATCTCAACCGTAATGATGGCTGCTGATACGGGCCATCTCGTCTTCAGCACGTTGCATACCAATAACGCCCTCCAGACAATCAGCCGGATCATTGATGTTTTTCCTCCGGAACAACAAGACCAAATTCGTCTTCAGTTATCAAATGTTTTGGTGGGGATCGTATCGCAGAGGTTGGTTCCGCGACTGGACGGAAACGGCAGAATCGCCGCAGTCGAGATCCTCATCAACTCACCGTCGATAAAAAACCTCATCAATGAAAACAAGATAAACGAAATCACCGAGCAGATGGAAAAGTCAGTCAGCTATTATCGAATGCAGACATTGGAACAATCCCTGATTGCTTTAATCGCCAACAAAAAGATCGCCCTTGAGGATGCTCTTGCCGCCTCTATCCGGCCGGACGACCTTAGACTTATGCTGTCCCAATCGGGGTTTGATGAGCAGGGCAATTGTCTATCCATCCAAGAGAGCAATATGCACTCATCTTCACCAGGAAACGAAATCAACCACTCCGATGATGATTCATCGTATTTCATGTGATCGAGAGGACTACTGTTATGAAAGAATCCTACGCAGACTTTTCAATTATTAAGAAATATTTTGATCAGCAAAAGCTGTTTGATCAGGAATTGCAGGGGTATAAGGATCAAATTAACCAGTTGGAGGAAAGAATCAAGTACCTGACCGAGCAGTGTTCCAAGCGAGATAAAATTATCGCTCAACTTTCCACCCTAAAAGAGAAGGCAATAGAATTAAATAATAAACTCAAAGAGGCAAACCAACACTTGGCGGAAAAAGATACCTCCATCCGTCAGCTAAATGCACGGGTGCGGGAGTTAACGTCGTCGTCATAATCGACGCGATCTGAAGTCGACCGTCACACTCCGGCAAGGATCTATTCGCTCTCAAGCAAGAAAATTACAAATCCATTTTCGACAAAAAGCTCCTCTCTCCCTCCCTTTGTGAAACGCGATCTATTAGCGTTCGACCAGATACTTTTCTGCCCTCGTGATCTTCTCTATTCCCAGGAACCGACCAACACGACTACCGCTACCAACGTGGTCCCGCTGATACTTCCACGAGATCATGCAGCACCCCTTGGACAGCGCACCACCGCATTCACCACCCCCAAGAATAGCCAATGTTTAGAAAATCCGCCTCAATACCTGAACTTTCCGTCTTCATAGATTACAACCCGTTTTCCCGAAACAAGATCAGCACTGACTGTTTTTCTTTCGGTGTTTACCAGATCCCAGTGAAGCGCGGAGTCATTAAATCCCAACTTCTTTTTTACCGCTGCCGTCAACGCGCCGACATCTCCATCATACGTATCCGAATAAGATGACCCCAGGGCAATATGGCAGTTACCGTACCTGCCGCCATAGTTCTCATCGAACAACGTATTCGCCATAAATCTGTTGATTTTCGAAAAGCGTTTATCAGTCAAAGAGAATTCGCCAATCTTATTGGCGCCGCCATCCATAGAGAGCTGGCTTTTAACGAATTTGTCTCCCGTTTCCGCTTTCACCGTAACAGCTGACCCTTTCCTAAACCCCAGCCGCACGCCTTGAACGTAATTCCCGCTTCGATAGGAAGGCTGGTCCGCATAATAACTCCCTTCCGTCCCTCGCCAATCGGGTGAAAGAAAAAGTTCAAAACTCGGTATGTTGTGTCCGGAAATGCCGATCCATTTTCTTCGTTCGCCAGGGGTAATTCGCAGACTAAAGGTTTCAGCCTCAACCGAATAACTTTTAACCTTCAGACTGTTTAGCCACTTCTTTATTGAAAGAGCGTCTCGATACACAGATTCCCACTCACCCACCGGATCATTCTTCTGGAGAAAGCACGCTTTGATGATCTCGCGTGCGTATTCCGAGGCAGATATTTTAGCGTGCTTGGCCAGAGCTGGAGTGGGCACCATACAAAGAGTCCACCCAAACCAACCGGTTTCCTCCCGTCTGAACAATATATCCCGTAAAGGTTTCCTCGAGACCGCGGCTATTGCTATCCTTTTCGGATCAACATCCTTGAGATGCGTTAGGGACTCGGGCGCATACAGGTAAATGCTCCCGTGCAGAGATTCAAAAAGTTCCTTGGTGCCAGGCGCCTGAAAAACCAATTGGCGGTCGTTCCCCCTATGAAAAAGGTTGGATTCCATCACGAACGTACCGCTCGACCGCATAACCGGATTTATCCCCGCGGAAAGTATCCTGGCCTGGAGTTGTTCAGCGAGCGCTCCTGCGGCCGCATCATAGTGAACCATAATAATTTCACCATGTTTAAACTTTTTCTTTCTTGCTTTTTTCAACCCCCACAGTAATACGTCAGCATAGTTGCTTAGTTGTTTCGGTGTAAACATGGCTCCAAACCTCCTTCTCAGTATTGCCTGATATAACGGCTAAAATCCTTTAAAGAATCAGCAGGCTGCACCACTTACCCTCCCCCAGAAGATCTCTCCCACAGTAGCGCCAAATAATAGGCGTTCTCGATCCACGAGAACAACCGTCTTCGTTGCAAATCCCGATATCGCAATCAATACCTACAGGCCTTGACACAAAAGGTGTCGATATATTACATAGTGGACGGGGCATGCACAAGACTTTTCTCCGCTGCCTTAATGGATAGCCCGGCGATGATTTTTGGCCAACACTTAGTCTGCTTCTAAGGAGCATGCCCATACGGATCATTCTGTCCGAAAACCGACTAATCCGCTACCAGCGATCTCTCTGCAACCGGCTGATCTGTTCGAGTCTCGGGAGAAATGTCAGCAATTTGTTGGATTTCAATTTATAGTATGATAATAATGTAATTTTTCATGGGTCCTTCCATGGCCTTTCGGATTCGGTCGGCGAGGACAATGTCTTCATTATAACAATTAGATCCACATGAGATTAGATGATTTTCGGTTAAAATTGGGGAACAAAGAGTTCGTTCCTATCATTATCGGCGGAATGGGAGTGGACATTTCCACCCCGGAGTTGGCGGTAGCAGCCGCCAGGTTGGGCGGCATTTCCCATATTTCGGATGCTGAATCTCCGGCTGTCGCAGACCGGAAATTCGGCACTCATTTCGTCACGGACAAACAAGAACGGTTTTTCTCCGAGCGTAAAAACAAAATAAAACTGAACGTCCACTTTGATCTCTCCATGCTGGCAGAAGCCCAACGACTCCTCGTTAGAAAAACCATGGAGGCGAAGAAAGGCGCCGGGGTCATTTTTATCAACTGCATGGAAAAGCTTTTAATGAACAACCCCTTAAAAACCCTCCAAACCCGCTTACTGGCAGCCATGGACGGCGGCATTGACGGCATAACCCTGAGTGCGGGACTTCATTTACGCTCACTCCATCTCATCAAAGAGCATCCTCGCTTTCGTGATGTAAAAATAGGAATTATCGTCTCCTCCGTCAGAGCCTTAAAGATATTTATCCATCGGGCAAAACTTGTCAAACGACTTCCTGACTATATCATAGTCGAAGGGCCGTTGGCCGGAGGACACTTGGGCTTTGATATCAAAGGCTGGTCGTCGTGCGACCTCAAGACCATCGTTAAAGAGGTTCTCTCTTTTTTAAAGACCCAGAATCTCCTCATCCCGGTAATCGCCGCGGGAGGGATTTTTACGGGTACTGATGCCTTAGAGATGCTGCAACTCGGGGCGTCAGGGATTCAGGTTGCCACCCGATTTGCGGTAACTCAAGAATCCGGACTTCCCGCCACTGTAAAACAGGAGTATTTCCGGGCTCATGAGGAGGATGTCATCGTCAATTTGGTTTCACCGACAGGTTATCCGATGCGCATGCTAAAACAATCGCCAGCATTGCATGCATCCACAAAACCCAACTGTGAAGCGTTGGGTTATCTCTTGGTGGGTGACGGGACCTGTCCCTATCTTAATGCCTATTGCGAGGCTTCTGAAAGGAACCCCGCCGGCCCCATTTCCGTCCCTCACAAGGTTTGCCTCTGTACTCATATGCTCGGCTACCGCGTCTGGACCTGTGGACATAACGTTTATCGTTTAAAGAAAACAACTCATCAATTACCCGACGGTACCTACCAACTGCCAACAGTGGAGGATGTATTTCGTGATTATCAATTCAGCGAAAATCACGAAATCCTGCTTCCTCCCAACCGCGTCGCGGACTTGCCCTCATCCTATACTCCCCAGGCTCACCGGAATCATGCTCTTTGATGCTTGCCATATCCTCGCTCCCTCGCAACCAATGTAACGGATCCTTCTCGGGAGGCATGCACCCTTGGCTTCAACGTGTCCTCATTGCCCATAACCTCTTTTATCTAAAATAACAATGGACACTACTCTCAACAATTTTCTCTTCGCAATCGCCCAAAAGGCCGGAAATGTTCTCATGGATTCGTTTCAAAAGGACCATGACCTTATTGCCTGCCGGAGCACGGCAAAGGAGGCGGCAACGAAGTACGACAAGATCGTTGACAGCCTCATTATTCACGCAATAAGAAATCAGTTTCCAACCCACTCTATCTTGACGGAGGAAAGCGGGTTGCTTCCTCGTGAACCTGATTGGCTTTGGATAGTCGATTCACTGGATGGCACCGGTAATTTTGCCAACCACAATCCGCTTTTCTGTCTCTGCATCGCGGTGCTTTACAAGGGATCACTCTGCTTAGGAACGATCTACGCTCCGGCAATCAACGAGTTTTATTGGGCGGAAAAAGGAAAGGGAGCATACCTTAATCAAACAAGAATTCACGTCTCAAAAGTGAGCGACGCGGGGAAAAGCTATCTCTTCTATTGTGAGGGAGGAGATACGGATAGAACTAAAACCGCCTCTCTCCTCACCGCCATCTATCCCCATGTTACTGATATTCGGAAGCTCGGCGCTGCGGGCTTGGAAACCGCCTGGGTGGCCGCCGGCCGAGGGGAAGCCTACGTCACGACTAAAATCGACCCCTGGGACGTCGCCCCGGGGGTCCTTTTGGTCTCAGAGGCGGGTGGCGCCGTGACCGACTTTGCGGGAAAGCCGTGGCAACCCCAAACAACCACCTTCATCGCTTCAAACCGTGAGATCCATTCACAGGTAGTGGACTTGATAGGCAAAATCGCACTACTTTGAACGTTTTTCACTACGCATACCAACTCGGCGGTCCTCAATTCCTCTCACGTTAAGGCCGGGGTTCATGCTGGTAACCTACGATAATAAAAACCACTGCTTCAGGGCCTACGATGATTTTCTCCGTGCCCTATAAAAAGGGAACCAAAGGCGGCAATAACTTCTTCCCGCGAGTCGATCGCCCTTTTCTTTGCTTACCATAAGGTGAGCAAACGCTTACTAACAAGACCTCTCTCTTTCCGGCTCATACAGACCGCTTTGTCTTCCAAGGGTGCCTCTTCTAAAAAGTCTTCCCGGCAATGCTCATTGCAGCTTTTATACCGTCAGCCCCGCTTGACAGTATGCCCCCAGCATACCCGCTGCCTTCTCCCACCATATAAAGGTTTTCAAAGCCCGCACAAAGACCGTTCCTCTCCCGCAAGACCTGAATGACCGATGACGTCTTACTCTCAAGCCCCATAATGCTGCCCGTCTCGAACCCCTTTATTTTCCTGCAAAAATCCTTAAGCCCTTCCCTTATCGAACTGCTTACAGCAAAAGGAAGCAACTCCCATAAAGCAGCCGGCATAAGTCCCAACGGATAACTCGATTCAATACATTCCGACGGCTCCTTTCTATTGATGAAATCACTTATAAGGCAATAGGGAGCCCGGAACCCATCTGCATACCGGTAAAATCGTTCCTCAAGGGATTCCAGCCAGTCCAACGCTTTCAGCGATGTACTTCCCTCCCCGATAAGCATCGCCGGATTGACGCCTGCTACGCACGCTGCATTGGCGAATTTTCCATTCCTTCTAAAAATACTCATTCCATTTACGATATTTGTGTTTTCATAGGCTGAGGCCGGCACAACAATCCCCCCAGGACACATACAAAATGTATACACCGGAATCTTGCCGTCTCCCTTTGATGTAAGACGGTACTCGGCGGCATTGACTCCCGGCAGACTATCCCTGCCCCATTGCGCACGGTTAATAAATTCCTGAGGATGTTCTACTCGGCACCCTAATGCAAAATTCTTTGTTCGGAACTTCACTCCTTTTCGGATTAACAGCCGGTAAGTTTCGTAGGCGGAATGTCCCGAAGCAATGACGACGATATCGGCTCCAATTCCGCCTGACGATGTCACTACTTCATAGACCTTTCCCTGCGCGATCTTCACATCCTCTAAAACCGTTTCAAAGAGCACGGTTCCGCCAATAGTCAGAAACTCTTCTCGGAGGTTCTTCACAAGTTTCTTCAGCTTGTCGCTCCCAAGGTGAGGATAGGCCAGATATCTTATTTCTTCCGGAGCCCCGGCGCGAATATAACTTGATAGTATAAACTCTCTTTCTTTTTTTATGTGCTTGGATCTTGAGGTAAGTTTCCCGTCGGAGAAGGTTCCGGCACCGCCCTCCCCGAAGGCGTAATTGTTCGTAGCGTTAAAAACACCTGTCCTTTCAAACGCCTGTATTCCTGCTTCCCTTTTATCAACGTCCGACCCTCTTTCAATCAGCATCGTAGTGAATCCTGCTTTTTGAAGGACAAATGCGGAGAAAAATCCTGCCGGACCGCTTCCGACAACAAGCGCCTTCTCCCTCCTTTTCCCGCAGGGGATCTTTAAAGGGGGGTCTGCAAAGGGAACGTTTCCCCTTATCTCTTCCGATACGACTGCAATCCGAATCTTCCAGTGGATATGGCTTCTTTTTCTTGCATCGAGGCTTTTTTTTACTATACGATACGAGAACTCTTTTATTCCCAGTTCTTTTTCAGCTCCGATCCGTAGCTCCTCATCAATATAATTGGTGGGCAGAGTTATTGTTATTTCTCTGTATCCCATCGCTCTATATCTTCCCACTGTTCTTTTTTTCTTTCTCTTCCATCATCTTCTGAGGCATTCCCCAATGCCAGGACAACTACCCATTGTCCGGCTCCGCCTTCTCGGTGCCCTTCTTCTCATGACATCACCGACCTCCTTCGGACAATTATTCAGAAGACCGAATCCCCTTCCCCACTATTTCATAAAAGGGAGGTCTCATGGTATATTTATAGCCCATTTAATCTCTGAGACTTCCTTTAGTTTTTCTTAAAGTGTTTCGCTTGGGAACGGCTTTTCTCGAAAAGCGAGCACTTGCATCGATCATTTCCTGTGCAGGACCATCCAGGCAATACCTGCTGCTGGACACTTTCTCTTTCAACTTCGGGCAGGCTTCATTGAATAACGGATAAACCGCCTTTTCATTAATATCCGGAACAATAGCGTTCAGAATAACAAGGTCGATTCTGCCAGCAAAAGTCCCGGCAAGGCGGATGCCTTCTTTCCCAGTCTCGGCCCCTGGCACATGGTAACCAAACCGTTCCAGCAACGCGTCGCTTTTGTCCCTGACAATCTCGTCTTCTTCGATCATCACAATGGTACCAGTCCCCGCGAGGGGCTCAATCTTTGGTCTCTCCAGCCGTTTCTCCTCAACCGCCTTCTATATCCTGTTTAGCACCAATATACATCGAACCCGGCGCACAAAATAATGCCCACGATAGTTAATCAACTTATTCGAATTTGGTCAAGTCCGCTTCCGGTAGACTTTCTCAGGCTCCTGGATAGTGAATAAGACCGCTGCTTACTGCTTCCTCAGCGATCAATCTGGTCTCTGTTGGCTTCACGTGTCATCGGAATATTCTTCTCCGCGGACAGCCGGGGCTTACAGCCCCATTGGTGCGTATCTTTTTGCGGCGGATGTTACACCCTTTAATTCCCGTGAGCTTTAACATTATTTGTGGCCAAAGTGCGCGCGACGATCACCACAACTTCGACTGTTACACTTTCATACCACACACTAAATTGAGTTCTTCACGCGGCACCGAAACTATATCTGCGCCCCTCTTCACAAGGGCCTTTACACCGCCCGATCATGAGCCCATCTGAAAACCGACTCTGCTTGGCTCTCCCCCATTGGGCACATTTTGCCCGGCACTACCATCTCGCCGGTACATATTTCCCACCGCTTTTTTCCGGACTTGAGAATATTTTCTTCTCATTAGAACGCCGTCTAATTACTCTCCCTTTAATTACAACTGGTTGCGATATCTTATGCCAAAAAAATATTCAATCCCTTTTTGGTACGCAACGTGCTATAATGGTGAATGTAAAAATTCTGCTGTGTTCGTTACTGAAGATGCTTGGCGAAATCTAACACTCACATAAGAGGTCCTTTGGTTACTGAAACCTTGTGTAGGGCCATGCTTATAAAAAAGAGTTTTCCGCCAGCTCCACAGGACGGCATGAGCGGATTAAAAACCCCTCGCCGAAACAATCTGTCCCGGTGAGGGGTTCCCTTATGGGGATGATTTCGATATTTACCGGCCTCAAGAAATTCCGACTGATTCACCCTGATCCTCCACTGGGAATTAGTGCAGGGTGACCCTGTTAAGCGGCACCTTTACAAGGGAAAGCGGATCCTCTTCCGAGTATTTCCCTCTCAATGAATAACGCAAGAGGCCCAAAAGGCCTCAGCCCATCATCAATCACCTTACATGGTCTCGATTGTCCACCGTTTCCCTTCCGGTGATAAAAAGTAGGATTCGACAACCACCGCGGGAAAATTACCTCGAATGATCTCCCGTGCCCTTTGAATTTCCTTGCGGTGCATCTCCCGTTCTTCCGCAAGACTCTCAAATGCGGCGCTTCCCCCATAAGCTCCGCAGTCGAGGTGGTGCATAATAATCAGTCTGGTGACATGATGCAATTCTACGGACAGTTTTATAAGAGAAAAAACATACCCCTCCGGGTTTTCCACCAGATCCTTGGCGGCACCGGCCACAGAGATAATATCACAGTCGTTCACCAATCCCTTTTCCTCAAGCCACCGACAGGTATCTCCCGTCAGCCGAAAATCCATGCATTTAAGAAGCGCAGCTGAACATGTGTGACCCATAGATTTCTCCTCGCGTTAAAGGCGGACGGCATTCTGAGTAAACCCTCCGCAAATTCACGATATTTCCTTTCCGATCCAAGAACAATACAGACACCCGTTGATCGTTCCCACGTCATGGGCGCCAAGACGACCAAAACCTTACGCTAAATACTATAATCCCCCCGCTGATACAAGAAAAAAAGTGTTTAATGCCCACTGGTCTCCTCATTCTCATCCGCCAAAATGACATCAACGCCGCACACCCTCCGCGTACCATACGCAATGCCGCAAGTCATTGCTCATATAATGATATCATGCCACGCAAGGCTCCTCCGGCAAATTTTTTAATTGACAAATGATTCATTTCAAGATAGCTTCTCCGGCAATGTCTTCTGCAATAAACGTATTTAACTAACTAAAAATAATCAACAAATCAGACTAAAGGAGAGGGTATGGCTGATCAAAAAACTATGAATCGCTGGTATGTTGTTATTGGGGCAATCTTGATCCAATTATGTTTGGGAGCAATTTACGCATGGTCCGTTTTCACGCCCAAGCTCTGCGATCCAGCCGGAAGTTACCAATTCAGTGCCAGCCAGGCTGCATGGGTTTTTTCCGTCGGCTTGTTGGTCTTTTCCGTGGTCATGATCATCTCGGGACGGATGTTGCCCAAAATGGGTCCGCGGAAATTGGCCTCTTTAGGCGGAATTGTCCTCGGCGTCGGGTACGCTTTGGGCGGCTTGTTCGGAACATCATTTTTTGCACAGCTTCTTTTTATCGGTATTATCGGCGGCGCTGGCATCGGTTTGGCCTACGTCGTTCCCATAGCCGTTGGAGTAAAATGGTTCCCCGATAAAAAGGGAATGGTTACCGGACTGGCTGTTGCCGGCTTTGGATTCGGAGCAACTATTTGGGTCAAGTCAGCCGGGTCATGGTTTCAATTATTGGATAAACTCGATTTTTTTGGTCTGGGGGGGGTTCAAAGTGTCTTTCTTCTTTACGGGCTCATCTTTCTCGTAGCAGTTCTCCTAGGAAGCATCGTGATGGTTGATCCGCCCGCTGGATATATCCCTGCCGGCTGGACGCCTCCGCAACCCTCATCAACCTCGACTTCCGGGGGGGGTGCCTTGGGAATGGTTGACTTCCAGCCGGGTGAAATGATGAAAACCCCTCAATTCTATATGACCTGGATGACCTTCCTGTTCTCCGCCATTGCTGGCCTCATGGTTATCTACTGCATAAAACTTTTCGGCATTGACGCTCTCAAGGCACAAGGCGTCGCCGCGGCTGCCGCATCGGCGGCCGCCGGTACCGCCATGGCATGGTACGCCATCTTTAACGGGCTCGGCCGCATTATTTGGGGAACAGTCTCCGACAAGATCGGACGCAAGTTGGCGATTTTCCTTATGTGTCTTTTTCAGGGAATCATCATGCTTCTCTTTTACAAGATGGGCGGCGCACAAGTTACGCTTATTTTAGGAGCCTGCATTATCGGTTTCAATTTCGGTGGAAACTTCGCTTTATTTCCGGCTGTCACCGCTGACTACTTCGGCAACAAAAACGTCGGCTTAAACTACGGGTACATATTTGTATCTTACGGAATCGCCGGTGTAATCGGGCCTCAGATCGCAGGATATTTCAAGGATGCGGCCAAGGGAAGCACAGATCCCGCAATATGGGTTACGCCTTTTATTATTGCCGGCACAGCCTGCCTTTTAGGTGCCGCGATCACCCTTGTCAGCAAGGCGCCCAAGAAGGCTTAAATACACTCTGGAAAAATTCCATCAAAAAAAGCCGGCGCTTCTGTCGGCTTTTTTTATTATTTCACCAGTCTTCTTTTTATCGGTCGCGACCAATCTCTTTTCACTTTCCTTAACGTGGGATTGAGGAAATGTCGGGTTTATTCTTGCGAACTAAAATTAATTAAGTCAGTTAGATATATCAATATATCTAAAGTAATATATGATATTCCTAAGAAGACCATTTTCCTTTTTAGTCGGGGCGTGAGGACAATCCGCGATCCCCTTTCTCTTCGAAGGTCGGACATCTCTCCCCATCCTTCCCTATTCCACCCATCACAACGTTTACCCCTGCATTCTCCCAGCCTAGATCTGGCAAAGCCGTTTTCGTCAATAATGCTCTCCCATTGACAGATGAAAGGGTTTTTTCTATACTCCTCCGAAAGTTCCTTCCCC
>JAFGRE010000210.1 GCA_016935335.1 Deltaproteobacteria bacterium
GCCGATGACGGACTCATTTCCCAATTCACGCGTGAATTCCATCAAACCTGCCGGGCCGACCCAAACCCTTGAGGCAGAACTTAAGAATGCGGCAACAATTTATTAGCTGTTTAAAAAATCGCAAGCATCAGGCATGGGGATCACTCTTAAAACTGAAAAACGAAGAGTATTCGTAGTTAATTGAAAGGCTTTCTTGATGCAAAATAAATGGAAAATCCTGCTGACCGTTGCAGTGACCACCATGATGGCAACCATGGACGCCAGTATCCTGAACATCGCCTTTCCGGTGCTTGTTGGTGTTTTCAATACGGATGTGACTGTCGTGATGTGGGTGACCGTAGCCTTTGTTCTGGTTAGCACAAGCTCAATGCTGATGATCGGTAGAATCGGAGATATAGTCGGCCGCAGGAAAATTTTTTTGGCGGGAATCCTTATTTTTACGTTGGGGTTATTGACTTGTGCCCTTGCCGGGAGCATTGGACAGTTGATTTTCTTTCGATCCCTTCAAGCCATCGGGGCCGCTATGACTGTTTCTTGCGGGACAGCCATTGTCACGGAAGCTTTTCCAACCTCCGAAGTGGGCAAAGGTCTTGGTTCCCTTGGAGTGTCGGTCTCGCTTGGATTCATCGCAGGACCCATTGTAGGCGGATTTTTGCTGGATTTTCTGGACTGGCGCTCAATTTTCTATTTTAGACTCCCTTTAGGCGCCGCCGCATTTCTGATGGCCGTTTTCTTTCTCAAGAGGGACCAAGTCAAACACGAAAAGATTCATCTTGATTTCATGGGAACCCTTACTTCTTCAGCAGGGATCTTTCTGTTTGTCTTCGGCGTAAGCCAGATGAGGGAACACGGCCCCGCATCCTTGCGGGTCGTTCTTCTGGCGGGCCTGGGGCTGGCATTGATCGTGTTTTTCGTCTTACTTGAACGCCGGGTTGAAAACCCTATTGTAGATCCCGCACTTTTCAAAAACAAGCTCTTCAGCAGTGCCGTTGGAGGATTGATTCTCCACTTTATTGCAGCTCCCCCATATATGTTGATAATCCCCTTTTACCTCATGCTGGGGCTGAATCTGCGGGCTTCCGAAGCCGGAATGTTGATGGCTGTAACGTCCGTGACGACGATGGTGTTCGGCCCGATCAGCGGGTGGCTTTCCGACAAATTCGGGCCTGTGTGGTTTGCAGCCTTCGGCGCCGCCGCAGCCGCCATGTCTTTCCTTTTCATGCTCGGGTTTGATCTGCAGAGTTCGACCCAGGCCATCACACCCGTTTTCGTCCTCGTGGGAATAGGGGCTGGAACTTTCCAGCCCGCGAACAACAGCATCATCATGAGCGCGGTCCAGAGAGAGAATCTGGGCACCGCCTCCGCCATCATCGCCACCCAAAGGCAGGTGGGCATCGCGGTAGGAATGGCCTGGACCGGAACCCTTTTTACGTTGTGGGAAAACGGCTACCGGCAGGACTTTTTGCAGCAAGGCATGGACGAGGTATGTGCCTCTCGAGCGGCAATTCCCGCCGCCTTTCATGATGTGGTAGCCGTCTCTATTTTCATCAATGTCATTGTGGTGATTCTTTCTCTTCTTCCCCTTTGGACAAAGAAAGAAAACCCCGTTCGGCAATAATGTGGGAGGAGAGACGTAGTTGATTTATTGCCATTCCAGCAGTTGCGCCTCAGTATCATGACTCTCAATTACTGTTGACCTACGGGATATCCCCCTTCTTACCGCCGCTAACCACTTCAGGTCCAGTCCCCTTTTCCTGAGCAGACTCCTCTCCCATTCTTCCCTCATGACCGGCACGTTTTTCTTTACAAATCCACTCCCCTGTCGGATATTAGAACAGGTCTGGAAAAGGGTTGTGGGGCGGCAGGGATTGGGCATGGCCTGTATAAGGATTTCACGTTTCACATCCTGCCGCACACTTTCAAGACGGATTGCAGAAGAGCGGGAAGAGCCGATCACGTTTAAGAGGTAATCATAGGCCATTCGGACGGTAACAGCATGAGCAAGCGATACGATGAAGTTACGGACCATGACCGGCTCCAAGCAATAGGCCGACCGGAGGTTTACAGGAACGATGTTAGGCAAAAGGATAGTTTTGACATAAAGTAACAAGTTAAATGAATAACGTAAATAATTGATATACTTACATATGCGAGAGTGGCGGAATTGGCAGACGCGCTGGACTTAGGATCCAGTACCGAAAGGTTTGTGGGTTCAAATCCCACCTCTCGCACCAATAATACCATAAGAGAAAAATGGGACGGGCATAAATAAATAACTAATTTCTCAGGTGGTAGTGATGGTAATGTTTTTCCTGGCGGCCTTTTATTTTTCCCTAGCTCCGGCTTGGGCTGAGGAATCACCTGGTCCCTGCGGGCTCTACACCCAGGCGGACGCGGAGGCCCTCTTCAACGAGCAGGTCTCCGACGGTGTCGTCCGTACGGTTATACTCCCCGCGGGCGAGACCTGTCGATACACCTTAAACAAGAAGGGAGACGTATTCGACCTAACAGTAAAGGTGTCGACGACCCGCGCCATTCTCAAGGAAGGCATCTACGATTCCGCGGAAGACGTCTTCCAGCGGCAGATCAAGGCGCGGAAGAATAGTGCTTATGCGGCAAAGACGTTCAAAGAGCTTCAGGGCCTGGGCGCTGGCGCGTTCTGGGAGGGAACCAGCCTGTACGTGCTGAAGGGGAACATCCTGGTCATTATTACCGTCCGTTCGGTGCTGGAGGGGTCCTTCAGCAACCGGGAAGCCATGGATGCCGCCCATGAGGAGCAGAACCTCGCCCTCTCCCTCAAGGTCGCCGATACGGTGCTGTCGCGATTAGCCGTTTCGTGAAAAACCCGTCTCCAAGCAGTGAGAAAAAACGATTCTATGGAGTCTTTACCGGCTACGCTACTCGGACAAACAGAATCCGCGTAGATAACAAAATGTTTGCAGGCAAGGTCTGCGTTTGATCCTTTAATAAATGCTTTCGCCTTGGACGTTGTAGGGAAGGATGGAAAATACTCGCATGTACCCGGGGCTTCGCATGCCTGCAAAAAAGCGGAAGTCAAACCTCCCGCCTCTGCCTTGCGGAATGTAAATAGAGCTCAACTCATTTTCTTGGGCGACTGGAGCATGTCAGTCCGGGTCACATCGCGGCTGTTCCGAAAATAGGCACCATGAGCGCAAGGGATACAAAGAATCTCTCCGTCCACAACGGCTTCCCGCTTGTCCCGTATCACCTGCCCGCAACGGCTGCAAGACACCTTGTAATGAGTGGGACCCGGCAGGTCGAACTCGCTAAGAGAGACTTCCACCTCCTGCACTCTGAAAAGCACTCCATCCGGCATTCTCTTATAGGCTTCCATTTGCCGGGCATATTTGTCCTCGATTTCGGGAGCATAAACGTAAGCAAGATCGCGGGACTCTTCCGTGGATATAACTCGATATGCCTTGTTTGTTTCCAGGTTGAGAAACGTCGCCGCCATGATGCCGTAATCCATGAATTTCAGTGATCGTCGACCCAACCTTACGCCGGTTACATAGGCTACTGCGTCGGCGGTGCACCGGTCCATTTCCACAAAAACAATCAGTTTCTTTATTTGCTCTCTGGTTCGTGGTTCATCAAGGCCTATGAGGCGGCATCCCAAAATCGCCATTCGAACCCCTACAACCTGCCCTGCACAGGCATGCCCATGAAGCTCAACAGACCCTTTGAGAAGTTTTTCGAAGCTATCCATCGTCTCTTGATAAAAAATTCATTATATCTTTTTTAATAGAACCTCTTCCTCCAAAAAGCAAATTTTTTTGTGGAGTTTTCTTGATGAGAGGTCGGCAAAATTTTTTCCTTGACAGCACTCCCCAATTTTTCTATTTTCAGACCTATATCAATATTGATATATATCATTTTGTATTGGAATCGCTACACTGAGGTCAATATCAAAATCTTAAGGTTTCTCTTTCCCACGGGGTGCTCGATGGATCAAAAGCAACTTTTATCTCGAATAAGCGACGCCGCAGCCAAGGTTCATGGGGAACTCGGTCCGGGGCTTCTCGAACCGATCTACCGCTCCTGCATGCTGGTTGAACTGGAAAACAGAAGCATCAACTATCGCGCAGGGGTGCCGGTGCCGATCTTCTACCAGGGGCGCAGGATAGAGGGCCGGGAAATCCTGATCGATCTTCTCATCGAAGATGTGATGGTCGTTGAACTCAGCGCGGTGGAAAGGTTACAGGACTTTCACAGGAGAAAAATATTTACAAACCTCAAGCTCGCATCGAAACCGCTGGGAGCTCTCATTAATTTCGGTGAAAGGTTGAGCGTCACAGCTTTCCCCGGTTTTCCCGAACATCATGTTTGGGCATTGCCGACGCGCTCGGATATAGTAGGATCGGAGTCAAAACAAAGAATACCCGCAAGCTAGAAAACTTCGGCACGAGGAGAATTAGTTGCTGTTTTTTTCAGCAAAATCAAATCTTGATTCTCATGAGACAAGCGTGCGGTGCAAAAAATTGTGCAAGGGAGATTGACAAGGGATGTTTTCTTGAAATAGAAGAATCAAAGTGTACCAAGGGAA
>JAFGRE010000211.1 GCA_016935335.1 Deltaproteobacteria bacterium
AATATCCCTGGGCGCCAAAAAAGAGCTTTGTTTTTAGGCGAACCTCGGTGTGGCCGTCATAGTAGCGTCCGGTTCCGACCGGCTTGTAGAGCGAATCATTGTCTACCCATGAAACCGAGCCGCGAAGCTTGACATGTCCTCCCCACTCGCCGTCAAGAGCGTTGTTGCAGGGGTGAGGTACGGAAAAAGCCTTCGCGGAACTCAGGGGAATGTCGTCGGCGACCGCCGAAGCCCCCCCCCAGACAGAAGAATGACCGATCGGCGCGAACGAATATCCGAGAAAAAGAACGGTGATAAAAACGACCGATTTTCTCAGAGAAAGGAAGATCACGAAGGCATACAATGAACACGTCATGAGAGGTTTACGGGTCTCGTGACCGATCATCCGTCACTAGGCCGTCCCTGAGAATTATTAATCGACGAGCATAGTCCATCACCATCTGGTCGTGTGTCGAGAAAATGAAGGTGATCTCTCTTTCTTCGTTCATCTTTTCCATCAGTTGCAAGAGTTCCTTACCGGTCTTGGAATCAAGGTTGGCGGTGGGCTCGTCCGCTAAGACGATGGAGGGGTTGGAAACAATGGCGCGGGCCACAGCGACCCGCTGCTGTTGTCCGCCGGAAAGCTCTGCGGGACGACGGTGGTACATTTCTTTCAACCCCACTTCATCAAGGATAGAACAGGCCCGTTCGCGCCGTTCGCGCTGGGGTACTCCTTGCAGCAGCATAACGTACTCCACGTTTTCGAGAGCCGAGAGCACGGGAATGAGGTTGTATGACTGAAAGACGAATCCGATTTTATAAAGCCTGAGCACCGCCAGTTCCGATTGTCTCATTGATGTCACTGTCTTTTCATCAACGGTTATGCGGCCGGAGTCGGCCGTGTCCAAACCGCCGATAAGATTGAGGAGGGTTGTCTTCCCCGATCCCGATGGTCCCGCAATGGCAACGAATGCTCCTCTGGCAACAGTCACCGTTATGCCGCCGAGTGCCTGGACGAAAAGGTGGTCCTGCCGGTAGGCTTTTTTTACATCCTTACATTCTACTATACTCATCTGTTGCCTCTACGCATAATGCCATTCCCTCGGTCAACTCGCGCGAGTTGCAAAGAAACAGAGTTTTCTCCGCTGCACCCCGAACCCCGCATCCTTCATCACGCTAGATATGGGCGAGAGCCTCTACCGGGGTAAACCGGGAGGCCTTCGCAGCCGGGTAGATGGTGATCAGAAGCCCCAAAACAAAGACCACCACATTGGCCGTTATGACATCCTGGATATAAACCGTCGGATAGATCACCCGGGGGAGCCCCACATATTCTGCGCCAGCCCCCAGAGCGGAGAGGTCTATGCCGGTTCTGTTCAAAATAAAGACGCTGGCAAACCCGAAGGCGTTTCCCACCGCCATGCCCATGATAAGCAGAAAGAACGCCTCCAGGAGAACCCCTTTGATAATCCACCAGGGCTTCATGCCTAAGGCGGTGAGCAAGCCGAATTCTCTGATCCGCTCAAACACCGCCATAAGCATCGTGTTGACGATGCCGAAGCCCATGGCAATGAAGACCACCAGGTACCAGATAAAAATCCAACTGTCCATGATGGACAAATAAGCAGTAATGATCGGCAACAGTTCCCGCCAGGTTTCAACTTCATAAGCGGGCGGGAGCGACGCTTTAAGTTTATCCCTTACCATGTCGACGGTTTCGTGATCGGGGAGAAACAGCGATACTTCGGAAATACCGTTGCCCGCTTTCAGCATTTCTTGCGCTGCCGCTTTGTTAACAAAAACGAACTGCCTCTCCGTTGCCTCCAGTTCAGCACGGAAGGTCCCGGTGATTCGGAATGCCCGGGAGGCGATCTCTCTTTCGGTATCTTGGGACATAAGCACCAGCTTGTGGCCCACCTTGGTTTCGAACTTGTCCACGAGCGCCCGCCCGACGAGAATACCGGTGGTATCATCGGAAGCAAGGTAGTGCCCGTCCACCACCGCCGTTTTGATAAAGGAAACCCGCGCTTCTGATTCCGGGTCGATTCCCACCAAGGTAACGCCGGTTGAATACCGGGCGTTACTTACAATGGCATTCACACGAACTCTGGCGGTCCAAAAAGATCCTTCGGGGAGGTGCCTGGCAAGCGCATTGTGGACATCTTTCGGATCAGCGATGCTGTTTTCGATGACCGGATCACTCCGATAGCCATCGTGGTGAATCTGAATATCGCCGGTCAACGTGGCAATCGCGTTACGGACCATCTGATCGATCATGCCGCGATCCAGCGCACCCACCACCAGCATGCTCCATACCCCGACGACCACCGCAATGGTGATAATGGTTGTTCTTCTCGGGTTTCGCCAGATATTTCGCCACGCTAATTGAAGATGCATACTTTTTTTGATGACACGCCGGGTTATTCCAGAAAGGCTTTACAACCAACCATTCAGCCGCCTCTCTCGTCCCCTCAGCAAAAGCTTTCCTTCCCGATCACACATAGGTCAGCGCTTCTACCGGCCGAAACCGCCTCACCCGCAACGCCGGGTAAAGAGAGGTCAGAAGGGTGATAATCAGCACGGCACCGGGGCCGAACGAGAGTGAAAGCAATGAAAGTTGCGGATACAATCGTCCAGAGATGCCGAATTCCCGCATGATCTCCGACACATCGCCTCCAAGGTTAATGCCGTCCACCTGAAAATACCACGTGACCAGGCCTCCGACAATCATGCCGCCGACAATACCGAATATAGTTATCATACTCGACTCCATGAGAAGCAGCTTGGTCAGGCGTCCAGGGGTGGTTCCCATTGCCATCATTACGCCGAACTCCCGTGTCCGTTCAAAGATCGCCATGAGAAAGGTATTGAGGATACTGAAAGCAACCACAACGATGAGGAGCACGTACATAATCAGGCCGCTGATGAGGTCAATGGAAATCCCCTGATATAACCCCGGCATCAGTTCCTTCCAGTCCAGAGCAACCAGCGGCCGGTTTTCGTTCAGCCGCGTCAATGCCGCCGAAAGAGTGCCTTTAGCCTCCGGTACGGCTCCCAACGAGGTGCATAGTGCCACCACTTCGTGAACTGCTTCACCCATGGCGAATACATCCTGGAATAATGCCAGCGGGATCTGCAGAGCACCCCGATCAAACTCATCCTGGCCGGATCGGTAAACCCCCTTGACGGCGACGACGGTGGCGGCAATAGATCCGTCCCGTCCCTGACCCAGGAGGGTAAGTTCATCACCCGGCCGCACATGGAGATTGCGGGCAAGAAGTTCTCCCACCAGAGCTTGGCTGGTGGCGTCATCAGAAAAATACTCCCCTTCCCGGATAATGTCACTGATGGTTGAGACCCGCGCCTCCCCTTTCGGATCGATGCCGATGACCGCAATGCCGTAAGTGCGGTCACGGGATGATACCAATGAGAACGTCGTGGCGCGAAAGGTATAAGCCTCTATGCCCGGAGTTTTTTCCAGCACGGCGGCCACTGCTTCAGGATCCGGCACCACGAGACGGATATCCTTTCTCTCATTATATCCTTCCGCCTGCACCTGGAGGTGGCCGGTATGAATCTTAACGGCACTATTGATCATCACCTCGTAACTGCCGAACTGAAAGGAGAGCATAAATACCAGAAGCGCACCGGCAAAGGCGATGGCAGTCATGGTCAGAAAAGTCCGTCGCCGGTTTCTCCAGATATTTCGCCACGCCATTTTAGTATCCATCGGTATATTACCTCCGGGGGGTTTTCAATGCGGACAGCGTAAACAGATCATCCGAGAGAGTTTCTTCAAAAGTCAGATCATCATATTCCACCAGGGTATACTCATCGGGTGCCTCGGTTTTCTGCATCTTCATAACGCGGGGGTAACGTCTCCCGCCCAGTATCTGAATGTCATAGAAATCCAGCGCTTTTACCAATTTCTGGTCCTCATCATAGAACTCCTCGCGCAGAAAAATGAGGTCTTCCCGGATTTTGAGCTTCTGCATACCCCACACTACCGGGGCATCGGGCTTGGGGATCGAGGTGATGAGGTAAACCATCGTCCCCTCATCCACCTCAGTGCCGGTAAGGGTATGCGTGTAATCATAAAGCAGGCTGTCGGATTTGGCCAAATCGTTGTTGGAGAAATCGGACCCCATCCACGATTGCGACATCATTGAAGGCGGCACCTTGATAACCCGGTCGATCTTGGGGTTATACATCCACATCTCGGAGCCCCGTTTGAGGGTACCGTTCCCTTCGTCTTTGGGAGGTGAGAGGATGGTAAAAAGGCTCTCTTTTTCCCCCTTTGTCCAGGCCTTGATGGTATAGGACCGCTCCCAATCGGCACGGTGAATCCGCATTGTTACGGTGGCGATCGACGCTTCGCCCCGCCAATAGTTGAAGCTGTCAGCGACGATAGTCTGGGCGTCCTGGGCGTAACCGTCGCCGCCAACCATCAACAATAGGAGTACGCTGAACCCCGCTATAACGACTATTCCTTTTTTCATAGCATAGTGTGCATCACAAGGCCTGCGGCTTCGGCAGCATCCCCATCACGTCAGGGGTTGGGCAGCCAAACCCCTGACAAAAATCGCCATATATTTGGTAGCCGTCTTCAGAGGATCAAAATCGTCCTCAAACCACGCCTGCAAAAGCAAGGCGTCCCAGGTTCCCACTAATGCGGCGGATACCGACTCAGGGTCCACGTCCGAACGGAATTCTCCCCGCGCGACTCCCTCACGAATCAACGACGCAACAATTCTGCGAAAATCCCGATAGCTTTGCCGGAACGCTTCCTTGAATCGCTCTCTCATCTGGGACGACGCCGATGCCGACCAGAACTCCATGGACAGGGTATATACATCCTTTAATTCACCCCAGGACTTCATCAGCGCCTCGTTCATCGCTTGCAGGCGTTCACGTGCCGAGCCGCCCAAGGCGGCAATGTTCGCAATTGTTTTAGATCCGAATTCACCCACATACCACTCAAACACGGCAAAGAAAAGCTCTTCTTTGCTGGGAAAGTACTCATAGATGGTTCCTTTTCCGATTCCGGCCTGAACCGCGATTTCCTTCATGGTGGCAGAAGAAAACCCTTTCTGGGCAAACACCTGGACAGACGCTGTAATTATTTGAGTTCTCTTCCCTTTGGGGCGTTTCCTTTCAGTCTCCACGTTCCTTTCCTTCCCGACCAATGACCAATGGGGCACGCAAAGCGGACTCATTTTAAATGGGATTACTTGAATGCACGCTACTTGACCGACTGGTCAGTCACAATCTTAGCCTCTCCCTGACTCATTGTCAAGAGAAGGGGAAGTCAGAAGAAAAAAACGCAGTTCGGCAATCGTGAGGACCTTGCATGCATCATCCGCCCCTTGATGGTCCGGCAGGGCACCGCAACCAAAGGCTACCTGAAGATACTTTGGTCAATGGCAATAGTCTTATTCGTTTGGGTGCCGATTCGATCAAGCGTTGACCAGACATCAAAAAAAAGGGGGACCTTAAATTTGGGCAGTGGTTTGAACCCCTGTTTGGTGGCGGCAAAAAGCTGCTTCTCCGCCACCAACCTTTCGAAGATTTCCACTCCGGTGCCGGAACGCGTACCCCGGGTGCGGGCGATCTCCAGGGCTGTGGTGAGGGGAATCTCCGTATCTTCAAATGGAATTCCTTTCAGAAAGTTGATAATTCGCGTCGTGATAAAGAGGGTATAGACCTCTTCCTTCGTGCACTCGGGAAGATCCATCCCCATAGCCGTGAGTCGTGCCCGGAAAATATCCCTCTCGCCGAGGGGAGGAAAAAATTCGGCCGCGGGTGTGCGCGGGCAAAGGTAAAAGGGTGATGCGCCCAGCAGCACCGGCAAACGGGCTGAAAAGGAGAGCGTCTGAACCATACTCGTCACGCTCTCTCCCGGAAGGCCGAGGATTTGATATGATACTATTTTGAATCCAAGCCTGGCGGCCTCGCAAACCGTTTCCCGATACTTCCCATAATCAAACGGCCGCCGCATGGTTCGGTTCACCTCGGGATCCAGACTTACCAAAGAGAGATTGAGATGTGAAAATCCCGCCTGTTTCATAAGAAGAAGCAATTCCCCATCCAGATTCCCATAGAAAATACCATTCATCGCCAGAAGCCGCACCTCGCCGGCAGGAAATGTCTGAATGAGTTGACGACACAGGGATTTCACCTCATCTGTCGCCACGGTAAGATTGTCGTCCTCAAAATCGAAAACCCGGTACCCCTCTTCGTATCGGCATTTGATCTCCTTCACGATGCTTTCCGTCGAGCGCCGACGATAGCGGGTGCCGAAGGTGAGGTGTGCGGAGCAAAAGGAACACCGGTAGGGACAGCCGCGAGAGGTAATCACAAAACAGAGAGGACGACCTTCAAGGCAGTACTCCTCAAGTGGAAAATCGGATAAATCCGGCATCGGAAGCTCGTCCGGGGGAAACGGCTCACAAAGAGGATTGAGCACCATGGCCCCGTTTTTTTTATACGCGAGGTTGGGAATATGATCCACGTCGTCACCCCGGATCCAGGCTTTCAGGAATTCCACCAGGGGGCGCTCCCCTTCTCCTCTGATGACAAAGTCAATGCTCGGGTGTTGACTCGTCATCTCCGGCACGGCTGAGGGATGCGAGCCGCCGACAATAATGGAAACCGCAATCCGCTTTCTTATCTCCTCTGCACAGCGAAAAACCTCCCGGAAGTAGGGAGAAAAAAGGGATGAAATGCCGACCAGGTCGGGCCGCTCCCGAGCGACCTCTTCCGCTATTGCCTCAAACGAGGCCCCGAAATGATAGTATTGGTAAAAAGATGAAAACGGACTGCGGTCGGGCCAGGGGAAATACTCCCGAAGGTCTGCGAGGTCTTCCGGGAGGGGGAGCGATCTCTTCCCCCCGCGGTGGTGGAAGTCCTTTATTACGACATCGACCCCGGGTACGTGCCGGGCAACCGCAGCCTTAAGATACGCTAACCCGATTGGCTGTAACCGGATGGGAGTGTCATAAAAGTCTTCGACCGGCGGTTGTATTAAAACGAGCTTCACTGCTTCCTCAGCATTCAGATCGCCCTGAGCTATGCATATGATTGACGGTGAACAGAAAATGCGGGAAATATCCCACGCTCCGTGTGGGTTTGTCCCTATAGACTTTA
>JAFGRE010000212.1 GCA_016935335.1 Deltaproteobacteria bacterium
TAAGCTGAGTGTAATAACCATGGCAGATGAGTCCTTCGACGGGAAACGGTCTCATGGTTTCACGGGGGCGGGAGAATCGGTTTCGTCTGCCGTGTGCTTGTTACAGTCTCTTTGCCCCACAGTGAAGCGGTCTGACGTTGGCCGGTGGATGAAATAGGTTGATCGATGGCGCTCTTTGTTTCATACTGGGAACATAATTCGCCGATAGTTACTGCAGCTTTAAACAATTACTCTCTTTGGACGGCCCTATATGGAATCGCTTCACGTTGACCCGCAACCAAAGCCGGAAGACCTTAATAACCGCCTTGTCGATCTTTCCGCCTGCATAAAATATCTCGACCAAACGAACAACCTTGTCAGAATTACCTCAGAGGTGGATCCCCGCCACGAACTGGCAGGTATCGCCAAACGGTTCGAAGGAAAAGAATGTGTCCTTTTCGAACGGGTCAAAGGCAGTCTTTATCCGGTTTTTATGGGGTTATTATGGAATCGGGAGACGGTAGGCAACCTTTTTGGAGTCCCGACGGAAGAGGTGCCGTTTGTCATTGCCCGGGCGATCGGCGGGTGGCATGCGAATAAGAATGCGTTCCCGGCACCAATACTCGAAAAAGGGCCTGCCAATGAGGTTATTGAAGAAAATGCCGATCTCTTCCGGCTGCCGGTTCCTGTTCACGCGTTAAAAGACGGAGGGGCTTATTTTGACTCTTCGGTGGTTGTTGCCAAAAATCCGGAGACGGGCATACCCAATGTCTGCATCAACCGGCTGATGCTAACCGGTAAGGATCGTTTTACCTTCCTGATTGATCCCGGACGGCATTTGGGAGATTATCTGGCCATCATGGAGGAACGAAACGAACCTCTGGAGGTGACCATCAATAACGGCATCGGCATTCTGCCGTGGCTTGTTTCCGTTATACCCCGACAAGGTGACGGGAAATACGCTATTGCTCATCATGTTATCGGGGAGCCGATCAAATTTGTGCAGGCTCAGACCGTGGATGTACCGGCCTACGCGGATTCTCAGTTTGTAATCGAGGCGGAGATTCTTCCCCGTGTTCGAGAAGACGAAGGGCCGTTTGCGGAAGTGACGGGTTATTATGCCGTGCGGGACAAACGGTGGGTTATGAGGGTGAAGGCGATTACGCACCGGAAACAGCCTGTTTTTCATAGCCTTTTGTCGGGAATGGAGGTCTGGAATGCGGTCGGATTGACTGCCGAGGCCAAGATCTTTGCAGTTGTAAAGGAAAAGTTTCCGCAGCTTCGGGCGGTATATTTGACCCCCGGAGGGTGCGGGTTTTACGGAGCCGTCGTTCAAATAGAAAATGACCGAAAAGGAATCGGAAGAGACGTGATTCACGAGACCTTCGCGGCCTTCGAATCCTTACAGCGGGTGGTAGCGGTAGATACCGACGTTGATCTGTACGATCCCGTTGATGTCGACTGGGCTGTCACGACCCGTTTTAATCCTGACCCTGATCTGATAATTCTGGAGAATCAGCCGGGTCATATCCTTAATCCGATGGTTCGAATCAATCCGGACGGGAAGGGAGGAACGGTAACCAAAATCGGTATGGATGCCACTATGCCCTTTGAGGAAAAGGAGAAATTCGAACGAGTCCGGTTCAAGTCGGTGGATCTCTCCCGCTACAGCCTTCGGTAAAGTCATTTTCCCCTCACCATGGTATCAGGCGTGATTCCCGCGCGAGCTTCGGTGGTTGCGGTGACCCGGACAAGACTCGTCGTTTCTCCTGCACAAACCGGGCTGGGTCCTGCTCCGGTGGAGGGGGAGTTGTCTTTTGGTTATTGGGTGATGAATGAGCGACCTTGTAAATTATTCATCATTACATTGACTCTACCCTACCGTACCCACGTCACCATTTCATCGAGATTCACCCGTTCTCTCGTGAACGTGTTGATGGGAGCATCTGGATCGGGATAGCCGAGAGCCATGCCGATAACCACGTTCTTTTCATCAGGAATGCCCGCCACGTCTTTCAAAAGCCGGGGATACATTACCGCACAGGCTTCTATGCACGTTCCCAACCCCCTATCGTGTGCCAGGAGGCCGATTGTCTGCACAATCAGTCCGGCATCGAGCATTGCATAGGCCGGAGAGAGACCCTTATCAATGCAGGCAACGATCAGACAGGGCGCATTGAAAATATTGAACATTTCGGCATATACTTTATTCCGTGCCTCCATGTCGTTTCTGGCAATCGACAGTGAGTCAAAGAGCGTGGCGGCAAAATTCATGTATCTTTGATTCCACTTTTCAGGCCATTTGTCGGGCATGGCAATATCCGGTGAAGGGGTCTCTCCCTTGAGGCATTTTTCATGGTTCGCCTTCCTGAACCTCTCCAGGGCGTTGCCGGTAATGACATAAAACTCCCAAGCCTGGGTATTGGCCCAGGATGGCGACCAGCGAGCCGTTTCCATAATATCGCGGATGATTTCCTGGGGAATTTCCCGGGGGATGAACCTGCGGACACTTCTTCGTTCCTTAACTGCTTTGACCAGTTCCATGCGTATATCCTCCTGAATTTTATACTGTAACGTTTCGCTTAAAAATACTTACCTTTTAAATGGTTAGTATTTCATAGATCTCATCAGAGCTTCAAGATAACGGGATTTGACCTGGCGGCTCGCAATCACTTGTTGGAGCGGAGGAAGTTTCAGAATAACGCCGAGAACAGCAGCGAGGGCTCGGTGGCTCCATAAAACACGGTTATCAAAAAGCAGGTGCTGGAGCTTCCCCCGTTCGATGGCCATTACCACCGCCCGATGCATGCCATTGAGCGGCGTTATTACTCTCTGGGGACGAGATTGTAACCGAATGCAGGAATGGGGACAAGCGCGGACGCAGAGTCCGCATCCTAGACACAGCTCCGTGTCCAGTTTCGCAACCTTTCCCTTCGGTTCACGGGGATCGTGAGAAGAAACCAGAGCCATCGCCTCCACCGGACAGGCAGTCACGCACTTTCCACAGCCCTGACAATTTTCGATGATAATTTCAGGAATAAAATTGGTCGTATGGATGGGGTTGAGGACGGCGAAGCGTCTGGCGGCGATCATGGCTTCGCAGCAGCAAGCGCAACAATTGCAGATGAAAGCCACTTCCTCCCGGACATTTTCGCCGAATTGAACCAGATTATGATCATACGCTGACGCCAATAGATCCAGGGTTTCCGCAGCATCTGCTTGCCGGGCGTGTCCATGCTTGACAAGAGACGCGGCTACGTTACCGAAAGTCATGCATATTTCCAGAGGGGCGTCACATGCTTTGCCCAGATGCATCATCTTGTGGCGGCAATAGCAGATGCCGATGGCGATATGAGAAGCGGTTTTGATCACCTCGGTTGCCCTTTCGTAATCCAAAACGTGCAGAGCGTTTTCATTGGATAAGACCGGTTCATGGACAAAGACCCGGCCAAGCTGGGTTTCCCCGGTAGTAAAGAGATTCCGGATAAAGTCCTCTTCCACGTTCAAATACTGGTAGAGAAGTTCGCTGAGTATCTTCTGGTCGATATCGTCCCGCACTCGCATGAACGAAAACTCAAGAAAGCCCGCCATGGGCGGCGGGAGGATATACACTGACTTTCCGTTCCGGTCAATATCAACGAGAATGGCGCGTCCGGCAAGGTCTTCCAGCACTTTTTGAGCGGAGACCGGATCCTTCTTCCAGATACGGCTGGCCTCTTCAGCCGTAAAGGGTTTAAGGGGCAACAATGAAACCAATGCAGCCTCTTCTTCACTAAAAAGTATTTTCAAGACCTTATAGAGCAGATCAGATGGGGGAGCACCCTGAGGAAAGCGGTTTAATCGGTCAGCTAATCGAGAATAGGCGGATTTGATTGAATGGTGAGCCATTATCTACCCGCCTTTTCTTCCGCCGGGTGGGTTTTGAGTTGCGAGTCTATTTGTCCTCCGCATGCAGCAGACAGTGTTTTTGCTTTCGCATTCTACCCGGCTCAGGGAATTCTGTCAAAAGGAATCATGACATTCGGAAAAACGGCCGGGGGAGAGGCGGCAGAAGGTTTTTCGGGAAATTATCGGAGGGTACCCTCGGCGTGTACGATGGTGAGAGGGATGATTTCTTCAGCAAAAAAGGGCCGTTCACCCGTCAGGTAAAGCGACCCTTTTTTCTTGCTATGTCTTAATGACTGTTACAGCACTTTTACGCTTGTTGCTTGGGGACCCTTAGGGCCTTCCGCCACAACAATCTCTACGCGCTGGCCTTCCTCCAGGGAACGATATCCACTACCGCTGATAGCGCTATAATGAACAAACACGTCACTACCCTCGTCACGCTGGATAAAGCCAAATCCTTTTGAGCTGTTGAACCACTTGACAACGCCGGTTTCACACTCTGACATACATTCTTCACCACCCTTCTTTTTGGTATTTTTCTGTGTAGCAGAGCGTTTTAACCAGCCTGAAAAAGCTTTAAAGTTTTTTTGTAGCGATTAAATAAAACGACTGCCAACAAATCTGGATTTTCGTATAATACAGGATCTTTCCGCCTTGGTCAAGCGTTATTTAGCGGAGGGGGGAACAGGGGCCGAAAAAGGCGGATCGAAAAGAGAGCGTAAGAAGGGGAGCGTATTTCACAAACGGTAATTCAGCCCATCGTCAAATACTTCTATCACCCCGAATTGGTTTCAAATTGACCGCTCAGATGCTCGGAACCCTTGTTGTAATCGACGGGGATTCCGAAGCCGGCGATTTAATAGCCTGACTCGTTCAGTGAAAGGTGATAACCCGAAATTGGGTTCAAGCGGTTTGGACTTTAAGAGAATGAACCTCATTATCAAGTCGGTTTTCCAGCTGGTCCTCTGTTACTTCAAGGTCATAACGAGTTTGAAGGTTAAGCCAGAACTGCGGTGACATAGAAAAAAACCGCCCCAAACGTAAAGCCGTATCAGCAGTAATCGATCGTTTCCATGGACGATCTCGTTAATACGTCTTGGAGGCACACTTATGTCCTTAGCCAGTCGATACTGGCTGATTCCCATCGACTCTAAAAATTCCTCTCTCAGTATTTCACCGGGATGAACGGGAGGAAGTTTTGTGTACTTCATAGTATCTTCCTAATGATAATCCGTTATTTCAACGTCGTACGAATCGCCATCTTTCCATTTAAAACATATGCGCCATTGATCATTGATGCGTATGCTGTGTTGAACCTTACGGTCATCTTGTAATGCGTCCAGACTATTACCCGGGAGAACTCTCAAATCTTCAATTTCCGTCGCTGCATCGAGTATTATAAGTTTTTTGCGGGCACTATTCTGAATGTCTTGAGGCAATTTAGCTGAAAAACAACGATTGAATATTTTTTCAGTCTCTTTGTCTCGAAGCGAGTTTATCATGAACGATATAATAACGCATTGCGTTATTATATCGTCAAGCGTTAAGCCACAATACGCTGCTGTTTTCTCCTTGACATGGCGGAATTCTTGTGGTTTTTTTAAAAAACCCTAGTGACCAATTTTCCAGGGAGAGGAGAATGGAGACAATCGAGACACGCGGAACCTCATGAGCGGAAGGGCTTGTGGGGTTTTTTTTATGCAAAGGGCGCGTATAAAAACCCCCGGCTATTTTTACGGGGTAAGATTGAGCAATAGTTGGTGCAGTTTTGAGTTTATGTGATAAGCTGTAAAAATCAAGGACTTTCCGGACAGTCAGTCCTTCTTCGATAGTGATGGTTATGCAGCTGGGTTCATAATTTGCTCTTTGA
>JAFGRE010000033.1 GCA_016935335.1 Deltaproteobacteria bacterium
GCCACGCCGTTTTCATAACTAATCGGAACCGGCTCTTGTTCCTTGAGAGTGGTTATGTTAGTAAACGTCATCAGATGCCGATAGGTCGCTTTTTTTGCGGTCAGAAAGGGAATAAAAAAGACTCCGTTTCGGTACTGTAAATTGGTTTCCAGATCGCTGGCAGTGAGATCTTTGATTCGGCCCTCCTTGATGTTGATTTCTATGGCATCCAAGGTAAAGGGAGGGGGCGGCTTACCCCCCGCCTTCGGGGGTTGGATAAAGTCAAGGAAGTTGATAACCGTTCCTTCGATGGTTCCGGTTATGATTGGCTGACGCAGGTTTTGCCAGGTTCCGAAGAAGGTGAGTTCCGAGTCTCCGGTTTTGCAGCTCATATCGGAAAATCTGAGGCCGGTAGAGGAAAAGCGAACCGTACCGGCTACCTGAGTGAACGGGTGTGGAAATGCCGGGAAGAAAAGGGATATGTCCGTAGGGATGGTTACACCCTCAAAGTAAAATGTTTCCTTTCGATAGCCGCGACAGAAAAAATTGATCTCAATCGGGAGGAGACCCGTGCCGTAGGCTCCCTCCCAGGGGAAAAACGTTGAGGCGAGATCATCGGTCAGGGCGCGTTTCGAGGTGACCTGCACTTTTATTTCGGATTGACGGGTGCGGTAATTTTCTATTGTGCCATTGCAGGTCACGGGCGAATTTAACCAGTATCCCTGGATATCGGTGAACGTGATAAGATAGGGTGTGAACTGAATGGTGCCGAAAAGGTTTGTGGCCTTTCCCCGAAAAAGTTTATAGTCGATAGCGGCATTCTCCAACTGCAATTTTCCCCCGACGGTCAATTCACTAAGCTCTTTGAGGGGACAGGAAAAATCAAGCGAGAGTCGGCCATTACCGCTCATGGAGGTAAGCTTTTCCACCCGGCGATGAACGGAAACCGGCATTATATGGGAACGGAGCAGCTTATGGAGATCAGAGAGGTCGAGGTTACAGGCAGCCGAGATGTCGAGAAAGTCAGACGGCGAGAGGGAGATTGAACACTGTTTAATTTCCGTACTCCCGAACTTGCCAGTCGCAGTGGTGACGATCAGTTCGCCTTCTTTTAGGCGGAGTTCGCCGCCTAACGACTCAAGTGGGGGGAGATCGTCGGCAATGGTGAGAGAAAAATCGCGAAAGCATACCCGACCCTCTGCCGCAATCACTTTATCTGAATGCACTCCTGATTGGTGATAGCTGAAAGAGACTGTATCGACGATACCCGCCACAATCTTCTCTTTCATCAGGTGACTTGCCTGGGGGGACCAACGCGACCAAGGAAGGTACCTCAGGACATCGCGATAATTAAAGCTCTCCGTTTTCCACTCGGTTCTTATGATAGCGGTATCCGTGTAATCCAACAAAAAGGTCCCCTCGGCCGTCAATTCCGGAAGGACTACCGTTATCCTGGGAATGATAATCTTTTTGTCGATTCGCTTGATTGAGGAAATGAGGCGGGCTTTTTTTGCGGTGATTCCGTTTTTGAATAGGCGGCTGTCTTTGACCGCCAGGTTCTCGACATCTATATCCGCGGAAATGTCAAGATCGCTTTCCAAATAACCCTGAAATAAAACGCGGCCGTCAACAACTCCATGAAGAGATTCGATTTTCCACGCCTCGGGTAGATAAGGCAAAAGAGAAGAAACAGCTATATCCTTTGCTTCCAGAAGACCGTCACACTGCAAGGTCCTCTTTAGCAGTGATTCTTTCGCCAGCGGTCCCAATTTACCTTGAATTCGTATCGTGCCGACATTGCCATTTTCTTGGAGGCGACAGGTGAATTTCACCGACGTCGGCTTGGCCGTTGATATTTGGCCGGTGGTAAGATCGAACTCGACAACCCTGCTGACTATTGTATTTGAGAAAGGAGGGGGTTTTTTCAGGATGATAGCACCGTTTTGGATTCGTACTGTTTCCAGAAAAATCTGAAAATTATCGAACCGACCCTCTTGTCCGGCTTCTCTATCACTACGTTCGGAAATAAACGCGTGTATCAGAGCGCTCACCGAAAGTCTGTCTGGGCTGAGAACCAGAGTGGTTCGGGGGCGGTCAATGGTCAGGGATCGTACATAAACCAGCCCGGTAAGAAGGTGCCTGAGGCTCAAACTGACTCGTACCTGATCGATGGAAACAGCGTCTGCATTTCCATCTTGGTCCTTTATTGTAACCTGCTCAAGAACCATATGCGTTTGCGGAAGTAAACGAAGGTGGGCGCCGCGGATGTGCACCTGTCGATGGAGAAGAGACGTAGCGGTGTTTTCGAGGAACTGTTTCTGTCGATTCGTATCCCAGTAGACATACACGCCCACCGACACCGCACACACGGTGACGAGGAGAAGAGCACAGAATATAAGAAAGAATTTTTTCATAGCCTCTTATGAAACGATGAAAAAGAGAAAAGCTTTTCCAGGTAAAACCGTAAGACCGCTTTCAGTATGGTAGCACGATATTGAATATCTTTTGTGCATTGTGGGTAGTTATCTCAGCCACCTCGGATACGTCCATTTGTTTGAGTCGGGCTAAGGTCTGAGCAACGTAACAAACATGAGCGGGCTCGTTTCGTTTGCCCCGAAAGGGTCGGGGGGTGAGGAAGGGGCAATCAGTCTCCACAAGAAGGCGATTGAGGGGCAGCTTTTTGACTAAATCCTGGTAGGGACCGGAATCCCTGAAGGTAATCGTCCCGGGAATGGAGAGATAAAATCCTAAGTCCAGGCATGCCTCGGCCATGGACCAGTCTCCTGAAAAACAGTGAATAACGCCCCCGATGGTTTCTGCTTGCTCTTCCCGAAGTATGGTCACTACCTCATGGTGGGCGTCCCGGTCATGAATAATGACCGGAAGGGAGACCTCCCGGGCAAGGTGCAGTTGTTTGCGAAAGTGCTCAACTTGGATTTCGCGGGGGGACAAGTTGCGATAGAAGTCCAAACCGATCTCCCCTATCGCCACTACTTTTTCATGTGAGGTTAAGTCCTTAAGGACGGAGTAGGCTTTTTCGTCTATGGTTTTGGTGTCATGAGGATGAACGCCAACCGCCACGGAGATGAAATCATATTCTTCCGCCACCATAAGGGCTTTCCGGCAGTCTTCAACTCCCAGACCGACGGTTATAATGTGTTCTAAACCTGTTTTGCGAGCTCGCTCAATCACCGTCCGCCTGTCTTTGTCAAACTGGGGGAGGGTTAAATGAGCGTGGGAATCGACGACCATATGTTTCTGTTTGATTTCTTCCATACAGTTATGCGTGACTATCAGCCCGCAATCACTTTCACGTACACAGTACGACTGCGAGGACCATCGAATTCACAGAAGAATATACCCTGCCAGGTTCCCAGTGCCATTGTCCCATTCTTAACAAAAACGCTTTCCGAGCATCCTACGAGCGTCGATTTGATGTGGGCATCAGCGTTTCCTTCCCTGTGCGCGTATCGATTACCGAAGGGGGCGATGCTATTGAGCTGGGTATTAATATCATGACTAACACTGGGATCGGCGTTTTCATTGATCGTTATCGCTGCCGTGGTATGAGGAGTATATACATAGCACACACCGTTTTCTATCCCGGTCTTTCTGAGGACATTCCCCACTTCAGCCGTAATATCAATGAACTCTGTTCTATTTTTCGTCCGAACTGTAAATTGTTCCATACGAGGCCCCTTGTAGTAAGTAGTCTGGTGGTAGCTTTTCAGGTAACTCCCGTGTTGTCAAGGAGAAAATGGGACTTTTGGGACATTGGGCGAGAGAAGAATTCTTGCCTATTGTGTACGGAGCAAAAAAAATTTCTACGGCTATTAGGAGACCGCCCGCTAATAAATAAACACTAAAAGTTTAAAGACTACCATGGTCAGACCTGCTGAAAGAGGAATCGTTATAAACCATGAACTTACGATTTTTCTAACAACCCCGAAATCCAAAGCGGCAATACCGCGGGCAAACCCGACACCGATAACCGACCCCACCAGGGTGTGGGTTGTGGATATGGGAAGTCCCATCTTTGAACAAATTAGCACCGTGGTGGCGGTGGCAAATTCGGCAGCAAACCCCCGGGACGGGGTAATTTCGGTGATCTTTTTTCCGATGGTTTCGATGACCCGATACCCAAATGTAGCTAATCCTAACACGATACCAATTCCTCCTAAGAGCAGTATGCCGATGGGCACCTCTACTTGCATTGCCACTGTGTTTGTTTTAACAATGCTTACAATAGCCGCTACCGGTCCGACAGCATTGGCTACATCATTGGCCCCATGGGCGAATGCCACATAACAGGCAGTTATAATCTGCATAAAGGCGAAAATTTTTTCAACCCGGCGGTATTCAAGGGTGAGATATTCATCCGGTATTCCATTTTTGATCGTATAGGTTCGAAAAAAGCACCTTGTTGCCATGAAGGCAAGGGTACCGAGAAGTAATGAAATAAGAAGAGCAGTTACCAAGGGAACGTCCGAAAAGAGATGGCTTAACCCTTTATAAATAATGGAAAGGCATAAAGTAAATGCTACGGCAAAAATGAGATAGGGTGCATGATGGACTGCCCGCTCAAAGGGCTTCGGCTTGCTTAAAATTTTACGGCTAATATATTTAAAGACGCAAAAAGCCATGATCGCCCCAAAAAGAGGCGCAACCATCCAACTCACGATGATGGAGACTATCTTGCTCCAATAAATAGCGTGGGGCCCTGCTTCGATAACGCCGAATCCGGCGACCGCTCCTACAATCGCGTGAGTAGTTGACACCGGCATTCCCAGCACCGTTGACAGATTTAAAAAGATCGCTGAACAGATCAAAGCAGCCAACATCCCGAGAGCAAGCTTCTCGGGATTGGCTACAAATGTCATCGGGTCGACAATGCCCTTTCGGATCGTATCCGTAACATGGGAGCCTACCAACACTGCTCCGCAAAATTCGCAAATACCCGCTAGAATAACCGCTCTCTTCAGGGTAAGCGCCCGGGAGCCCACTGATGTCCCCATGGCATTGGCCACATCGTTTGCTCCAATATTCCAGGCTGAGTACATGGAAAAAATTACAGCAACAATTATAAACCATAACGGCATGGCTTAATTTGCCTTTCTATTTTTTAGAGATAATCATGTGGTACAGATTATCCCCGGAGTTTTCAGCGTAATTACAGAGATGACTAAGGGTATGAATTATATTCATGCAGAACATGATATTCAGTGCGGAAATCGTATCTTCCAACATCAGCAACTTCCTTACCAATGCGTGACTCGCATGATCGACCTCATACTCCAACTTGGCGACTTCCTCCACAATAGCATGGACCTTATCGGCCTCGGGGCCGGAAAAGGACGTTTCCAGGAGAGCATCCAGTTCTTTGGTTGCATAAAGCGCCTTTTGACAGGTTTGAATGACTTTTTGAACAAAAAGTCTCAACTCTGCTTTCAGTCCGTCGGGGAAAATTGTTTTTCTCAGAGTTAAAAGGATACCGTAATCCTCTATGGCATCCGCGATATTATCCTGATTTTGCGTGACCCGGAAAAGATCTCCCCGGGGAACGGCATAATATTGGCCTTTCGGCAAATAATGTCGAAGCTGAATTTTTATGCGGTCAGCTTCATGCTCCCTCTCGGAAATAACCTTTTGCAGTTGCTGCACCTTGTCCCATTCTTCCTGCAGCCAGGCTTCCGTAATGGGCATGATAAGATCGACACATTCATTGACCTTTTTTGCGTGTTCAATGAGCGGGCCAAACGGCGATTTTCCAAAAAGTTTCTCAAGAATATGCATAATCCGAACCTCCCTCTCCGGTCTTTGGTTGTGACGAGGCTGATTTATACCACGATATACCCTCTAATGCCACTTTGCCTGGATAATACCCGGAATTTTTGCCAATGAACGGATGACCGTACCGCTCTTTATCCGTTCTCTCATGCTGACATCAAAAGTGATCTCAAAGCGCCCCGTATCATGGAAGATGGAATGAGATCTATTTTTTATCTGGACGTTTTCTTTTTTGAAAAGGGCAAGACAATGTTCTTCAACACGGTCCGCCTGTTCGGGGGAGGTTATTACATTAACAGTATGATATACAAGGCTTGGCAATTTCCGTTCGAGGTACTGGAGTAAGATAAGTGACAGCAAAACCGCTAGTGTTGATACCACGGCTAAGGAATAATAGCCCTGTCCGATGACGATTCCCAATGCGGCAACAAACCAAATACAGGCCGCAGTGGTGAGACCCCTCACGAGATCACCGGTCTTAATGATAGCACCGGCCCCGAGAAAACCGATTCCGGTCATGATTCCTGCCACGATTCTTCCGGGGTCAATGGTGATGCGGTGCCCGGAAGAAAGTTGCTGATAAAACTCCGACTCCAGGTTGGAGGCTACCATAATCAGGGTAGCCCCGACACAGACCAAAAGGTGGGTTCTCAGGCCTGCCGGTCTGCCGTGAATGCTTCTTTCGAGTCCGATCGCTCCGCCTAAAATAAAAGCAACCGCTAACCGGAGAAAGGCGGTCCCGTTGATGGCGAAAAAATGAAAAATGCACTCCATTGATATCCCTTGTCACCAGGCAACAAGCCTTGTCTCAGTCCTTGTTATCATACGTGGGGTGATTTTGTCTCGAAAAATTAGTAACTCCCTGAAAATATCATAAATTTCTTGACATCTTGACAATTTCTAATAGAATAGTTTAGACTTATTTCGTTGAATATAGATGTGGGCCTTTTAAAATTCAATTGAAGCATTCATATTATAGCAAACTTTTACGAAAGGTTAAGCACTCGTACGATAAATAGATTATACTAGGCACGTAGCTCAGGGGGAGAGCGCTACCTTGACGCGGTAGAAGTCGGCGGTTCGAAACCGCCCGTGCCTACTAGTGACAATAACGAAGAGGTCTCTCGCTGATACGGTTACAAGAATACGTAGTGTTTACAAGAGGGGGGCATCATGACTGGTCTACCATGTATGGTGCCTTTTCTTATGTATGTGGATCAAAGAATAGTCTCTAGGGGAAAGCGTGAAGGATGTTATTACGATAACTTTTCCAGACGGCTCGTTCCAGCGATTTCCTGCCGGAATTACGGTACAGGAGATAGCCGTACTGAGAAACGAGAATGACGGTGACGGGGTTGTGGCTGGGAAGGTCAATAATCGACTGGTCGATTTATCTGTCCCTCTCCTTGAGGGGGGAGCACTGGAGTATGTGACTGCTGAGTCTGAGGAGGGGCTGTCAATCCTGCGTCACAGTACTTCGCACATTATGGCGCAGGCGGTCCAAGAAGTATTTGAGGGGGCTCAGGTGGCGATCGGCCCTGCCATAGCGGACGGATTTTATTATGATTTTGATTACTTTCGCCCTTTTACCGTCGACGACTTGGAACTGGTCGAAAAAAAGATGCGGGAAATAATAAATGAAGCCCTGCCGTTTATACGGGAAGAAGTTGATCGCGAGGCTGCGATTAAGCTGTTTCAGGACCGCAATGAACCTTACAAAGTTGAGCTGATACGGGATTTCCCGGACGAGAAGTTTTCCCTGTATCGACAGGGTAGCTTTGTTGATTTGTGTCGCGGCCCGCACCTGCCGTCGACGAACTCTGTAAAATCTTTTAGACTTACCGGTGTCGCGGGGGCCTATTGGAGAGGTGACGAACGCAATCGGATGCTCCAACGAATTTATGGGACTGCATTTCCTGATGAAGAAGCGCTCAATGGCTACCTGCAACGCTTGGAAGAAGCCAAGCGGCGCGATCATCGGCGGTTGGGGAAAGAACTCGGCCTTTTCAGCATCCATGAAGAGGCCGGCGCGGGACTGGTTATATATCACCCCCGTGGGGCGCTGTTGCGAACGATTCTCGAAGATTTTGAGAAGCGAGAGCACCTAAAGAGAGGTTACGATATTGTCAAGGGTCCTCAAATATTGAAACTGGAATTATGGGAGAAATCCGGACACCTGGATAATTACCGGGAAAACATGTATTTCACCGAGGTGGATAACCAGAAGTATGGCCTCAAGCCCATGAACTGCCTGGCCCACATGCTGATTTATAAGTCTTCGATACGCAGTTACCGCGATTTGCCCCTCCGTTATTTTGAGCTGGGAACGGTTCACCGCCATGAGAAGACCGGAGTTCTTCATGGGTTGATGCGTGTCCGCGAATTTACCCAGGACGATGCTCATATTTTTTGTACCCCTGCTCAGCTTAAGGACGAAATTAAAGGGATTATTCAATTCGTTCAGGAGGTTATGGGACTGTTTGATTTTTCTTATGAAATGGAGTTAAGTACTCGCCCTGAAAAGTCGATCGGTTCTGATGAAGCCTGGGAAAACGCAACCGGAGCGCTCATGAGCGTTCTCCAAGAGAATGGGATTCCTTTTGCAGTCGATGAAGGGGCGGGCGCTTTCTATGGCCCAAAAATCGACATAAAGTTGAAAGATAGCCTTGGGAGAGCATGGCAGTGTGCTACTATTCAATGCGATTTTACGCTTCCTGAACGTTTCGATTTGACCTATGTCGGAACAGACGGTGAACGCCACCGTCCGGTTATGCTTCACCGGGTCATTTTGGGAGCATTAGAACGGTTTATGGGCGTCTTGATCGAGCATTTTGGCGGGGCGTTTCCTTTTTGGCTTGCGCCTGTTCAAATGATCATTATTCCGATTGCTGAGCGCCACCATGCTTATGCTGACGAGGTGTATCAAAAGGCCAAGATGAAGAAGTTCAGAGTTGAAAAAGACTATCGAAATGAGAAGCTGGGGTTCAGAATCAGAGAAGCCCAGTTGAAAAAAATACCATATATGCTAATTATTGGTGACCGGGAAGTTGACAGTTGTGGCATTGCGCCCAGGACCAGAGAAGGCAAGGATCTGGAATGCCAGAACGTGGAGGATTTCTTAGGCGCCATACAGTCTGAACGTAAAGTTTTTGGAGAGGAGGTGATATAATATAGTTATAAATAAACCTCGTGTTAACGAAAGGATTCGTTCCCCGGAGATTCTGTTGATCGGTGCCGAGGGGCAACAGCTTGGTGTCAAGACTCCTCGAGAGGCTCTTGAGCTTGCGGTTGAACAGGGATTGGACCTTGTTGAGGTAGCTCCCAACGCTAATCCCCCGGTTTGTCGGATCATGGATTACGGCAAATATAAGTATCAGCAGAGCAAGAAAGCGCAAGAAACGAAAAAAAAGCGCGCTCAGACATATGTTGTCATAAAGGAGGTGAAACTACGTCCCCTGACCGAGGATCATGACTTGCAGGTGAAAATCCGCAATGTGAAAAAATTTTTAGCGAACAGAAATAAGACGAAAATTTCCCTGCAGTTCCGAGGACGGGAGATGACCCACCTTGATCTCGGCAGGAAGATGATGGATCGCATTGTCGACGAGATTAAAGAAGTTGGGTTGATTGAGAAAGAACCGACCCTTGAGGGACGTTTTATGACGATGATTGTGGCCCCTAAGGGTTGAACTTTTGCCAGGGATGGGATAAGTCTGCTGGGTGATTAGCTAACAAGGCCGCAACCTTGAAAGCGGGAGAGAAATTCGCACCGTAGGGGGAACGGTTGTTTTTTCTATTTAATGGTAAAGGAGTATGTTAATGCCGAAAATTAAGACAAATAAAGGCGCTGCTAAGCGTTTTCGCCTGACAGGTACGGGAAAAGTGAGACGCCGGAAAGCTTATAAAAGTCATATCCTAACCAAGAAGACTACCAAGCGAAAACGGTCACTTCGGAGTGGAGCGTTAGTAAACCGGCGCGACGAGAAAAATATCAAGAGCCTTATTCCCTATAAGTAAAAGCAAAGCAGCTTAGCTTGCGGGCGGAATTCATTGAATAAGGAAGAAAGGATGTACCATGCCGAGAGCTACCAATAAAGTTCATTCGCGAAAGCGACGGAAGAAAATTCTTAAACTTGCAAAAGGATATCGGGGAGCAAGGGGTAGGCTATATCGAGCCGCTACTGAAGCAGTGGACCGAGCCTTAAAGTACGCCTATCGTGATCGAAAGGCGAGAAAACGAGAGTTCAGAGGGCTGTGGATTGCAAGAATCAATGCTGCTGTTCGGCTTCATGGCCTCTCATACAGCAAATTTATTATGGGCTTAAAAAAGGCACACGTAATGCTTGATCGGAAAGTGTTGGCTGATTTGGCGGTAACTGAGCCTGAAAACTTTTCCCAACTTGCTGCTCTGGCGAGAAAAAATATATAGCCTCCACCCCTGCGAACACCAGGGCTGACAGCCCCCCTTTATTTTGCGCATTATCTATCCACAAAAGACAAGGCTGTGTTTTGTGAGGACCCCTCGGACCATCATCACTTGTCTAAGCGAGGAGTCGCGTGAAGAGAGAGACAAAGCCATTGTAAAAAACGAGAAAACTGGGATCCTAGTGATGAAAGAGGCCATTGAAAAAATCAGAGTCGAGGCGTTGCGAGAATTGTCAGAAGCGAAAGATGAACGCCACGTTGAAGATGTCCGCATTCGATACCTGGGGAAAAAGGGAAGACTGACCGCCGTGCTTAAAAATCTGAAAGAATTGTCCCCCGAGGAGAGACCACTGGTGGGGCAACTTTCCAATGAACTCAAAAAGGAGTTGGAATTAAGACTTTCAGATGCGCTTCGGAGGTTCCTCCAAAAAAGTCGCCGGGACAAGCTTAGCGAGGAAAGGATTGATGTTACCCTTCCAGGACGATGTCTCTCGTTAGGCTCGAAACATCCAATTTCACAGGTCACGGAAAGAATAGTGGAAATTTTCTCGGCTCTCGGATTCAGTGTGGCGGAAGGGCCAGAGATAGAGCTGGATTATTACAACTTTGAAGCGCTCAACATCCCCAAGCATCATCCAGCGCGCGATATGCATGATACCTTTTATATTACCGACGAGGTTGTCCTTCGCACCCACACCTCACCGGTTCAGGTGCGGGTTATGGAGAAACACTCGCCCCCGGTTCGCATCATTTGTCCGGGCAAAGTGTACCGACGCGATTCGGATATCTCACACACCCCTATGTTTCACCAAGTGGAAGGCCTTCTTGTTGATGAAGGCATTTCATTCGGGGATCTCAAGGGAGTCCTGACTGTCTTTATTCACCAGATGTTCTCCCCAGACACGGCGGTGCGCTTCCGGCCGAGTTTTTTCCCCTTTACTGAACCGAGTGCCGAAGTTGATATCCAATGCGTAATGTGCCGGGGAAACGGCTGTCGGGTTTGTTCGAATACCGGGTGGCTCGAAATTTTAGGTTCGGGAATGGTTAATCCCGCGGTATTTCGGATGGTTGGCTACGACACTGAAAGAGTAACCGGTTTTGCTTTTGGAATGGGCATCGAGAGAATAGCCATGCTGAAATATGGGATTGATGATATACGGCTTTTTTATGAAAATGACGCTCGTTTTCTGCATCAATTTTAAGTTATTTGGTTATTTCGACAAGTTGCGGTCCCGTGAACGTCCTTTTTAATGTGCGGGGAGTTCTTTTAGAGACGGTAAAATAACCGGTCCTTTTTTAATAAGAGGAACAGATAGTGTTAGTAAGTTACAATTGGTTAAAAGAATTGACTCCTGTGGAGATTTCTGCCGAAGAACTCTGTCACCGATTAACCATGGCCGGACTTGAGGTTTCTGATCTTGTGTCTGTGGGTGGGGAGTTGACTTCGATTCGAACCGCAAGGATTATAGAAATTTCAGCGCATCCGCGTGCCGATAGGCTGTCTCTATGCCGCGTTTTTGACGGTGAGCGGAATTTTACAGTGGTGTGTGGCGCTCGCAATATGAGGCAAGGTGATCTTGTGGCCCTTGCTTGTCCCGGCACTCTGCTTCCGAACGGTATGAAGATAGAAAGCGCGGAGATACGCGGATTTGTGTCGGAAGGGATGCTTTGTTCCGAAGAAGAACTTCGGTTGGAAGAAAAGTCCGCCGGTATCATGATTCTCCCGCCGCAGATAGAGCCAGGAAAAGATCTCGCCACATCTCTGAGACTTAAAGATTATGTTTTGGATATCGATCTCACGCCGAATCGGGCTGATTGTTTATCAATGGTCGGGCTCGCTCGAGAGGTGGCGGCCCTTTGTGATACCCCGGTCATGTTACCCCCTGTTGATGTTGGAGAAGAAGGGGACGATATCGCCCAGTTTGTTACGGTGACTATTCACGAGCCGGCTTTATGCCCTCGCTATGCAGCGCGATATGTCTCAGATATAGCCATTAAGTCTTCGCCTCTTTGGATGCGTCGCCGATTGGAATTGTCTGGTATCCGGCCTATCAATAACGTTGTTGACGTCACTAATTATATACTTCTTGAATGGGGTCAACCGATGCATGCGTTTGATTATCAGCTTCTGGATCACGGCAGGATTGTGGTTAAACCAGCCTCTTTAGGGGATATTTTTTTTACTCTTGATGAGAAGGAAAGGATTCTGGATGAAGAGACATTGATGATTTGTGATGCGTCGAAATATGTTGCTATTGGGGGCATAATGGGGGGGCTCAATACGGAAATTCACAATACGACCGAAGCGGTTCTGTTAGAGAGCGCGTACTTTAACCCTCAGAACATCAGCAGAACGTCGAAGAAATTAGGACTAAAAACAGAAGCGTCGTTACGTTTCGAGAAGGGAGTGAATCCAGAAACCGTTGGAATGGCTCTCAATCGAGCCGCCCAGTTAATAGCTGAATTGGCGGAAGGGACGGTGGCGCGAGGAGTGATCGATGCATACCCACGCCCGATTTCTCGGCCATCTCCGGTTACAATAAACCCGCAAACGGTGAATCGGGTTCTAGGGACTGAGCTATCGCCTCAGACGATGGTTTTTTATTTGAATCGTCTGGGGATTACAGTTGAAGACGGGGACGAAAACGGATTAGTGGCTTCTATCCCCTCCCATCGAGGAGACATTAAAGAGGATTGTGACCTTATTGAGGAAATAGCCAGAATCCATGGGTATGATCATATTCCGGCAACGTTACCATCAATGGCAGCCGCCGAGGAGTCAGGAAAGATTTTGTTTCAGCGAGAAAGTCACGTTCGCACTTTTTTGGCCAATAATGGCTTTTCCGAAGTAATAACTTATAGTTTTATAGCTCCTGAAAACATCGAGGCGCTTCTTGTCCCCGAAGATCATCAGGCGCGACGCGTTACTATTATATCCAATCCTTTGTCCCGGGAACAATCGGTTATGAGGACAACTCTCATTCCCGGTTTGTTGACGACTGCACTCGAGAATCATAACCATAAGAATGTGGATCTTAGACTTTTCGAGTTTGGAAGGGTCTTTTGTAACAAAAAAGAGGAGCGTCTTCCTGAGGAAAAATGGATGTTGGGAGGGTTGATGTGTGGAGTCAGAGCGCGCGAAGCCTGGAATTATGCAAGGGAAGAGATCGATTTTTATGATATCAAGGGAGTCGTGGAAAATATTTTTCACCTTTTCTCCCTGACGGACGTGACCTTTCATTCGGACAGCACGACGCCATATCTTCATCCCGGGATTTCCGCTCGAATTACTATTAATGGCCACTGTGTGGGTGAATTGGGGGAGATCCATCCCCATGTTCTTGATAATTTTGAAATTTCTAAAAAGATTTTCATTTTTGAGATTGACTTTGGCAAAATTATTGATTATTTATCTGTAGGTAGTGAGAAAGCGAAGCCATTGCCGAAATTTCCGCCGGTGTATCGAGACCTTGCCCTAATAGTGGAAAGGAACACCGAGAATTATTCTATTCTAAGAAGTATTGCGGACGCACATGTTCGCTATTTAGACGAAGTTAAACTTTTCGATGTCTATGAAGGGGAGCCCCTGGGAGTCGGGGAAAGGAGCCTTGCATACCGAATTAAATTTCAGGCGCCGGATAAAAGTTTAACCGATGAAGAAGTCAACCAGTTGTATGAAGAGATCATTGCTCACCTTGCCACTAAGATGAAGGTGAAGTTACGAACTTAAAGGGAGGGGGGAAACAGATGACCAAGGCGGATATAGTTGAAAATATTTATGAAAAGGTTGGCCTCTCAAAAGAGGAATCGGCAAGGATAGTTGAACTGCTTCTTGAGATTATGAAACAAACCTTGGAGCAAGGAGACAAGATTAAGATCTCCGGATTTGGGAACTTTATGGTCCGCCAAAAACGATCTCGGAGGGGGAGGAATCCGCAGACAGGGGAAGAAATAGAAATTTCAGCGCGTAAGGTGCTCACCTTTAAAGCCAGTCCTATCTTGAAGAAGGCCCTCAATGAATAACCGACGGTTGCCGTTAGAAATCGTACCGGATAAGGCAGAAAAAACGAATTCTATTCCCGATAAACTCTATTTTCGCATTAGCGAAGTGAGTAAGTTGACGGAATTAGAACCATATATTTTACGATATTGGGAAACCGAATTCAGGCTTTTAAAACCAATCAGAACTAAATCAAAGCATCGTCTTTATAAGCGGAAGGATGTCTGCATCATTTTAGAAATAAAGAGACTGCTTTATGATCAACAATTCACTATCGCCGGCGCCAAGAAGCGACTTGAGGAGATTGTGCGAGAGGAAAAAAACGAGGATACCGCGAACGAACCCGGCGATTTCAAGAAGGTTATTCTCGATACTCTTGAAGAATTAAAGTCTATTCGCAAGTTTTTGGCCTCTTAGGTTTTTTCCCCCTTCCCCCGTCAAAATTGTTCATCAAACTCAGAGACTTCATCGATCTGTCAGAGTGACCTACCTCGATTCTATCCCCATCAATGGCGTAGAGGTGGTTTTGATTCTTAACGACATCAACGTGAAGAGCAGCGGTCCGTGTGGTTAGTCGCAGGTTTGCTAGACGTGCACAGTCCGGATTTGCATAAGCGGAAAAAATCATCGGTGCAAAGGACCGGAAACGGTCCTTCCAAGTTTTACCGCTTGACTTTGGTATTTTCGATGTTGTAGCGTATAAAAATGAATGAAGCCAAATGGTTGTCGCACCCGAACAACAAATTACACTCTCGAATGGTTATGATATATCATTTGCTCGCACAAGAGTTCCCCGTATCCGCTGTGAAAATCACCAACATCATCATATTCTTAAACTCTGAAGGGACACCACAATGGGTAATCCGTTACGATACGGCATAGCTGACGCCAGATTGATGTACAGTGATCATCAGGAAACGATTAAAATGGGCAAAAATAAACTGTCCACCTTCAACCTTCGGCATCGAGAGGTACTCGAGTTTTATGGCCTTAAAGCTGTTGAGGCTACCGTCTTTGTAATCAATGGCAGCGTCAACGGACGGTCAAACCTCGGGGTGTTCAGGAAAAAACAACTCCGGCAGGTAGCGATTTTGGCTGCGGCTCTTCCCGCCGCGGCAGTTGCTATTCATGGACTTGGTGCATTGGAAGAATATCCCAAGCATGAGCAGACCAAAGCGCTTGTAAACCGTTTGAAGCGGAAAAATGATCGAATCGCCGCCCAGGTGATGGGTGAAGTACTCCAGATTACAACCGACACCTTTGATGTCGGAGAGGAAGTGATCATTGAAAGTGCTTTGACCGAAGGGGTGCGGGTCAAGCCCGGGGTCGAGGCCGGAAGCAATCCAACCATCCCCGTGGGAGCACTTTTCGGTAAAGAGAAACACTGCAGCCGTTACGGTTACGGTCTCAGCCAGGAGGTAAGCAGACTGTCCATGGGGTCCGACGTGATTGATGGCACCGGCAAATCAGTGAAAGGCTTGCACAGTTCGCTTACTGCGCTTTTCATAACTGAGTCAGGAGTAAAAAGGCATCTCCCTGATATTTATGTTGAGCGATGGATGGCGGGGGCCTTCTTTCCTGAGTTTAATCCGCGGGAAACTGATTTCCAAGAGGGGGTGAAAATTGTTGCCAGGGCTTGCGGATTAAAAGACCTGTCACAATTGACCGCTTTTTTTCTTGATCGGCCGCGACATCACCCGGTTATGGATAAGCTTAATGCGATGGGTGTCGCTACTCCCTTTGACAAGGACGGGGACCTCTTTCCGGCGCTTGTTTTGGGATTAAAAGGCCTTCGCTTCCCGGACGGCCGGGGTTTTTACACCATGTTGGGTGAGATCGGCGGCAGTGCGGAATGGGCGGTTGCCGCCATTCCCTTGTATTGGCGAGGGGGCCAGAGCCTGGGAATGCTTGCCAGTCAGAGTTCGCTTACGAGAAAGGATCTTTCCCCTGAGAATTTGTGGAAGGAACGCTATCATTACACCGAGGAAGAGCTCATGCTTCTTCAAGACGCCCGTTTTGAGCAGAAGCCGTTCTTCACCGTGAATGATATCATGGAGCGGCCGTTTGCCGGCGGGATCAGCGCTTTCTCAGCCATATCCGACAACTATTTTTTGCCTCAGCTTGAGGGGGTAAGGATTGACCGTGAACAAGGGCGGATAACGACGAATACGCTTATGATCAATTCTCTTGGTATCGTAGAGCATTGGCGCATTACGTTTGAGTGTGCGGAGGGGTTTGAGGCTACCGCAAGAAGGATGAACTCTCCCAAAGAAGATTTTCGAGCTTTGAATAACGGTGAAATCGAGAAACATATTGCGATGATGGCGGATGATGAGGTGGGACGGTTACGGCTGAAACAGTTCTTTACCAATGAATACTATCCGGCGATTATTCATACCAGCGGCAAAATGGTAATCCTTGATAAGACTGTCGAAGCATTGATCAAACGAGAGGTTTTTAGTGAAGTAGATCGATATATTGTCCGGGCAGTGGTCAAGGCACTTCCCGAATGGTTTGCGTATGCCTCGTAATGCCGGTGAGGTTATACGCTAGCAGATGAAGTAAGGAGGCCCCCAGGTTTTTGGAGAGCACGTATTCAAAAATCGGTCCCACGGGGGATGATGTTACCATTTTGTTTAGCCACCACGAGGGTGTCAGAAACGTTGAGTTCATAAGGTGGACGTTGCCTGCACGGCAGGCGGCAAGATAACTCAGCTGAATGCGTTAGAGGAGCTTTACGATATCGCCGCATTGTTACGAGACAACGAGAGGTTTGTTGTCGAGTTGATTCATTACCGAGAAACGGGAGACATTACTGTTTCAGTTAGTGCTACCCGACTTCACAGTATAGCGGGAGATTATACCAGAAAGGATGAGCCGGTGATGCTGGTTCGGGTTCAGGGGGGATTTTTACTGGGATCGGATGTGGAATAAGATTTCTCAGAAGGCTTGCGAAAACAGATCCCAGGGGTTTCCAGGAGCGACCATGCTTCTCGTACTCAGAGTTGGAGTACGGCGGTATTGTAAAGAAAATGGAGCAGTTGGAGAATAAGTTTAGCGTCCGCGGTTAGTTGATCGAATCGAAAGCCCCGGCCGTGGTGCCTTTTCTCCCCACACCCCCAGGCTTCCTCGAATCCTCTCCCATTAATCTTGTCGGTCAGTAAAAAGAACGGGTGCCTTCGGTTCAGCATCTGCTTACGTCGGGGTTTGCTTAGGCCTCCTTATCCTCTGTCCCCATTTTCCCCTTTCGGTCGCACAAATAACTGCTTTAAGGAAGTGGGATCATTCGTCCCGCCCCGTGGCCCTTTTCCCGCTGTTTGCCACAGGAATTATCGGAGAAGGGGCGGAAAGCCAATGGAGGAGTACTAGCCCGGGTCACTCTTAGAAAACTAAATTTCGACGTTGAACAGGCGTTTGAGCAAGAAGCCGGCTGCAATGGATACTACAAAGAAAATCACGAGCCAATGTATGTTCCAGCCGAAAACATGGTAGGAAATCGACGGGTATTTAATTTCAATAAATTCAATTCCCGTGTTTTTGGGGAGACTTTTTTCACCAGGATACAAGGCTCGCTGAAAGATATTTTTCGAGACCCGCTTTGCGGACAAGCGTGCTAATTGGTCACTAACGACGAGAGCCTTGGTCACCTTTCCCGGGTTCAGCATAACCTCAAGCTGGTATGTTCCTTTTTCGAGCGCTTTGATTCGCCAGCAGATCTCTCTCTCGGCTTGAATCCGCACGGGGGGTGTCTCAAGAAGAACCCCTTCCGGAACCCGTAAACTGACATCTGCATTGAAGGGGGCTTCTTCTCTAAATTTTAGTTTCACGATCGCTGTCTCGCCTTTCTTGAGGGGGGAGGAATCGAACCAGAGGCTCAAGTGAATCATGATCAGAACAACCGGAACCAGCAAAAAGAGCATTGGTTTCAGGGAATGCCGCATATAGGTAAGGTTATGCTTCAGGACATTCTTCTGGGCCTCCAGCATGAGACCAAGATCATCCTTGAAGAGACGAATTTCAAGAAAGTGGGCTTTGATTCTCTTTTTTACATTACGGATGGCTGCTTGATCGGATGTCACCCGAAACACAAGGAGCATGATGATCCCTGTCAGAACTGAAAGCGTCGTGAGACCCCACAGCGGGTGAAGATCTGCAAACGGCAAACATACAAGATCGAAAAAAGAACATATGATGGTATTAAACAGATCCATGATGTCAGATGAAGGTTTGTGTAAGCTTTCGGCCAGACTCCGGCTGACCGCAGTTTTTCTGTACGAGAGAGCGATAATGCTCTTCGAGTTCTTGTCCATTGTCGGCAATGCTCTTTATCGGCGTAACCGTTTCTCCGAGCCGTTGTATGAGGGGAGGTTCTTGTAAAACCTGATCCAGCCGTCGCGTAAGAGATTCGATACTGCCCCGAGAAAACAGAAGGCCGTTAAGGCCGTCATGTACGACATGGGTAATTCCGGGAACATCGCTGGCAATAACGGGCACTCCGGCGGCGAGTGCCGAGAGGAGAACTAACGGGGTATTTTCATACCAGATTGATGGAACGATAAGGACATCGATTTCGCTTAAAATCTCACCCAGCCTTTCAGGGGGAAACGTGCCGCCGAAGAAAATATTGGGAGCCTTTTCGGCCATTCGTTTTAACTGATTGGCATAGGTGGGAAAATGTGAGTCGTCTCCGTATATTTTAAGCACTGCCTGATCTGGAGTGGCCGCCTGCAAGAAGGAACGGATAAGGATATCGACCCCTTTCAAGTGAGCAAGAATCCCGATGTATCCGAACCGGAGCAGTGGTTGAACCGACGGGGATCTGTCGGGTTTTGGCCGGGTTGCGGCAAGCCCGAATTCTGAAACCAGGACTTTTTCAGAGGAGAAGCCGGCGTCAAGGAAAAATTTGTTGAGAAAAGGAGTGGGGGTGATAATTAAATCCAGGTTTTTCAACATGCCGAGGATATAAGCAGGGCGATCTTCCAAAGCGCGTCTCCCTTTGATATAGGAATTGTTTTGCGCAACGGGAAGTCTACTGAGCAAAGAGAAGGTTTGAGCTACCAGAAGAGGTGATACCCTGATGTTCCTTAAAAAGGTGGTGTAGAAAGGGGAGAGGCTGATAATGCAGGAGAGACATTTCATTGGTTCCGGATTTGTACAGAGGGAGAAATCGTAACTTAGGAAGGTGCTTTTAGGGCAAAAACTCCAGAAGTCGGTGGCGGTAAAGACAGACGGGATTCCATGGGCTTTGAGGGGTTCAATAATTGCCGCCGAAAGGTTGAGAAAACTAGTGATGTGGACAACGTCCGGTTTCCAGGAGGATACGAATGACGTGAAGTGCTCAGCGACCACCGGATTATCATAGGAAGATCTGATGATATCGGGAGCCTTTTTCCGGTTAAAGGTGATCCGGTGAACTTCGAGGCCGTCGTATGGATCATCGTATGCGGAGACCCGATGCCCTTGTCCCTTCTCAACATCTTCAGCACAGAATATTTGCACCTGATGCCCGCGTTTTTGGAGTTCTTTAGCAAGATTGTAGGTGTACATTTCCGTTCCGGAGAAGTAGCGGGGGAGGAATTTGTGGAGGGCGTAAAGGATTTTCATAAATGAGCCTGGATGAGATTAGTAAGTAAGACCAGCACGAACCCAAATTATCAGGATTCAGGAACGCCCATTCGCTTTACGTGTTTAACTTTCCGGGTGTTAGACCTCACAGTCATGAAATGTAGCCTAAACCCTTCAGTCTTTTCTTTATCTCGTCCTCACCGTCAGCCTCTTCGAGTCTGGAAATTTCTTTTTCCAAAGCATGGACGACAAATTCTTGAGGGGAGGAATATCCTGCGAGTTTAGAATATTTTATTATCTTGTCCATTAATTCCTTATCGAGTTTTATTTTGGTTCCAAACATTTTTTATCCTCCGATTGCTACCCAAAGACCGAAGTCCCGATCATGGTTCTTGATTTCTTTATCCCAAAGAGGTTGAGAATGCTGGGAGCGAGATCATAGAGGGCGGGGTGGGTTGCGGTAATCTTTCTGTTACTGATCAGGACACCGGGCAAAAAGACGTTATCCATGCAGTGATCGCCGCTCCATTTGTCATGATTGTCGACGAATTCATCTCGCGGGTACTTTCCCAGGATTGTTTCCCAGGAGGAACGATAGGTGCGGTTGTATCCTATGATTAAATCCGGGGCCCGGTGCGTGAACTCTCCCGTATAGACGTTTTCCGGTTTATAAACGTTGCTTATGACCGGCTCTCCGGTCAAAGGGTCTTTCACTTTTGTCAGTCTTTCGGCCAGTTCATTTGCGAGTGCGGAAGCGTTGCTGCCGGGGGAGATGATTCCGTGTTTTTCCCTGTGGGCACGATTAAGATAAAGGCTGTTGATGCCGAGTCCGTACGCTCGTGTCTTTCCCCAGTCAACGTTATTGAAAAATTCGGTTTCTTCCTGACTCAGGGGGTCATCCAACGCCGCATACTCATTGTTAAGAAGCCATGTATTTAGATTAAAACCTCTCCGAAAAGAGAGGAAACCATGGTCAGAGATCACCATAAGCGTCGTGTTTTCATCCATTATTTTCATGGCTTGACCAATTACAGCATCCATTTGTTGATAGAGGTGAGGAATAAACCATCCAAATTCTTTTGCAAGCTGGGAAGTATAGAGAGGATGGTTGCCGTCCAGAGTGCGCCAAAACATGTGCGAGTTGAGGTCAAGACTCGAGAAATAGAAAAAGAAGAAACCTTCGCGGAAACGAGTCAGTTCATAATCGTAAAACCGACGTCGCTCGTCGAGAACAAACCGGGCTTGCTCCAGATATTCTTCATCGGTAAGGACAAGATTGGAGAGCGCCTTGGTATCTTCAGGCATGCCCTGAGTATAAAAATATCCCAGGTCGTCCACCAGCTTTTTGCAGTAGCCAGAGGGGGTCGAGATCGGCAAAGCCGGATCCGCAGGATTAATGTTAATTGGAGATACGTATAACCGAAACGAAGGGCGTAATTCCTTGAGATAAATCCGGAGAATACCAGACACCTTTCCCAAGCAAGGGATCATGTCGAAGGTGACCACAATCCAGTCGCTCCACTCCTTTTCCTTAAGCACAATCTCCCGGCCTTGGAGATCGATTTTGGCTGCGGGATTCAGGGGATCGATCCATACAGTAAAATCAATGGTTGCTCTCGGGCTTTCCCTGCGGAAAGTGTTGTGCGGTCCCACTAAATGGGCAACCACTTTGTTGTCCCGGACTTCCACGGGGAAGACCTTGCCCCCCCCCATTTGAGAGAAATCCTTCGGCGGATCCACCGTATAATAAGAAAATGTACCGTACGTTCCCAAAAGATCCGGCGTTCCCATGCCTGAAAGAGTCCTCGCTTCTGATTCTTCCGGAGGAAAGTTTGAGGGAATTTTAAAGACTGTGGCTGGTATTCCGTTTTCCTCAAGGATGCTCCAGAAAGCCTTTCCTCCGCGCAGGAGTTTCACTTCCCCTGAAGAGAGAGGAATCCTCCAGTCTCCCAGAGAAATTTTTTTCGTGGGTGGTGTTGTCCTTGATGTTGAGAGATAAGGAATTAACGTTTCCGGTTCCCGGTGGATGAAATCGAAAATTCCATGTCCCCCGGGATTCATACCGGTGATAAAGTTCGCCCACGCAACCGGACTCTGAGGGGGAATGCTGGTCGTTAAGGGCGAAAACCCCCCCATTTCGGTGAGTTTTTTCGTATTCGGCATCTTTCCTTGTTTAATGAAGTGTCGAACTAAGGTGGGGTCCATGCCGTCTATTCCCAGGACGATCACTTTTGGCGGACGGGTTTTGGCCCATACTTTCTTGTCCAAGCCCCCTAAGCTGGCGGCAACGGCTGCGCTTCCCATGGCCTTGAGTATTTCCCGCCGAGTGAACTCATTGCGCTTTGTTCTTTTTTGCATGTTCATTTGATGCCTACGGCCTTTTAGTGGTTGCGATCTGTTAAAATTCGTTCCGCCGACCCGCGTCCGTATCCCTGGGAGAAACCGCGAACCAGCGTTACCCCGCCACTATCTCACTCGTATCATCTGCCCTTCTCTTATAATGATCCGGAATCGAAAATCACCCAATCATCCATTTCCCGGCGTATCGGGAAGTTCATTCGGTTCCTGCTGCGGCATCCCCCGGCACTGCTATTGCTTTTCCGTCCATATAGGCAGGGATCTCGATACCAAAAAGATTCAAAATGGTGGGTGCCAGATCCATAATTCCAGGATTATCCACGGCAAGCCTCTTATTCGAGAAAAGAACCCCAGGGACTATCCGAGAGTCCACCGAGTGATCAGCTTGCCAGCTTTTCGCGTTGTCTTCAAAAACCTTGTCTCCGTGCTTTCCAATGACTGAGTCCCAGCTAATCCGGTATCCGTTGTTACATCCGATAATTAAATCCGGCCCGTTATCACGATACGGTCCCGCATAGATTTCGTCGGTATCGTAAACGTTCAGGATAGCGATTTCTCCAGCTTCTTCATCCCGTAAACCGGTAAGGGTTTGCTGCAATTCCTTTTTCAAAGCGTGTTTTTGCCTCCCGGTTTCTACGGTTCCGTACTTCTCGCGGCCTTCTTGATTAATATAGAGGCCTGCCATACCCACGCCATAAGCACGCGTCTTTTCCCAGTCCACGTGGGCAAAAAAATCTCCCTCCGTCTTTTCAGGATTTTTCACGTGGAGATAGCCGTTTTGCTGAAGCCAGGTATTGAGGTTGAAACACCGCCTGAACGAGCGGATGCCATGATCAGAAAGCACAAAAAGGATGTCCTTTTCATTGAGGTGGGTGACCAGTTCCCTGAGGAGTCCGTCCATTTTCCCGTAGAGATCTTCGACGGTATTTTTATAGAAGTTTTTATTTTTCTCTTCGCGGTTAGTCTGGTTCGTTGGTCTCCAGAACATGTGCTGAATACGGTCAGGGGTATCAAATACACAGACACAGACACCCGTCTTGGTTTTTCCCAATGTCTGGAAGAACATCCCTTTTCGCTCGTCAAATAAGAGGTAACATTGTTGGAGAAATTCATTTTCATCGATTACTTGCTCATTAAGCGCCCACGTATCTTCGGCCTCACCCAAGGTAGCGTATTTTCCCAAGGCACTCGCCAAGTAGACGGAATAGACCAAAGGGTGAGATACTGGCATTGCCGGTTTTTCAGGATCAATATTGACGGGGGTGAGATACATGTCGAACTCTGGGTCCATGTTTCGGATGAGGAATCTCCCGATTCCATGAATCCTCACACCGGAGAACGCTTTGAAGGAGAGCCGGATCCAGTTGGAGTATACTCCTTGCTTAAGGGTGTGCCAAGTGCCATTGAGTTTGATTTTCGCCTCTTTAGATTCGGGAATAAGGTCGAGCACAAAGGGAATGCGCATCTCCTGTGCATTTTTGAGAAAAGGGTTTTCGGGGCCAGGAATGTACGACCTGATTCGCCGGCCTTTTTTTTCAACCGTGACCCTGATTCCACCCGTATGCTCACCGGCAGTATGCTTGCGAGTTGTATAATACGTGAACGTCCCCTGGGAGCCTTTGAGGTCAGGAGTTCCCATCGCTGAAAGTAAATGGCCCCGGAACTTCTCCGGGGGAAAGGTGACCGGAACGCGGAGCACGGATGAATAAATTCCGTATTCTCCCAGAATATGCCAGAAGGGTTTGCTTCTGCGGAGAAGCTGTATGCGTGGTTTGGACAAGGGGAGAGTGTATTTTCCTATTGTTAGACTTCTGTTTGACTTTTTGACGCGCGAAAAAGAGAGAGTAGGGAAGTACGTCTTAGGATCTCGACTTAGAAAATCAAAGACGTTGTGTTTCCCGGGGTTGACACCGGTTTGAAAGGAGGACCACGCCACTGGAGAAATCGGTGGGTTGGTTGTCGTGAGCGGGGAATAGAACCCGGTTGCTTTAAGCTGGGAGAAATGTGGCAGCTTGCCAGCCTTCATCATTGGTTCAACAATATCGGGAGAGAGCCCGTCAAGTCCCAACACCACAACCCTCCTGGTGAGACGCTTATGTTTTTTATGGCGAA
>JAFGRE010000213.1 GCA_016935335.1 Deltaproteobacteria bacterium
CATACTCCCTGATGATGGTCACATTCCCGAAGAATTCCAGAAACGAAAAAGGCCCGCCATCATCCTCGGCCTTTTTAAGCTGCTCTATCATACCAGCAAACGAAAGGGGATTAGCCACTGGTATTTGGTCACGGAACGAAGACTCTTTTACCTGCTCCGTCGCTATGGATTCTTATTTCAACAAATCGGCGATCCGGTCAACTACCATGGGGTTCGCATACCCTATCTGGGCAATGTGGAAGAGATCGAGCAAACCCTCGCCGCCAAAAAACCGGAAGTCTTGCAGCTTATGTTGATGGGACTGGAAGAGGAGTATCATCCGAGATTGCCGTAGCAAGTCCCCGCCGGATTTTTCCTTCAGCCCTTGGCCCGCATGATCAAGAACAACCGCCGGCTCAGCATGCCCAGGTACCGTCCCGACACGTCTTTATGTTCCACCATCCCCACCAGCTCAAAACCAGCCGCTGCGGCCATGACGCGAATCTCTTCAGCCCGGTACAGGTGGAACACAAATTGTACCTTCTTCACCTGTCTATATCCGCTGTTGTCCCAAAACAGATAGGTTTCCACTGACCTGATGCTTCGGCTCTGCTGGTCAAGTTCCCGCGCCCAGACAATTTCCACCTCACCGAGGCTCCGCGTGGGGACTCTGCGACAGGTCTCGCGCCGGCTATGACGCAGGCTGGCAACTATGTGATCCGCCAAGGGTATGTCCAGTATCACAATCCCCTTGGTCCGCAGGATTCGAGCCATTTCCCTGAAAACCCGTTCCCCCACGTCAGCGGCCAAAAGAGAAAAGCTGTTTCCCACAATGGTAACACAGTCAACGCATCCTGACGCAATCGGAAGTCTCAACACGTTGCCGACCACCAAAAGAGTGCTCGGCCGCAGCCTCTCTCTTCTCAGTATACTGTTGCCGACAGCTACCAACGCCGGGCTCAGGTCAACGCCAATTGACAGAATACCCAAGCGGCCGAAGGCAGCCACGTGTCGTCCTGCCCCACAGCAGAGATGGACGGCTGTTTCGACACCGGAGAGGTAGGTCCCGATCAGCTCCATTTCAACTTTAGTTAGTTCCCGGTCGCTATGCTCCCCATCTATTTCATAGGACAAATCGCCATAAAACCCATAGTAATCCTCAAGACTAAGGAACCCATCATCTTCGGCCTTAACCGGCATTACATACTTCACGGATCTTTCCCGTTCCACTGCTCTCCTCTACCCCGGTTCCGGCTCGCTCCACAAGGAACCGGTCATCTTGCAACGATTGTCCTGTTTACCATCCTTAAGAGTGAACACCTGGGCGCCCGATACAAAAACCTGCGGTCCGGCCCTGGTAAACAAAATATGCGTCCGTGTCATCAGGTGAACCCCCGCCTCTCCCGTCAAGACATCCGGGGGGTGATATTCCTGCACTACCACGGGATTAACCGAATGAATTTGCTTTCGGATATAGGGTGCCAACAGAAGCGATGACAAGCGTTGCTTTTGATTCATGGGAATGGCCGATCCACAATGCCGGACAAAAAATCGCTCCACGATCATCATCACTCGTCCGACAAGGTTGGTGTGCGTAATCCGTTCCCGCGGTTTTACAACATCCTTCAGATCGGAGAGAAAAGCCCCAAAATCTTCCGGCCCGATTCCGCGTTGAAACTGGAGAGAGGCAATCCCATTCGCCACCGTAGTACGCAATCTATCGAGCGCTTTTCCATAATTCGGCACATTCTTGCGTCGCCCGGTAATGGTCCGCAGATCCCCCGCCAGTCTCTTTCTGAACTGAGGACAGCAATTCTCAAGCTCTGCAAGGTCTATATCGAAATGTAATGCCAGGGGGTCGCTCAAAACCTCAATGAAGCTATCAACCGACACCTCCGTACTGCTCGATCGTTTCAGCACATTCCCCCACCGCGCAGTAACCTCACCCCAGAAAGGATCGGCGCTATAATCGTCATTCGTCCCGTTGCCGGATACCCGCCGGCTCAACGCCATAACGAGCATGTTTCGGATGAAATCTTTAAGAGGAACTTTAAGAAAACTATGGAGCTCCGTTCCATATAGCATGGTACGGTCAGCCGCAATGCTACGAACAAGACTCGAAACCAAACGTTTGGCGGAGGTTGTATTATAGCTATTCCCGCTCTTCTTTAACACCGCCACCGAAGATCCACCATAAACACTTCCGGTTGCGATCTTGAGAACAAACCTTTTCATGCTGCGGCGCCGTTCCTCGTCATCGGAGAACGGATGTCGTTGATAAGGGCCCGATTCCGTAGACGACATGCTGTCAGCGACAGGTGAGAACGGCAACGTTGCATCCCTAAGGCTTCTTCTCCGCCACAGAAACGTAGGCATAAGATGCCGGTTGATCATCTTTTCTTCACCGCTCGTAAGACCAAGCTCCTTCAAAAACGCAGGGGTATATAGCAGCGCCGTTACCACCTTTGATCGCAGGACCACATGAGCAAGCGGAGAACAGTCCAAACCCACGGCGTTCGCGGCGGCCGCCTGTATAAGCGGATGGTCTGCCGAGAAATCCTCAAGGTGGCAATCCATGTAGACCAAGTCAACCTTTTTCCCGCTGGCGGTTAAGAGATTCTGTCCCCTGTAGACGAATTCATGAGCAAAACAAACGTCGGCATCAGCACCCATCTCTTTCATGCGTTCGCAGATGCTCACCGTTGAACCGTAAATATCATCATACTCAGTACAGGCTATGAACGGGCGGGATCCAGCGGTGATCCCATTGGCCAAGCAGAAGCTTTCGTACGCCCAAGACAAAGCATCACGCACCTCAGCAGCCGGATCCCTCTCAACCGGCATAAGATTCTCATCAGCATTACTATTGTCACTTAACCTGAATTTCGCGATTTCCCGGGCCACTGAATATCCTTCATCCAACCCTCCCACCGCCCCCAGATTCCATTCGACACTTTTCCCGGCGATCGCATCATCGCCGAGATGGCTTCCGGCCAGGTCGTCCACGGTTCGGTACGCTTCAATAAGATGGACCAGGTGCGGCTCAAGATATTTCATGAGCGCCGCCCACAGGAACCGCCGGCAGTTGCTGTTACCGGTACTGCGATAGGCGGTTACAATTTTTCTCAGGATACCCGCATACGTGCCGCCCCATTCGATACAATCCTGAGCAAAACGCCTTGACCCATTATCCACGACGATAGGAAAGGGATAATATCGTACGGTATTAATACAATGACCGTATTCTTGAAAACGGCGTTCAAGCCTTTTGACCACGTTGTTCGGGAGTTTATCCAAGGCACGTTTGAAAGCCTCGGCCGCGATGCTTATCTGTACCGGCGACGGCATAAGTCGGGGCGCTTCCGTGAATACACGCGAATCTTTCCTGGCCTGGAAACTATGTTTGGCCCTCTTCCGCGGCGGTTTCGCCCCGACACCACTGTCATGCACCGGAAATCTCCCTTCAGGCGCTAAGGAACGAGAAACATTTACCCTGCATCCTTTGTTCCAAGCACAACCACCCCTTTACCAGTCTTGACGGATTGATATTTATCTTGATATGACTTACCGGAAGTGATAAATAGAGAGAAAAATGAAACTACCAAACGCTTTCCGTACCCGTACTGCTCCCGGATTCCAATGAGCAGGACTTCGATTCAGAAGGCGCACTATCCACTTGAAACGCTATTAAATTTTGAGAGAAAAGTCAAGGTTCAGATCGTAGCGCACTGCAGCGTCTTTTACCAAAAGCTTCCGCTAACCTATGGCCTCATCATTCGATCCCGAACAAAGCGTAACGCGGCTTAAGGAAGCCGACGCATGCCTGAGTCGCGGTCTGATCACCGAGGCCAGGGCGGCTTATCAATCCCTTCTCTCCGAATATGAGGGCCTTTTGGCCCAGGTTCCGCAGACTGATACCGAAACAAGACGATCCATAAACGAATGGATTGCCGCTCTCAGGGAAAGACTCGC
>JAFGRE010000214.1 GCA_016935335.1 Deltaproteobacteria bacterium
ATGGGTGCCAAACGAGCAATCGCTTCCATCAATAAAATTGCCTACTCTCCGCTCGCCTATCAAACCGGCGTGGATGTTGTCATAAGTCCCTCTCTTATCGCCGTCAATAAGACCCTCCAGTATGTGCGGAGGGGAAAGGTGGCTAACGTAGTCACCCTCCCTGAGGATCAGGCAGAGATTATCGAAATCGAAGCGCTTGAGACTTCCGACCTCATCAACAAACCTCTCAAGATGCTTCGACTGCCCAAGGGATTGCTGGTCGGAGCAATTTTGAGAAATAATACCTTATTCATCCCTCACGGTGAAACCGTTATCCTTCCCGGAGACAAGGTTGCAATGGTTGCAGCCTCCAATGCCATAAAAGAACTGGAAAAAATCATGGCGGTAAAACTTGAGTACTGGTAGGAGTTGGCTGTGACGCAGGTTTTTACCATATTGGGTCTATTGAACCTTGCTCTTGCCGGGGTCATGACACTGCCGTTGATGATTAGCGTAGCCTATGGGGAAAAAGAGACTTCTTCCTTCGCCATGGGCATCGCCGTTACTGCTCTTTTTGGCTTGGCACTCTATCTGCCATTTTTTCGCCGCGCCCAGGATATCAACCGCCGCCACGCATTTTGCATCGTTTCGTTCGGCTGGCTTAGTGCGAGTGTCCTCGGCGCTATTCCTTTCGCGCTGTCGGACTCCTTCGCTCATCCCCTTGACGCTTTTTTTGAGACGGTCTCCGGCTTCACCACAACCGGAGCATCGGTGCTTACCGCAATCGATCCGCTGCCCAAGAGTATTCTTTTTTGGCGTTCAATCATCCAGTGGTTGGGAGGAATGGGAATTATCCTTCTCTCGATTGCGATCCTTCCTTTTTTGGGAATTGGGGGCATGCAGCTTTTTCGAGCAGAAGTCCCGAGTCCTTTTCTTGATAAACTTAAACCACGGATTGCCGAAACCGCCAAGATTTTGTGGCAAACCTATCTGCTGATAACGGCGTTGGAGGTAGCTTTTTTATGGTTAGGCGGGATGAGCATCTTCGACTCCTTTTGTCATGCCTTTACGACTATGGCCACCGGAGGCTTTTCTACCAAAACGGAAAGTGTCGGCGGTTTTGGAACCTATCATCGAATTGTTATCACCATATTCATGTTTCTGGCGGGAACGAATTTTGCTTTGCACTATCGCTTCATGAAAGGCGATTATGGAGGCTATAAGCGAGACAAGGAATTCTGTTTTTATTTACTCTTGTCAGGAATAGCAATAATAGCAGTATGGTTAGTGCTCATGCGCCACATGGATGGATCGTGGGGCCGCAGCCTCGAAGAGTCAGCGTTCCAGGTGATCTCCATTATGACCACAACCGGATTTGCTACCGTTGATTTTGACCAATGGCCATCATTTTGTCGCTACCTTCTATTCTTGCTGATGTTTATCGGTGGATGCGCAGGATCAACAGGGGGGGGTATCAAATGCGTTCGAGTTCTGCTGCTCTGTAAATACATCCATCAAGAATTTCGAAAAATCATCCATCCCCATGCTGTGTTTGCCGTCAAACTCGGGAACCAAACGATATCACCGGCCATCTTAAACGGCATTGTCGGATTGTTTATTCTTTTCATCGGCATTTTCGTTTCCGCTTCCGTGGCTATGTGCCTGCTTGGACTCGATATCGTAACCAGTATCTCCTCAGTAGCAGCCACCCTGGGGAATATAGGTCCGGGGTTAGCTGCGGTGGGCCCGACGGCCAACTATGGACATATCCCTTTGGTGGGTAAACTGATCCTCATTTTTTGCATGCTGGCGGGCAGGTTAGAAATTTATACGGTGGTTATCCTCTTTTTTCCTGAATTCTGGAAAAAATAAGGCCCTGGTAAGATATTTAAAGCGTTAACGTATTGATTTTTGAGAATTACCCATATAATCTGTAATTAGTCTACTGAACTGTATCACTACTTAAAAGGTCCTCGAAGACCCGGAGACAACTATGAAGGCCGAACCCTTGCTGGAAATAAAAAATCTTCACGTTTCAATAGGAGAGAAGGAAATTATTAAAGGACTGCACCTTACGATTAACCACGGTGAAATCCATGCCATTTTTGGCCCGAATGGTTCGGGCAAGACAACCCTTCTGAATGCCCTCATGGGATTTTCAGGGTATGAGATAACCGGAGAGATTCTCTTTCGCGGCAAAAAGATGACGCGCCTCCCCATAAATGAGCGAGCCGAAATGGGTATAGGTATGTCCTTCCAGAGACCTCCGGCAATAAGAGGGCTACAGCTCCGAAAGCTTATCGAGGCAAGTACTGAGAGAAACGGTGACTTGATCGAGAAGTATGCAAAAGCGCTCAATCTGATCGATTTCCTGAATCGGGAAGTGAACGTAGGGTTTTCAGGTGGAGAAATCAAACGGGCGGAACTTCTCCAATTGCTCATTCAAGATCCCGACCTGATTTTATTGGATGAGCCCGAATCCGGTGTAGACATAGACAACATCGTTCTGATCGGAGAATATACCAACCAACTCCTCGGCAGACGCGTTGAACGCGGGAAACGGAAAACCATGAAAGAGCAACACAGGGAGAAGCTTAAGTCGGGTCTGATTATAACTCACACCGGTCACATCCTTGAATACATAGACGCAGATATAGGTCATATTCTCATGGAAGGAAGGTTCGCCTGTCAAGCCAATCCACGAGAGATGTTCCGTACCCTCAAAGAGTGTGGTTTCAACGAATGCTACCGCTGCTTCCGAAAGGAGGAAGCGCATGGTTAAGAGCAAAACAACCCAAACCGGAGACCTTGACCTCAGCGTTTACAGAGAAGAGGCAGCCGAACATCCCCAGCTTGACGACCTGTCCCAGATCTCTCCCGAAGATCAGAAAGTTCTTTTGATGACCGGCGTGGATCCGATGGGAAAAGAACGCTCGGGAAGTTTTTTCCAAAAGGACCACTCAGTAATTCATTGTACTGCCAATTTTGAAGGGGCTGAAATCATGTCGGCTTCGGAAGCCCGGAAGAAGTACCACGGGCTTACGGAATACTGGGGCAAAGCAGTTCCGGTTGACAAAGATATTTACACCAAGCGGGCAGAGGAACACCAGGAGCACGGGTACTATGTCCGTTCGCTTCCCGGCGCCCAAGTCTATTATCCTCTTCAGGCCTGCCTATACTTAACCGAGGACAGGCTGGCCCAAGACGTCCACAATATTATAATTGCCGAAGAGGGATCGAGCCTGAATTTGATAACAGGATGTGCCACCGCACCTGGGGTTCGTTCGGGACTTCATGTTGGGGTATCGGAATTTTATGTGAAAAAGGGGGCGACCGTATCATTTACCATGATTCATAACTGGGCGGAGGAAATGGCTGTCAGACCCCGGTCAGCGGTCATTGTGGAGGAAGGTGGAAAATTTATCTCTAATTATGTCTGTCTTGTGCCCGCACGTGACCTCCAGATGTATCCCACGGCAATACTGAAAGGCAAGGGTGCCGTCGCCACCTTCAATTCCGTTCTTCTCGCAAAACCAGGTTCCTATATGGATGTCGGTTCCCGTGTGATCCTTCAACAAGAAGGATGCCGGGCTGAGATTATCGCGCGAACAGTGTCGACAGGGGGGACTATTATTTCCCGAGGGCATCTCCGCGGTGAACATCGGGGGATTAAGGCACACCTCGAATGCAAAGGTCTGCTTCTCTCCGATACGGGGGTTATTCACGCCATCCCTGAATTGGAAGGCACGACATCGGATCTTGAGATGTCTCACGAGGCAGCGGTAGGAAAAATCGCCCAAGAAGAGGTGGAATATTTAATGGCCCGGGGTCTTTCCGAACAAGAGGCAACGGCGCTCATCATCAAAGGCTTTCTCTCCCTCGACATCGTTGGGCTTCCTCCCAGCCTCAAGAAAGACTTGGAACACCTGATCGAGCAAACTGAAGAAGAAGCGTTGTAGAAAAAGACCGCACCTACTACCGGTTACCATCAAAGAGAACGAGTACGGCATCCTGCTTTCTCCAGAAGTATTTCGTATGCTCTTCCCGGGTTACATTCGTCCCATAACATCTCTTCGGTTTGGCAGGCAATTCGGTCCACAAGCTCACCATACTCATACCTGACCTTAAACGTCTCTAACGCTTCTTGCCCCGGTTTGCTCAATACATCCGCCGCTATACTTCGCACTCCAAAATATATCAATAGAAGTGCCGCAGCTCGACCGACAATCTTATCCTTTACGAGAAGATCGCTTGGATCGTAGTCGGAAAATTTTAGAAACCGCTCCAGCTCAAACAATGGATAGAGCCATTTCCCGTTGCTGTGGAAAACCAGCACCCCCTCCAACCATGCCTCTATCGTATGTTCCATGGACCTTTGTCCCGCCGTGCATAAAAAGACCTGAAAACAATTCTTCCGAAAAGCAAATACGATACTGCTCTTTTCTTCAAACAATCATTCGGTTGGCAGATTGAGTTGCTCGATAACTCCGACTTGATTTCGTCCCCCACGCTTAGCGCCGTAAAGAGATTTGTCAGCCGCTTCAATCAGGTCTTGAGGAGACAGGGCATTATTAGGAATAACAGTTGCCACCCCTACGCTTATAGTCACATAGTCTCCTATCTCTGAGGTGTTATGAGCCATCTTTAAATCGAGGATATTGGTTCTTGCTTCCTCAGCCAATTTGACAGCACTCGTGGCGCCCGTATTTGAAAGGATAACTGCAAATTCCTCACCGCCATACCGGGCTGCGAGGTCACCAGGCCGCTTCGCCATCCGGCTAAGTGCTTTTGCCACCTTCTTAAGGCATTCGTCGCCATCCTGATGTCCGTAATAGTCGTTATAGTGTTTGAAATAATCAATGTCGATCATAATAAAAGCCATGGATTCTTGATTTCGAAGTGCCCGCCTCCATTCATTTTCGATCATCTGGTCAAAATGTCGGCGATTGGCAATACCGGTCAAGCCGTCAATAAAGGTCAACCTTTGCAACTCTTTATTCGCTTTTTCAAGCTGCTGATTAGTCTTTTCCAAAGCCGCCTTAGCTTGATCCGTAATCTCCTTAGCCTTTTTCAACTCTTCTTCCGATCGCTTTCGCTCGGAAATATCCCGGCATATCCCCTGGACAATACCCTTCTCCAAGTCGGTAAAACGAGAGCTGATTTCCACATCCACAAGAGTCTTGTCCGCTCTCTGAAACCGAGTCTCAAACCGGGTATAGCCCTTTTCCTGGGTATCTTGAAACGCTTTTTCTGTTGTTGCGTGTTCGCTCTCCGGAAGCAATGCTGAAATCGTCAGGCTGCAAAGCTCCTGCCGATCATACCTAAGCATCTCACACGCCCGTGCATTCACATCCAAAATCTGGCTGTTTAGGGTATGAATCAAGATGGCATCGTTGGATTGTTCAAAAAGAGATCGAAACCTCTCTTCACTTTCGCGCAACTTCTCCTCGGCGATTTTCCGCTCAGTCATATCCTGGAGCACCTCTATTGCTCCGGTAAGCCTTCCCTTGACGTCCCTGAGCGGCGCGGCGCTAAAAAAAAGCCACTTGCCCCGTTTCCCTAAGGCGGGGAAGAAATCCTCGGCCTCGTAGGCACCGTCAATACTGATAAATTTCCTATATCTGCCGCCGTAATAACGTGCTATCTCTTCTTCCGGGGCATTATCCACTATAAAGTCAGCCAAGGTTCTTCTCTCTGCCGAGTAGAAGGCCATCCACTGGTTCTTCGTCCCGATCACCTCACCCGCACCAATGCCCGTGAGACTCTCGCATGCCTTGTTCCAGTACTTGACGACGTGCTTGTTGTCAAGAACAAATATCGGTATCGGGCTTCCCTGGATAATGTCGGCAAGTCTCCGTTCACTGTTGGCAAGAGCCTCTTCCGCGTGCTTGCGTTCCGTTATATCCCGCACGACCGCCAACAGATGCTTCTTCCCTCGGTAATCGAATTCGGTGCCGGTAACGTCGACATTGAACCTGGTTCCATCTTTTCGTATATCGATCGACTCACTCTGAAACTTCCCGGTGGACTTTACGTTGTTTCGAAACCTTTCAAAGACGAAATGATGATCAGGATGAACGATCTCCTTCCCCGACAATCCGACCAGCTCTTCATGAGAGTATCCATACATGATGCATGCTTGAGGATTGGCTTCCACAATGGTTCCCTTTTGATCGAATATGAGAATTCCATCCTGGGCGGAATCGAAAATTCCTCGGTAGCGTGCTTCACTCTCCTTGAGAGAGGTCTCGATTCTTTTGCGGTCGGTTATGTCTTCCGCGGAGCAGACAACGAATTCGACATTCCCGTCACTATCCAACTTCGGAGTTTTGGTAACCAGGAGCATCCGCCCTTCCCCCCGATAATCGGGAGCCAACTCTTCATTCTGAAGCGGCTCCTTCCTATCAAATACCTCCCGATTAACCCTCACACAAACATCGGCGGTTTCCTTGGGCAAAAAATCATACAAGCTTTTGTTCTCGATAGCTTCCTTCTCTTTCCCAATAAACTCCGTATGGGCTTTATTGGCGGTTCCGTACGTCTCGGGATCCTTAAGATACCAGATCTGGGTTTGAATGTTGTCAAGCAGCAGCGCCTGCTCCTCCGATTTGCTTTCCAGGAGGTCTTCCGCTCGTTTTCGCTCGGAGATGTCGCGGACCAATGCCTGCACAGCTTCGCGTCCCCCTAACTCGAGCTTGTTCAGCAATACCTCCGAGGGGAATATGCTCCCGTCAACCCTTTTGTGCCACCACACAAAGAAATCCGTCCCGTCCCGAAACGCCTTCTCAATATGTTCGTTGGCAGCCGTAAAAGAATCGCGTCCGTCAGGCTGAGTCGAGGGCGACAACTCACCGGGATGATGCCTCGCAAACTCCTCCTTTGCGGAAAAACCGTACATGGAAAGGGTTGCCGAATTGCAGTCGAAGAACGACTCTTTGTCAAACATCATAATCGCGTCCGGCGATGACTCAAAAAGGGTACGGTACTTAAATTCCGACTCCTTCAATGATTCCACCATGTTCTTCCATTCACTAATATCCCTAAGGATAATCAAAGGCTTATTTCCATCATCCTTCACCGGAATAGTGCTCATGGTAATCTCTTTGCCGTGACGATTCAGAGGCACGCCCTCGGAATTTATCGGTGGGTCGCTTCGAGTATTTCTCAGAATTTCCGCTATCTTTTCCTGATCGGATTCACTAAATAATTCGGTAAATTTCGTGCCTAAAAGGCGCTCTTCCGGTATCTCGATCATGGCAAGGGCAGCTGGGTTTGCGTAGACAATCCTCTCCCCCGAGGTGACTTCTATAATTCCTTCCGACATACTCTCCAAAATACTCTCAAAATGTCTCCTGGTGGACAGCAATTCCTGGGTAATCTCTCGGGAATGCAGACTCCCGAGACCGATTATCTTCCCCGTTCCCTCATCCAGGCCCTTCTTTTCCAATTGATTCAGCAGTTCATTAATGTGGCGGGCAACCTCATCAAATCTCCCCTTAGCGATATAAGCATGAGCTCCCAAATCCTCCAAGTCGATGACATCCTCCGCGGCAACCGCCGAGAGAACAACAACATAGGCATCGCGCAGCTCTGGCATGGTTCGAATAATCTGGCACAGTTTCTTTCCGTCAATATTTGGCATTATCAGGTCAACAAAAACAACCTCCGGGATGTACGTTCTTAAAATATCCAAAGCCGACAAACCGTCCAGCGCCGTCAGAACCTGATGCCCCTCTTTCGTCAATAGATCGCTCAAAAACTTAACCATGAGTGAGTTGTTGTCTACTACCAATATCTTTTTCATGGAATCACCATTATTAAATGACGAAAAGATTGTTGGTGGAAAAATTCGGATCGCTCGTAAGGTTAACACCCAACCGTCTCAAACCGGCCTCATCCCCAGGGGTCGGGATATGCGTCATGTGTACTTCACAGCCCCTCAGCTCCGTCAACTTTTCCATAGCCAACTGTGCTGCCGGATTGGACGTCGCACTGATGCTGAGGGCAATCAAGGTTTCCTCCAGGTCAAAACTGATGGTTTTTTCCTTGAGAATTTCCGTCTTAAGACTCCTCACAGAGTTCGTTACCGTCGTCGGCAACAGCTTAATTTTGTCCGGAATTCCGGCTAAGTGTTTTATGGCGTGGATAATGAGGCTTGAGGCCGCGTGCATGAGAGGAGAATTGTTTCCCGTAACAATGGTTCCCTCTCGCAACCCCAGCGCCCCGCCGCAATATATTCCCTCATTTCCTTTGTTTTGTTCCTGCGCCTCCTTAGCGGCTTGACGTGCCGGCGCAACAACCTTTCTATCCTCAGGAGTCAGATTGAAATCCTTGAGGAAAAGTTCCACCCGTTGCACCGTCCGCTTCTCCGCAAATCCCATCACGTATTCACAACGATATCGAAAATATCTCCTGATGATTTCTTGCTTGGCCGCTTCCCTGACCACTTCGTCATCCACGATGGCAAATCCGGCGCGATTAACACCCATATCGGTAGGAGATTTGTAAAATGACTCGCCGTACGTTATTTTTTCTAAAATGCGTTTCAAAACCGGAAATATTTCAACATCACGATTATAATTCACCACTGTCTCGCCGTATGCTTCCAGGTGAAACGGGTCGATAAGATTAAAGTCTCGAATATCAGCAGTGGCAGCTTCATAGGCTATGTTGACGGGATGCTTGAGCGGCAAACTCCAAATAGGAAAGGTTTCGAACTTCGCATATCCTGACTTAATTCCTCTTCTGTGATCATGATATAACTGGGAAAGGCACGTAGCCAACTTTCCGCTCCCGGGACCAGGACCGGTCACGATAACCAACGGCTTGCTTGTTTCGATATATTCGTTGACTCCGTAACCGTCGTCGCTTACGATCAGATCAACGTCAGTGGGATATCCCTTGGTATATTGGTGGGTATAAACCCTGATACCCCTCCTCTCCAGCTTGTTTTTGAATAATACAGTGGCCGGCTGGTTATCAAAACGAGTGATAACCACACCCAGGACATTAATTTCCCTCTCCCGTAAGTCATCAATGAGCTTGAGAGCATCAGAATCATACGTGATCCCAAAATCCGCTCGAATTTTCTTTCGTTCGATATCGCCTGCGTAAATACAAAGAAGAATGTCTGCTTTATCTCTCAACTCATGCAACAGCCTTGTCTTAGCATTCGGATCATATCCCGGAAGAACCCGAGAAGCATGATAGTCGTAAAGAAGCTTACCCCCAAACTCCAGATAAAGCTTGTTGTCAAATTTCCTGACTCGATCAAGAATTGCAGCCGTCTGCTCCTTGATGTACCGCTCACAATCAAACCCTGTTTTTATCATGCTGCCCTCAGATGTGGTGCTAGTTTTTCGTGCGTTCCGCGTGTCTGCAATTTTTCGAAGAGGCATCCGGAGATACACGCTCCTATCCTTCTAACCGTTTAATGAAAAGATAGTCGCCGCTGCCGCACCCCTTAACCTTCCCCGATTTTGCCGGCTATTCACAACGGGTGAAACCTCTCCTCCAAAGAGAATCTTCCTCTTGCGGAGTTCCACAAATTCTACCGGAAAAAAGCCTTCGGTGTCAAGCAAGAGGGAGAGATGCCGTGGACGCAATAGCGATTCCTCGGTTAATGGTTTTCGACAAACTTCCGCCTCACGGGTGGGTTCATTCTCTTCGAAGACGATAGTATGGCATAACCATCGGGAAGCATTAAGTGACAAGTGACCCCTCAATAAAATAATAGTATGTGCGTTCTGGGGAAATGCCAGCGGCGGGGGTCAACGTTATATTTTTGGGTCCCGGTTTCACCGATTTTGATCAATCGCCGGACCTTCCTGCGGCTTTAAATCGACCCTTTGCAGAACATCAAGCACAATTCCCACCCGGCGCTCACAGTTATGGCAAGAAGGGCTCTTGGTATGGTCCAGCCTTATGCGATCTCGTCTTCTTTAGAAATGCTCAAAGGCTTTGCGTGCCATACATCCCGATTATAAGCGCGAATGGTGGAATCCGAGGAAAACTTTCCCATTCTGGCCACATTAATAATCGCCTTTTTCGTCCAGGTTTCCTGATCATGATAAAGCGCGTCGATCTTCCGCTGACAACTATGATAAGCCTCGAAGTCAGCAAGTACCTGGTATTGATCGTCGTTAAGGAGTCGATCTACGAGGGGATGAAAAAGTCCTGGATCCTCAGGATTAAAGAACCCTTCCCGTACCAAGTCAATCGCATTTCCCAACAAGGGATCCTTAAGATAAAACTCACGAGGATTGTATGATGCTCGCCGTGCAGAGACTTCCTCAGCGCTCTGCCCGAAGATAAAGATATTTTCCTGGCCCACCGCCTCCATGATTTCTATGTTGGCCCCGTCAAGCGTTCCAATGGTTAATGCACCATTCAACCCAAATTTCATGTTGGACGTGCCCGAGGCCTCGTACCCCGCGGTCGAGATCTGTTCGGAAACATCGGCCGCGGGAAAAATCTTCTCCGCCAGGGAGACACGGTAGTTGGGGATAAAAAGAACCATAAGCTTATGATTTGTGGACGCATCGCGATTTATCATCTCCGCTACGTGACAGATGAACCGGATGATCATCTTTGCTATAAAGTAGCCGGGGGCCGCCTTGCCGCCAAAAATGAACGTGCGCGGAAACATATCGAAGTCAGCATCATTCTTGATTTGCAGCCAACAGGAAACCACATGAAGTATGTTCAGGAGTTGGCGTTTATATTCATGGATCCTCTTTACCTGCATGTCAAAAATTGAATTCGGATCGATAGCCACTCCCGTTAGTTCCCGCGCTGCCTTGGCGAAGCGCTCCTTGTTGCTCTGCTTAACGGATCTCCACTCTTTTCTGAATCGAGCATCCTTAGTCAGCGGCTCTAATTTTACAAGTTGCTCCAGGTCGGGAACCCATCCGTCCCCAATCCTGCTGGTAATCAATGTCGCAAGAGCTGGATTCGCCGCTAGGAGCCATCGTCGAGGAGTTATGCCGTTCGTCTTGTTGTTGAACCGATCGGGATACATGGTGTAAAAATCATTAAGCTCCCTTTCCCTCAGCAGCTTACTGTGAATCTCAGAGACTCCGTTGACTGAGTGCGATCCAACAATGGCTAAGTGAGCCATCCGAACTTTTTTCTCAGGTTCCTCTTCGATGATTGACATGCGTCGCAACCGCCCAACCTCTCCAAGGGAGTGGAGAGAGACGTCCCGTAAAAATCGACGGTTAATCTCGTAAATTATCTGGAGATGACGGGGCAAAAGAGTTTCAAACATTGCAACCGGCCATTTCTCCAAGGCCTCGGAGAGCAGAGTGTGATTGGTATAGGCACAGGTACGAGTGGTAATATCCCAGGCTTCTTCCCAGGTTAATCCATAATCGTCGAGAAGAATACGCATCAACTCCGCGACAGCCAAAGAAGGATGCGTGTCATTCATCTGAATAGCCACTTTCTCCGGGAACTCTTCAAAAGAGTCGTGCTTAACAAAGTACCGGCGAATAATGTCCTGTATCGAGCACGACACAAAGAAGTACTCTTGTTTGAGGCGTAGTTCCCTTCCTTCAGAGAACTGATCGTTGGGGTAAAGGACCTTCGAGATGTTTTCCGAGATGTTCTTTTCCTCCACAGCCTTCAAGTAGTCACCACCCTGAAAGTAGTTTAAGTCAAACTCCTTTGACGCCCGGGCCGACCAAAGTCTCAGAGTATTGACGGTGTTATTCCGGTACCCTATGATAGGGACGTCATAGGCAATGCCGATCACATCGTTCGTATCAATCCATTCAGTTTTAAGCTTTCCTCCGGGAAGGTTTATCTGTTTTACCTTTCCGTAAAAGTGGACGGCAAAGCTATATTCCGGACGGGCGATCTCCCAAGGATTGCCGTGTTTCAGCCATATCTCCGGCAATTCAACCTGGCTGAGGTTTCGGATCACTTGATCGAAGATCCCAAATTCATACCGGATACCATAACCGTGCGCTGGTATTTCCAAAGTAGCCATGGAATCCAGGAAACATGCAGCCAAGCGCCCCAGCCCCCCATTCCCCAGTCCCATATCAGGCTCCATCTCCGCGAGTTCTTCCAAATCGATATTGACGGCTTGTATGGCTTTCTGGGTTTCGTGATACATACCAAGATTTATCAAGTTATTGATGAGCATCCGACCCATGAGGTACTCTGCCGAAAGATAGTAAACTCTTTTTACGTCGCGGACATAGTACATCTGCTGAGTGCGAATCCACCGCTCAATCAAGCGATCCCGTGCCGTCAAGGCTAAGGAATGAAACAAGTCCCTCATCGTGGCAGTATATTGATCCTTAGACAGTGAATACTCGAGATGGTTTGCGAACGAAAGCTGGATACTCTTAGGATCCATCCCTTTGCGAAAAGTCCCCCAGTCCTTAAATAATGATTCCTCTTTCATATGTTTCGCTCCTCCGTGTTAGCCCCATTTAGAGAATTTAACAGATAGTCTACTCACCCGTTTTTGAACCACGCCTGGGTGAAAAAATCTTGCTTTCGTTCGGCGAATAAATAGAACCGGCTTCCGTGTCCCACACCTTTCCACCAGCAACAAGCATATCGATAATCCAGAGCACTCCCGGGACTTGTTCGTGCCATGAAATCTCTTCCGGCAGAGATGCACTCAACCGCCTTCTCAAACAGAAACGATACATTTTATCACTCAGTATATATTGGCCGTTTTTCCTGCAATCTGTAATGCCCCCACACCTTATCATCAATGAAGATGGCAACCATTTTCCACCTCATGACCGTTCCCAGGAGCAGCCGGCACACTAATGCTCTCGCAAAAGCCTTCCTAAGAGGCGGAGAATATCTTCACATCTCTCTTTCTCTACTTTTCCAATCGCACTATATCGTACTATTCCTTTTTTATCGATAATTATAAAATTGCTTTCGTTGTTTTTGAATCCGTAATCATTGAGCATGGTAGCATCCCAATCCCCATAAATCACGAGCCCCCTGCTGTCTGAATATTCACGTAGCTTATGCTGCCATATTCTCCTCAGGGGCCGGGGTGAAGACGAACAGTTTATGATCGGGAGCCGTATCAGCTCTTTTTTTACTGAATCTGGTTGGTCATAATGAAATTTTTCCAGCTCTTGCTTGAGCCGTTCATTTTTTTTCACCACGCCCCTTGTTTCATACAGAAGCGCCACCACCTTCCCTTTAAGCATATCAAGCGTCAACATTCGCCCGTCGCCGGCTTCAACATGAAAGGGGGGAGCCGTAGCGCCGACCTCCGCTTTATTCGCTCCCGACATCAACGGAAGACCAGCTCCGGTTATTACAATAAAGATAATCAGTAAAATCTTTCCGGCCACTTTTGGGTACCTTCCTTTATCTGCTCCTATTTATACAAAATTTCTCTTATTTTGTTAAAAACTATGTATACTAGGGACGGATTAAAAACCCACAACGATAGCCAGAAACACTTATTTTTATTTTCTTCAGATTCAGGATGGCACCGTTTCCGAAAAGGGTAAGCGCACTCGGCCTCTTCTCCGGCGGACTTGACAGCATATTGGCAGCCAAGGTCCTGATTGACCAAGGGGTTGAGGTCACCGGGGTGGCATTCATCTCCACCTTTTTTGGAGCCGACCAGGCAACCAAGGCGGCAGATGAAATGGGCATCTCTTTAATTGTCAAGGACCTTTCTCAGTCATTGCTGGCTATCGTGCAGAACCCTCGACATGGATACGGCGCAAATATGAACCCCTGTATAGACTGTCACGCTTTAATGATCAAAGAAGCCGGAAAGATTATGAAAGCCCACGGATTCGACTTTATCTTTACCGGTGAAGTTTTGAATGAAAGGCCCATGTCCCAGACAAAAAGGTCCCTGACCGTCGTGGCTAAGCTCTCCGGCTGGCAAGATTTTCTGCTTCGACCTCTCAGCGCGAAATTATTACCGGAAACCACATTCGAAAAAGCAGGGCTGGTAAACCGAGAGAACCTCCTCGATATGGAAGGCCGTTCTCGGAAAAGGCAACTTGCCCTCATTAAACAATATGGGCTAAAAGAATATGCGAGCCCGGCCGGCGGGTGTCTTTTAACCGACCCAAATTTTTCCCAAAGATTACGAGAGCTTTTTTTTTATGAGAAAAATCCCTCGTCAAAGGATTTGGAACTCCTGAAGATAGGGCGACATTTCCGAGTCCAGGAAAAGAAAGTCGTGATTGGAAGGAACGAGAGAGAAAACGACCTTCTGAAAAAGTTGGCGGATCGCAATGACGTTCTCCTCTCCGCCGAGCACGTCCCCGGTCCGATTGCGCTTGCGTGCAATAGCGCCGGTAAAGAGGACATAATAACAAAAGCTGCGACGTTGTGTGTCCGCTACAGTGACGCAAAACACGATACAGAGCCACCCGAAATCTACAGAATGGGCGCATCACCCCAAATAATCATCCCCCACCAGCTATGCGAAGAGGAAATCCGATCACTGATGATATAGACTCACAAGAAAACCTTTCCGGCAACCGGCTCTTGACAGGTAGAATACTTATTGATAAGAAATACCGTTACAGTGCGAGGGAAAAAGCGTGCAGGCAACTCCAACAACCATCCTGGTAACCAACGACGACGGTATACAATCAGAAGGGATCAGTGTTCTCGCCGAGTTGCTCGCCGCTGTCGGAGAGGTCTGGATCGTTGCTCCGCAGCGCGAGCAAAGCGCCGTAGGACACTCCCTCACCCTCCACAGGCCCCTTCGCGTAAACAAAATCGGAGAAAAAAAATTTGCAGTGGACGGGACCCCCACAGACTGTGTCTGTATAGCCGTTAATTGCCTCATGGAAAGGAAACCAGATCTTTTGGTGTCGGGAATCAACCGGGGGGGTAACATGGGTGATGATATAACCTATTCTGGAACTGTCTCCGCAGCCTGGGAAGGAACACTATTAAATGTGCCTTCATTCGCCATATCGATGCTTCCTGACAAGCAGGAGGTTTATCATTTTCACCCTGCTGCTGATTTTGCCCGGCGACTATCAAAAGCCGTTCTTAAGCACGGTCTTGCTCCGAATACGCTCTTAAATGTCAACATCCCGAATACGGATGGGATGCCGATTACCACCTATAAGATTACCTGTCAAGGAAAGAGAATCTTCGGCGATCCAATTGTGGAGAAGATCGACCCCCGAGGTAAAAAATATTATTGGATAGGAGGCTCGGTGCTGGGCTTTGAAAATATTCCGAATTCCGATCTCGTTGCCGTGCACCAAAATTTTGTCTCCATAACCCCCATTCTCTTGGATTTAACCCACCTTGACTCAATCGACAGACTTCATCAATGGGATATCTAAAAAGACTTTATGATTGGGTGCTGCATTGGGCCGAGACTCCTTTCGGCGTTTGGGCGCTGTTTGTCCTCGCCTTTGCGGAGTCCTCTTTTTTCCCGATTCCGCCTGACGTTCTTCTCGTAGCGTTGGTAATTGGATCGGTTCGTTCCTCCCCTTCTGGATACCCCCCCTTTCCCTCCCTGGCGGAACCAAAACCGTTGCTTGCCGGCCTTAAGGAATGGAGTCTCTACTTCGTGAAGTTATTTCCCTGGGCCGTCAATCACAGCATCTCTTTGACCAGGAGCTTTTGGGGCAGCAAAGCCTCCTTCCTTGCTACAATATGTTCCCTTGCATCCCTGGTGGGAGGGATAGCCGGATATGGGATTGGGCATTTTCTTTGGTATGCCAATGACGGGAGTTTTTCCGCGATAGCCCGTTTCTTCTTTTCGGCCATCCCTGGGGTCGACGAGCAATCATTCACGGTAATGAAAACCGGTTATGATACCTGGAATTTTTGGATTGTATTTGCTGCTGGTTTTACGCCGATCCCCTATAAACTGATCACGATCTCCGCCGGTGTCTTTAACATTAATTTTCCTATTTTTTGCCTTGCCTCCGCCGTCAGTCGTTCCGCCCGGTTTTTCATGGTGGCTTGCCTGCTGTGGATGTTTGGTCCTCCCGTAAAAGCATTCATTGATACCTATTTTAATTTACTTTGCTTTGTATTTCTGCTTCTATTATTAGCAGGCTTCACGACGGTCAAGCTCCTGCTATAAGCCGACAGCAAAGAGGCAAAAACGATGGTCGGTAAAAGAAGAATTGGCGTCATCGGCAATTCGCTCTGCTCGGAAGAAACGGTAACACTTGCCGAACATGTCGGACGGGAGATCGCGCGACGAGGTGCGATTCTCATTTGCGGCGGGCTGACGGGAGTGATGGAAGGCGCGGCCCGGGGGGCCAAGCAGGCAAATGGACTGACGGTGGGTATTCTTCCCGGAGATGGCGTCAAGGAAGCCAATCCTTATATTGATATCCCAATACCCACTGGTTTGGGGCCCGCCCGCAACATTCTTGTGGTTCGATCTTCCGAGGTCATTATCGCCATCCATGGAGAATACGGCACCCTTTCAGAAATCGCTCACGCACTTCAACTCAGAATCCCCATTGTGGGATTACAGACATGGGACGTCAGTGAAGATATCATAAAAGCCTCGAATTCGCTCGATGCGGTCAATAAAGCATTCACTATTCTTAAAAAAAAATGATGCCCGGTCTCTCTCGTCTCACAATAATCATCTATACTGTCGTCCTCATTTTCAACATAGCCGGGTGCGCATCTCCGCCCGCCTCTCGCCATGCAAAGAAGGAGCCTCCTTATCTTCTTCGGACTTCGACTCCGTCAGGCATCAGGGTTCAGGGTGTCTACCACACCATCAAGCGAGGAGAAACTCTGTGGAGGATAGCGAAAACATACAACATTGATCTCCAATATCTTGCTGAATTGAATAATATTGACGATCCTGCAAGAATAACAGCCGGACAAAAAGTTTTTGTTCCGGGAGCAACCGCAACAAAGACTCTGAACCCAAGGTACTCGGAGCCTCCTTCCACACCCCCACGGATCACAACGGGAGGGAAAGATTTTATCTGGCCGGTTCAAGGAAAAGTGGTTTCAACGTTCGGAATCCGTAACGGTTTGCGCTATGAAGGTATTGAAATAGCGGTACCTTCGGAGACCCCGGTAAAAGCTTCAAATGACGGAGAGGTTGTTTATGAGGGAAATCTCAAAGGATACGGCAACCTTGTAATCATTAAACATAAGAATCAGTTCAACACCGTTTATGCATATAATCAAACCAACCTTGTCCACACGGGGCGAAAGGTAAAGAAGGGCGAAATCATTGCAGCGGCTGGGAATACCGGACCTTGTTCTGATCATCGCCTCCACTTCCAAATACGGAAAGCAAATCAGGCCCGGAATCCTCTCTTTTTCCTCCCCTAACCGAGTGTCCTTCTTTTGATTGTTTTTCCAATTTCCCCCACGGCGGTCACGGCGTCTTTCTCATTCACCGTCAGTATCTCCCGGTTGTCCATCACGACACGACCGTCAATCAGTACGGTGACGACATCATGACCACTGGCTGAATATACGAGGTGAGAGTAATAATTATAAATGGGAGTCATATGGGGCTGTTTCAAATCCAAGATAATAATATCAGCCTTTTTCCCCGGCTCCAGGGACCCGATCTCCTTGTCTAACCCCACGACCTCAGCCCCCCCTCTTGTCGCCATCCTGACCACTGTCTTCGCATCCATAACGGTCGGGTCTTTCCTGCAGAGCTTGTGAATTTTTGCCGCCGTATCCATTTCCGACAACATATCCAAATTGTTATTGCTGGCGCACCCATCAGTCCCCAGACCGACCGGAATCCCATTCTGCAAAAAGTCAGGAATCGGTGCCACCCCGGAAGCCAATTTCATATTGCTTTCCGGACAGTGAGCAATACGAACTCTTTTTTTAGCTACGAGAGAAAATTCATTCGCTGCAACCCAAACGCAATGCGCCGCAATAGTGCCTTCATCCAGGACGCCTAACCTGTCCAAGTGACGAACAACAGAAACACCATACCGGTTGCGAATCTCCCGTATTTCATCCTCGGTTTCGGCAAGGTGGATCAGGAAGGGAATGGAAGAGGAGCGACACACCTCCTTCGCCTTCTGCAGCGTTTCCGGCCCGCAGGTATAAGCGGAATGACAAAATAAGGCAGGGGTTATCCGGGAGTTTGATGGGCACTGTTCCAGGAACCTTTTTCCATGGGCGATATTGAGGGCAGGATCCGGTGTGTCCGGGGTGGGGAAATCGATGACCCCCTTTCCCACGATAGCTCGAAGCCCCACATCCATCACCGCCTGAGCAGCGGCCTCCTCAAAAAAATAGCCGTCACACATGGTCGTTGTCCCTGAACGAATCATTTCCAATCCTGCCAATAGCGTTCCCTTATATACAAACTCAGGATTGACAAAACGGGACTCAACCGGAAAGATGTAGTCATCCAACCACGTCTTGAGAGAAAGATCATCAGCCAACCCCCGAAAGCATGCCATAGCAGCATGGGTGTGGGTGTTGACCAAACCAGGCATAATCAAAGAATCAGAAGCGTCAATTATCCTGTCAACAGCATGATCAGGAGGCGCCTCCCGACGTCCCCCGACCTTTTCGATTTTGTCTTCTTGTAGCAATAGATAACCCTCTTCGATAATTTCATCAGCGGGGTTGAGGGTCAGAATAACCCCCCCCTTGATAAGCACCATCCCTGACTTTTTAGACACTGTGGCCAAGGCCATAGACTTATTCTTTTCCTCCCGCATCCTTGGGCACGACACCGAAGGGCCTCACTGACAGCCGTCTCTCCAACCAGTCATGGAGATCCATGATGCCACCCGACAGAGAATATTGGCCGTTTGCAAAAACACTGTAATCCCCCCCTCCCATGGCCGAGGAGAATCTGACCGTATTGGCATAATAAAGAAAAAGTGAACTCCACGTTCTCTCGATCGCTTCGTCAAAGATGCTTTCCTTTTGCGGTATTCCCTTGGCAAAGCCATCTTCCTATATTTTCGACATAATCTGCGTTCCCGTGAGCGTCATTTCATTCGTCTTCTTTATAGCCTTCTTAAAGCGACGCCAGTGACCTTCAACCCAGTCGGTACTATGACACTGAAGCAGGCTGTTGCATTTCTCCGCGCCGTTTATCAAGCTCATGGTCATCGATAAGAAACGGTTTCACCGGCTTCCCGGATAGTCCAGTGAAAAGTGGCATAACGGCTTTGTTTTTATTTGTAGGGTTCCTCTCGTTTTTATAGCCTTCTCCACTAAGAATCCCTTAGGGTTTTGCTCAACCTACAAAATTTGCAAAAAATTCATGTGCCCTCTCCAGCAGTGCGTTGAAGTATTTTACTGCTTCGGGATCTGCACGCCGTGAGCACCACACGTGCTCACCAAAGGCAGCTTGCCCGAGCACATAGCGACCGATGCCGAGTTGACCGATGGCGGTGAAGCCGGTTGCGAGCTGTCCTATCCCCAGTTTGACACCGATCGCCACCTGACCGAGGACAATCCATCCTATCACCCCCTGCCCGAGGCCGAAGAGAAAACTCACCGCCAGCTGACCGATGGCAACAATTCCAAAAGACGCCTGCCCAATGGCCAGAATTCCCACCGCAAGCCTTCCCACCGCCACGATGCCTCTGGCAACGACCCGTTTTCCGGTCTCCGGGCATATTCCTCGGGTATAATGGAGAAGCGGGAAGCCGAACCATGTTGTCGTAGTCTTAAACTCAGCAAAGCGATCCCCTGTGGTATAAAGAAACCTGCGCCATACACCAAGGGACGTTTTTTGAATCTTATACTCTACGTTCTCTAATAATAAATTATCCATCACGACCTAACAAAAAGATATGGTAGTCTTCACCTACGATACTTGACGGGTGGGCGGCAAAAAAAAACCCTCTTAGCGGCCGACAACTTTTGCGCGCTCAAATTTTCAAGGAAGTGGAAGAAAGGAAAGTACCTCTCCCTTATAGTCTCAGTGGATTTCCTCGAATTCCGCTGAATGATGTGTCTGCGCTGGCAAAGAATTATCAGGCTCGCCCAAAAGGGCCAAAAATTCCTGCATTCTAGTCTATTTATTGCTGCTTATTCTGCAACTCCCCGTAATTTTTAATCACGCAGTAAATAGCGCGATCGAAGATGTGAATCATCTTGCCGATAGTCTCAACCCGGTTGTGAAGATCAATGCCCGTCTCCACAAGTGCCTTGCCTTCTGTAAAAAGCCACATCTGTCTTCTCATCATGACAATTGCATATATCAGTTCATGAAGCGGCGTGCCCTCCTGATATTTCATTTTGGCGAATTTGGTGAAATATTCATCTACTTCCTGATAGTAGGGCTTGGAACTATGATAGAGCTTGCCGATGTTTTCATAGAGATCGGTGCAACGAAGGATACACCATTGCTGGGACTGAGAATGATACCATGGTGTTCGAATATTTTCTCGCAGACTGCTGCATACCTCAGTCGCAATCTCTTTCGCATGTTTAATGGTGAGGTTAATCATCTTATCGACGTGCATACTAACATCTCCTCATTTTTGGCTTGTTACTGTCATGTAAAAGGTCCCGACCTCTTCAGCGAACTACCCATTTTCAGGCGGGAACCAGACTTCAGTCACTCTCGACGCAGCAAAAATCACCTTCACTTTTTCCATGCAAACCACCCAATCGCTCTATTGGCCCGCTCCGCACAAAATTGTCCTCCTTGATCGGGCATGCGCACTGCGCGGCATCGGGTGCGAATATCAGTACAATCCGTCATGGCATGATGAACGTCATAACCAGGGCGAAAACAGCATAGGTCTCCGGCATGGCCCCGGAAACGAGCGCATTAGCGATCGTATTCTTTCCTTCCAGGATGCTTTTGATACCAGCCGCACAAACCATTCCCTGGTACCATCCACTGATAAGCATGGCAACCATTGCGATACCAGCCTTGCCGGCAACTGAAAAGGGCTCTGTATCAAAATTACCCATGTTGGTAAAAAATACTACCATCGCATAAATCCCTTGCGTTGACGGCATGAGTGCAACCGCAATATTTTTGTAATAATTCTCCTCGCCACCGCCGAGGAGTGCCTGGAAGGCGATAACCAATCCTATCGCGGAACCGGCAAGCCCAAGCGATAAGCTAAGGCCCATGGTAAACTTTGCAAAAAGCGGCGCCCAATCTTTTTGCTCAGCCACCGTTTCAGCAAGCGCCGGACAAAAATAACCCGCCAAAAGAACGAGACTTAATGAACCAACAAAGACAATCCCCTTTCTCTTCATAACTGCTAACCCCTTTCAATCTTGAATGGTTTATACTCGATACCGCCACCTTGAAAAAAGCTTTTAAAAGCCTCAACAAAATGAAGACGAGCCGAATGCACAGTGCCACCCAGTATATTGAGGACGAGGTTAAAAACATGACCCACCACAATAACCATCACTGCCAAAACCGGCCCCGCGTATTGCCCACCAGCATTCATCACCATGCCTCCCAGTTGGTTCATCACCGATGCAATAGCTGATGTGGCAATTCCCAATCCAAAAAGACGGGCATAGGAAAGCAAATCCCCGATCAACCCTGTCATACCGTAAATGCTCCAGAGGCCCAGTCCAATGCGGATTCCCCAGTTCTCATGATCCGAAGCAAAAAACAAGGTAAGAATCAAACCCACCGTCACAAAACCCACTCCGCCATAAAATAATGGTTGATTCATAACGGAGAGAGAATCAGAAAACCAGATATTTCTGCTTACCAAGAGCACCCCACCCCACAGCACCCCCATCACCCCGAATTTCTGGAGTTTAACCTGAAGGGAGGGGGCCTGGAGCATCGCTAACATATAGGAAAGTGAAAGGTGAACAACCCCCAGACCCAATGCAATATAAAACAGAATCATCGGATTTCCGACCCCAATAGCTATGTCAATCAGGATCCACTCCCGATTCACAAAATTATACCCAAAAACCGATCCGGTCACGAGGCCGACACATATCGTTGCCACTGAGAAAGCTTTGCACAGCTTCATTACCAGTGGCAACCCCTTGATTCTGTGTCCCAGTTTCTTTTCCATAAAGTGCGATACGATGTAAAAGATCACCCCATACCCAGCATCGCTCAAACAAATCCCGAAAAAGAGTATCATGAAGGGTGCAAAAAAATAGGAAGGATCAATTTCCTTGTAATTGGGAATTCCGTAAAGTTTTAAGAGGGGTTCAATCCTCTGGATAAACCAATTATTCTTGAGCAATGAAGGTGGATCCTCTTCCGGAATTGCATCACGTACACTCACCTGAAGGGGGAGGTTGTTTTGTTCCATTTGTTTTAGAAAATCATCTGCTTGCTCAGCGGGTATCCACCCCTGAACCCCAAAAAGATAGTCCTCTGCATAAACAGTTCCCGTCTTCTCTATATAGGTAGCTTCATTCAACGTGATTCTATATCGATCCTGGAGGATGTGAATTTTGTCAGCAGCCCCGGCAAGCTCCTTAGTCGCCTCATTCTCTTGCTCCAGAAGTTGCTCATATTTTTGTTTGGCATCGTTCAGTCCAACTTCAGGCCACGGAAGCTGTGTTGCCTGTGGGATCTCCAGCGGCTTATCCATGGCTATGGTAAAGAAAGATATCCCCTTCTTTTCCGACACCTTCTCCAAAAATACCCCCTCCGCCGCGCTGAAGGAACTCCATTTTCTCTCTTCCATATGGAATCGCTGAACGTAGACTCCTTCCCTCTCAAGTTCCTTAACTTTCTGAACGTCAAAGTCGCCCCAGGTCGACAAGTCTCCCATGATTCTCTGGAGGGCCTGCTTTTGGTTCTGAATATCCTCCAACAAAGACGCCTTCTCTTCAATGTACGGAATCAGTTCTTCATCTGCCACCGACGCCGCGATCTTTTCTTCCTGGGTGCGGTATTTCCTGACAACGTCACGAACCTGGTTGATCCTTCGTAGTTGCTGTAAGGCCGCGGTGTTTTTCTTTTCAAACTCATCCGCTAAATCCGTGACCGGCTCGACATGAACCACCCCCGCCTCCTGAAGGAAACTCATTGTTTCCTCCTTGTAGTCGGTTGGCCCCACAATATAGACTCTGGTCATTTTGGCTATAGCCAAGGCAAGTACTCCTGATCGTGCTGTTACCCATCACGACATGGCGCCGCGATGATTTCTGATTATAAGCCCCTCGGATCTACCTAGCCGGCGCTTTTGCAGCGCTCGAATGATACACCTACGCGCCTGCAAACGAGACTGCTTCACTCAGCCTCTTGGCAACCTTTGCCACTCCCACAGCCGCAGCCTGCTGATCCTGAAGATAAACAACGATTTTCCTGATCGCCTCTTTACCTTCGGGAATCAATCTCTGCTCGTAAAGATTGATCCTCTGGCTGGTCTTGAGGAACCCTTGATACAGGACCCGCTCACTCTCTTTAAGCAATTTAATCTCTTCCCGAAGCGAGATCGCCCTCCGAGTCGCTCGAATGATCTCGTCAAAACCATAGGGGGTAGCAAACAAACTGTAAGGGGGATCGTCAAAAACTACTTTATGAAATTGCGGCACTTTCAGCCCCGCAACATTTCTTATTGACGAAACAACTTCTGTGACGGAAACAAAGTAAGCGAGTTCATTTTTCACATCGTTATATAACTGGAACCACGACTTCATCTCGTTTAACAGCGCCTCCATGGCGGCTTCCTTCTCTTTTATTCCTTTTCGAACCACCCCAAGTTCCATCAGAAATTGCTCTTTTCGAGCCTCGAGGGCCGGAAGAAAGCGCTGATACATCGCCAGTTTCTGCTTCTGTTCCCGCAGAGAGACTTTATTTAACTTAACTCGTTCAGCCATAGGATAAGGACTATTCTCCCTAGTGGCCCTTCGGCCAGTATTTGTCAACAAACTCCTGTTTGATTCCCACTTCATCCGCCCGGAAACACTCCGACAGAGTTTTCCAGCCAAGATCTAAAGCGTCATTCAGACCGATATCAACCTTCAAATCCATAAACCGGTCGTAAAATAACTTTGCATAGTGCAGGTACCGATCATCGTCAGCGGTCTTATCAAATCCCATGGCCAACTTTTGCTCCACTTCCCGGCTTTTGGCGAAGAGTCTGACCATGCTGTTCATAATGTAGCCGTGGTCTTCCCGCGTGACCTTACCAATCACCAACTGTTTCAGTCGAGAAAGCGATCCGAAGGGCTCAATAACACCTTTTCTAAGGTAAAATTGTCCTTCCGTAATATAGCCGGTATTATCAGGTACCGGATGGGTTACGTCATCGCCGGGCATCGTCGTTACAGCCAGAATTGTAATACTCCCAGATCCCTCAAAATCGACTGCCTTTTCATACCGCGAGGCCAGATCGCTGTACAACGATCCGGGATAGCCCAGGTTAGACGGAACCATATCCATTGAAATGGCGATTTCCTTCATGGCATCAGCAAAGGCCGTCATATCGGTCAACAGAACCAGGACCCTCTTCCCCCGCACGCCAAACTGTTCCGCCACCGCCAGGCACATATCCGGAACGAGAAGCCTTTCCACCACTGGATCAGAGGCGGTATGAATAAACATGATTGTTCGCGACAAGACTCCTGCCTGCTCGAAAGCGATTCGAAACTTCAGATATTCGTCGTACTTTAGTCCTATCCCTCCCAAAATAACAATATCAGCATTGGCACGCATGCCGATTCGAGCCAGGAGGTCATTATACGGTTCGCCGGCAGCCGCAAAGATCGGAAGCTTCTGGCTCTCTACAAGGGGATTAAAAACATCCACCATGGGTACCCTGGTTTCAATAAACCCTCGAGGAATAACGCGCATGATCGGATTTACCGAAGGACCACCAATATCAATCCTCGGAAGTGCCATCAATTCAGACCCTTTATCAATGGGGTCTCCTGAACCGTTAAAAATTCTTCCCAGCAAGGCATCGCCAAATGCCACCTGCATCGGATGCCCCAAAAATCGCACTTGATCTCCCGTGGCAACCCCCTTGGCCCCGGCAAATACCTGCAGAGACACCCCATCGCCTCGAAGACGGATCACCTGGGCCAAAGACGTCCTGCCTCGGCTCTTTACCGTTGCAAGCTCTCCATAGGTTATTCCGGTTGCCGGCACGGTGATGATATCACCTTGAATGGCTGTAATGCGAGAGTGTTCTAAAATCATTTGCAATCTACTCCTTTCCCAGGATTGTTTCGATCTCTTTGCGATATCTTTGGTATTCATCACCCTGAAAAGGACAATACTTCAGCTGAAAAAAGAGGTTCTGCATGTGGGTCATCTGTTCTCTGGCTTCCTCTTTACCCTTAAACGTAAAGGGATGATGAACCATGTCCATAATAAGCAAGAAATCCGATACCTGCCGCTCCTCGGATGTTGCTCGCTCAACCACGTCAAAAGCATCCTGTTGCAGGCATACCGCATCGACAATTTCTGATTTGAGGTAGAGGACTAAATCGTCTACGCTGATGCCTTCCTCGCCCACCACAAGCATCATCTGATGAATTTCGCTTCCTTTGAAAAGAAGATCTTGTGCCTCGCGGACCAAGGTTACCCACTCTTCATTACGCTGTTTGTTTAATGAATCCCCCATCAAATTCAAGTAAAGGCTCCACGAAATAAGCGGATCAATAGCAGGATAACGACGCTGATCGGACCGCGTCCGGGAAAGTCCGTAAAACGCCCCCACAACCTTGAGCGTGTTTTGGGTAACCGGCTCTTCAAAGTTTCCTCCCGCGGGGGAAACAGTTCCGATCACGGTGAGAGAACCGGTGGTGTCATTGTATAAGCGAACAAGACCAGCCCGTTCATAAACCGCAGCGATGCGGCTTTCCAGATAAGCGGGGAATGCCTCTTCCCCGGGTATTTCTTCCATGCGGGCCGAGGCCTCTCGCAGGGCCTGAGCCCATCGCGAGGTGCTATCAGCGAGGAGCAGCACTTTAAGCCCGATCTGCCGGAAGTACTCACCCAGCGTGACCCCTGTATAGATCGATGCTTCACGAGCCGCCACCGGCATGGAAGATGTATTACAAATGATGACCGTCCGGTCCATCAGGGACTTTCCTGTCCGGGGGTCTTCCAGTTCGGGAAATTCTCGAATCGTTTCAACGACCTCCCCCGCCCGCTCACCACAGGCGACAATGATCACGATATCTGCCTGAGCGTAGCGGGAAATAATCTGTTGCAGGACGGTCTTCCCGGCGCCAAACGGCCCGGGAATACACGCCGTACCCCCTTCTGCCAGCGGATAAAAAATATCGATAAGCCGACACTGCGTCAAAAGCTGTCGGTTGGGCAGCAATCGTTCTTCATACGTCCGAAGAGGGATTTTTACCGGCCATTGCTGTTTCATGGTAACCGTTTCTTCTCGTCCATCATCATTCCTCAAAACGGCGATTTGATCAGTGATTCTATAAGAACCGACCGGTTTAATATCCACCACTTCCCACGTTCCCAGGAATGTGAGCGGAACCAAGATATGATGATCAAAAATACCTTCAGGCACCTTCCCCAGATAATGACCGCCCTTTACCTTTGTTCCTTTAGAAACCTCCGGGGTAAACTCCCAGACCTTCTCTTCATCGAGAGAATTGAGATACTGACCGCGCTTCAGGAAAAATCCCTGGTTATTTTCCAGTTTGGCGAGGGGATTCTGCAGTCCGTCGTAGATATTGCCCAAAATGCCCGGGCCCAAGGTGGCTGAAAGCAACTCCCCGGAAAACTGAACTTCATCTCCCACTTTCAAGCCCGTGGTGCTCTCGAAAACCTGCATATCTACAAGATTACCGCGAACCCTGATGATCTCCGACTTAAGCGGGACCCCCTGACAGACCACAAAAGCCACTTCGTTCTGCAAAACCTCTTGGCCCTTCTTTACTTCTATAGTTGCTAATGGACCAGTAACTCCTACGACATGACCACCGCTTAGATTATCCACCGTTAACCTCCGCCATATAAGAAATCATAAAATTCGTAAGGCGCGTTTATCCTTTCCCAACGGCTATAAATCGCCAACCGTGACACATACGCCAAAACAGCATCAAGTGTAAAAGGGTTGCTGCCCAAGCAGTGGGAAATGTATTTCAAACGTTCTGTATCAAGATACCCTTCACTCAATAAGGGATTTTCTTTCCCCTTCACCTGCGTCATTATGCTCGAAAGGTCAGCCGTGCCCAGACTCCGCAGAATGGTAAACGGCTCGGCATCGGTATTTTTTACTTTTGCCCGCAAATCTACCAGGTTGTTTCGAAGATTGATTTCCCAAGGAATAAAGTCAAGAAGAAACCGACACCTTGCCTTCTGCGCCAGTTCGAAAACATATATATAATAGAGTTCCCAGAGGCGATCATAGACGTACGGGCGCCGGATCGCCCCGCGCTCTTTTTCATCGATGAAATCTCTGAGAAACGGAGGCAGATTGTTTCGGGTTTCAATATCGTCGCGGGTTAGCATCCCCCCCTCAAGAAAAATATTCCGCCCCTGATCTATATGCTCCCAGTTAACAACATCAACAGAGTGGAGATAGGCGTTGAGTAAAGGTTCGTCCTTGGTGTATATATTCCGCTTGATCATTCCGATAATTTCGATATATGAAAGCGGAAGCCTTTCACCAAGCTCTAAAGGGAGCGGGGGGAGCAGGCAAGCTAAAAAATAATAGGCTCCCATTGCTTGTTACTCTTCCTTTGTAGCAAAGAAATGTTTCCGAAAACGAGGAGAGCAAAACTCCGATATCACCTCTACGAACCCGTCACCAAAGTTGAAGTGCTGGCCACTCCCTTCAACCCCGATCTTAAAGCCAAAGGAAACCTTATCCGTAAATTGAATAGTAAGGGGTGCCTCTGCCTTACTTCGAAATTTATCAAGAAACCATGATTCTAATTCAGCCTTCTTTTGCTCCGGCAGCAGCACTTCGATTTTATGCTCCTCCCCACCGGACTTGCTAAATGCAGAAAGAAGGATTTCGATAATCTTTTTCAAAAAATCACGATCACGGAGAGTGCTCTTTACCTCCTCCTCAATCGTCGGCTCAACAATGGTCTTTTCCAGCTGCTCTTGTACCTTAATAATGAAATTACGCGCGGCTGTTTCCAAATCGACTCTCATTTGTTCTCGAGTCTCTTCCGCTACCTTTTCTGCTGCTTGCTTTATCTGGGCAACCTCGTTCGTCGCATCGGCGACTATCCTTTCGGCCTCCGCCTTTGCCTGCGATACAATTTTCTCGGCTTCAGCCTTCGCCGGAGAGAGAACCTTTTCCGTCAATTCACTGGTGATATCTCCCAATGTTTTCGCCATGGCTATCCCCTTCGCCTTATTCCCCCATCATTCCTCGGCAAGGATGACAAGGATGTATAATGATAAAAAAATAGCATCTTTTTCGGTATACCCTTTGCGCTGAAGATAAACAAAATCCATCTCATCGCCCAAAACAGCCCCGCTTATGAATCCATACCATTCTGGCAGGATGAAACGGATTCCGGTCAATCAGCTTGTAAGCAAAATGACCCCATCTATACTTCAGAAATTTTTTTGTCTTTGTCAAGCTTTTTTTTCAGCCGCCCAAAATCGTGTTTACTATAAAGGTGGGCTTTGGTTTTGTAAAGAAAAATCATCTTCATGGGTAACGAAGCTATTGCGCGATGCATAGCAAACCATACCTCCAAACGAAACGTTTTCCTACGCCATCCAGAGCTGGCAAGCGAAAAGACACCAGCCGAGCAAGAGTTTTATGACGGAGGCTACTGATTGCCTGGGTGGGTTCCCGGAAGTTCATTTTCGCCATCCGCAAAAAAACTGAAGAGGATATCCGGACTCCGATATTTGGTTACAGCGACTGCGGCAAGAACCGGCTGCAGATCCTAATGAGAAACAACTCGTGCTCTGGGGGTTATGACGGGTTTTGTCTCAACGGTTCAATTCCGTTTGTATCTTCAGAAACAGTTTCGCCTGGAGTCTATTTTCCTGTATAATAAAGCGAAGGTTGTTCCCGCGCTAACTGCAAGAGAAAGGAAGTGCATCTGTTATGCAAGCCTTAATATTCGACGGCAAACTCCGGTTGGATAAAAATCATCCGGTGCCCGAAAGAAAGCCCTATGAGGTGCTGATCCGGATTCTAAAAGCCGGCATCTGCAGAACCGATTTGGAAATTGTCAAGGGATACCTTGACTTTAAAGGAATCTTGGGACATGAATTCGTGGGCATTGTCGAGGAAAGTCCCGATCAGAATCTTGCGGGGAAAAGGGTAGTGGGTGAGATCAATATTTCGTGCGGTAGGTGCATTTACTGTTTAAAGGGGATGGCAACGCACTGTGAAAATCGATCGGCGTTGGGGATACAGAATAAGAACGGCGTATTTGCCGAATATGTCAGTTTGCCCATCGAGAACGTTCACACAATTCCCGACTCCGTAACGGACGACCAAGCAGTCTTTGTCGAACCGTTAGCTGCCTGTCTCCAGATTACGGAACAGGTGCATATAACGCCTTGTAAAAATGTCGCGGTCCTCGGCGACGGAAATTTGGGCTTGTTGTGTGCGCAAGTACTCACCGCAACCGGCACCCAGGTGCTCGCCGTGGGAAAGCATCAAGCGAAATTGAACACTCTTAAGCAAAGGGGTATCAGGACCTGCCTCGTTGGTGAATTGAGCCGCGAACGAGCTGATTTCGTCGTAGAATGCACCGGCTCACCGTCCGGCCTAAAGGAAGCACTTCAGATAGTCCATCCCCGGGGAACCATCGTCTTGAAAAGCACCTATCGAGGACAAGCGAGGATTAACCTGGCACCGATGGTTATTGATGAGATAACCATTATCGGCTCCCGCTGTGGCCCTTTTCGCCCGGCCATTCGACTCCTAGAAAAAAACACCATCGATGTTCTTTCTCTCATTTCCGAACGGTTTCCTTTGGGCAAGGCGCCTCAAGCTATCCAGGCCGCCCTGGGAAAGCAAACTATCAAAGTCCTGATAGATATCAGTGACAGGTAATCGTACCCTTATTTGGCGGCATGTCTTTTTCTCCATACTGATAGTATCATCTTTGCCGGCAAAAAAAAAGCGAGTCGGGGTTCATACCTGCTCTCGATAACGCCCCCCCTGATTCTTCAGAATCACACGCGATTTCATAAAAAACAGGATAGACTTAAGCTGTGAGGTTGTGATATAGAAACCAAAGTCGTGGTGCGGTTTCCCAAGCCTCAAAATGCGAGGACAACATGCATGATTAATCCTTTTATCTTTCGTGAATACGATATCCGGGGAGTCGCCGATAAAGATTTCTCCGACGAGACTACCTACACTCTCGGCAAAACCCTGGGAACGTACTTTCTCCGAAACAACATCAAAACCGTGAGCTTGGGGAGAGACTGCCGATTGAGTTCTCCCCGCCTTCATCAGCACCTTTCCCGAGGGCTCCTCGAAACCGGATGCAACCTTCTTGATCTCGGCATTATTCCGACTCCTCTTCTCTATTACTCCCTCTTTACCTTGGACACAGAGGGGGGCGTAATGATAACCGGCAGCCACAACCCTCCCGACAACAACGGATTCAAGATATGCAAAGGGAAGCATACCATCTTCGGAGAAGAAATCCGATGCCTCAGGGACCTGCTGGAAGACGGAGACTTTGAAGAGGGCAAAGGAACCGTGCGCCGCGAGGAGGTCTTGTCAAGCTATATGGATGCGGTTCAGAATTTTCTCACGATGGGCTGTTATCAGCGAAGAGTAATAATTGACTCCGGAAACGGGACCGCCGGGATGGTCGCCGGACCTCTTTATCGCAAGCTGGGTGCCCATGTAACCGAGCTTTTCAGCGAAATGGACGGGACGTTTCCGCACCACCATCCTGACCCGACGCTGCCGGAAAGCCTAGAAATTCTCAGGGAGACGGTGACGAAACAGAAGGCCGACGTAGGGATTGCCTTTGACGGGGATGCCGATCGCATCGGCGTTATCGACGACCGCGGCACTATCATCTGGGGAGATCAGCTGATGATCATTTTTTCCCGGGCACTTCTCAAAGAGTTTCCGGGTGCAACCTTTATTGCTGAAGTAAAATGCTCTCAAACATTGTTTGACGACATCGAGAGGCACGGAGGCCGGGCAATCATGTGGAAAGCCGGCCATTCCCTGATTAAGGCAAAACTCATCGAGGAAAACGCCGTCCTTGCCGGGGAGATGAGCGGCCATATCTTTTTCGCCAATCGTTACTATGGATATGATGATGCCGTATACGCCGGAGCACGGCTTCTGGAGATTCTTTCGTCTACAGGCGAAAAGCTGTCGGATCTCCTTGCCGGTCTTCCCCCGACGGTAGCCACCCCTGAGATCAGAACGAAATGCCCCGAAGAAATAAAGTTTGCGGTAGTAGAAAAATTGGTCGAAAGATTTAAGAAACAGTACCGCGTCATCGACGTTGACGGCGCACGAATCCTCTTCGACAGGGGATGGGGTCTTGTAAGGGCTTCCAATACCCAGCCCGCCCTGGTGCTCCGTTTTGAAGCACAAGACGGACCCGCCCTGGAACGAATGAAAACCAGGGTGGAGCAAGCCGTAGCCTGCGCAATGCAAGAACTGGAACAACCATGACCCACTGTCGCCCAGTTCTTACCTGGCATTAGAAACGAGGATGTTACAATGACAAGAAAAATTCTTAACCGAGGGCTGTCAATCACATTTTTCGGGCATGCTTGTTTTAAAATCGTTTCTCCGGATGGAACGAATATCGTCATTGATCCGTGGCTCAAGAACAACCCACAGGCGGTCGATGCTTTTGAAAATGTGGGTAAGACAGACTACATTCTGGTTTCCCACGGACATGGTGATCACTTCGGAGATACCCTTGAGTTAGCCGAGCAGTCCGGCGCGACAGTCATCTCCATCCATGAAATATCACAGTATCTTCTTCTCAAGGGAATCCCCGAAGAAAGAAATATCGGCATGAACAAAGGGGGAACGGTAGTTCTTGGAGACACCCGAGTCACGATGGTTCATGCCCTTCACAGTTCTTCCATTACTGAAGATGACCACATCATATATGCGGGAGATGCGGCGGGATTCGTGATGCGTTTCAACAATGGGTTCAGCCTTTACTATGCCGGGGATACAAGCGTTTTTGGGGACATGAAACTAATAGCAGATATGTACAAGCCGGAGCTTGCAATCCTGCCTATTGGGGACCACTATGTTATGGGGCCTGAAGAGGGTCGCTGGGCCTGCCAACTCATCAATCCTCATTATGTAATTCCTATGCATTTCGGTACCTTTCCGGTTCTTACCGGGACACCGGATACATTTCAAAAGTTGATGGTGAAGATGCCGCGGGTAACGATTGTGGTTATGAAACCGGGGGAGACCATCCAATAGCCGGTGTGCGTCGTCCTTTGGACCCGCACGCTCTCTTGTTGAGATATATTTCTTCTTTTTCTATCTTTGTTGTAAGATACAAGCGATTCTTTCCCTTGCCCGGGAAGAAAGATTTAAGAATTTAACCCCCATGCCGGAAAAGCCTTCCCCTTGCCCCGCTGCCGTTTCTTTTGATTTAACCCAAACAACTTCACATGAGACCTCCAGATCCTCACCGCCATCTGGCAAGGCGATTTTCAAATCAAAGTGAGTTCCCTTCTTTAAAGGATGATCGGTTTTGATGGAGACTCCTCCCAGACTTATGTTCGATAAATAGTTGCTTACAAAAGCATGGGGCGAGGAGTAAGCAATTTTGAATTTCCTCGGGATTCTGTCATTCCTTCTCCGTTCATCAACCTCTTCTTCTCTCAATTCTTCGATATCGCTTTTTAAAATCCGAAGCGTATCAAGTCCATAACTAGCTCCGCACCAAGGGCATTGCTTCGACCCCCATACTATCTCTCTGGTACAGTAAGGACACGCAAACTTATATTTTCTTCCCTTTGCTTCTTCCATAGCTACTCATCCTTTACGCAGCGAAATCCGGTAAGGTTAAATCGACTTCGAGGATTTGCACTATCAGCCTGATAGTCTGTGAGCCCCCAAAAACTGTCTCCGCATCAAACCCTTCAGCGTCATACCTCAACAAGTTTTCTTGCTTTGGCGCGGGTTCCTTTTCCCCCCGCACAAATCAAACCCGTTTACACTAAGTACGATGCAGCCGCCTACAATGCTCTCCTCGATCACTTATACGCTGTCTTCTACGCATTGTCTCTCGTAAATGATGCCACTATGAGATGTTAAAAAAACTCTTATCACCTTTCTTGGTGACAGTCAATGGAAGAAGAAAGCAGCCCATCTGTTTCTTTCTCGCTTTCCTTTTAAGAGAACTAATGCTATAAAATGAAAGGAATACAAAATCTAACGTCAATAGCCAAGACTGCCGGGAGTTTTCTTCCCTTCAGTGAGCGAAAAAATAAAATCTCACTCCAGGGATGATGCGTTTCGAAATGTTGGAAAAAGTTGTTTTGGGATTTTCAAACCGCAGAGAGAACCTTTGGTTTTAAGGCGAGGGGAAATGCCTTTGCGATAAACGTAAAAACGTTCCTAACAAATCCGGTGCTTTTTTTCTAAAAACATTCCCCGTGCCTCACATGTTTCCCCAGGGAAAGGGAGTCAGCCACACGCGGGAGACTCGTGCCAAAGGCGCAGCAAATAATGTTCCTCCCGAGACCATTCACCCGTTATGAGTCGCTGTCGATGCCCGGCATTCCGCCAGATTTTTGGGGCTATCGGTTTTTGGGGAATCATAAGCGGAGTTATAAAAAGGTGTCAGATTTGCTTACGGCCCCAGCGCTTTTCGGACGGTGATCCTGCCATTGGCTCCAAATACAGCTTGGAAACATAGCAAAGTTATTGAAACGGTACACCCAGCTACCATTCAGAAAAAGACGGTAAGATCATGAAAGTAACCCTGCTCGGAACCGGAGGCACTATTCCTACTCTGCGTCGCAATCTTCCAGCCATAGCCCTGCAGCGAGATGGAGACATTTTCCTCTTTGACTGCGGTGAGGGAACGCAAGTTCAATTCCTTAAGGCATCGCTCAGTCCCGGCAAACTCTTCGCTATATGCCTTACCCATCTCCATGGAGATCATGTAACCGGACTCCCGGGGCTACTGATGACTATTATGCAGCAATCCCGTGAGAGGTCCCTTTTCATCTTCGGCCCCCCGGGGATACGAGAGTTTATCACCTTGTTCAAAAAATCGTTGGGGTTTAACCCTTCATATTTTTTAGATGTGCGAGAAATTTCCGAAGGCCGTTTTTATTCCGGTCCCAACTTCTTTATGGAAGCGGTAGCGGTTGATCACAAGCCTCGTACCCTTGCCTACTGTTTGCAGGAAGCACCCCGCCCAGGGCGCTTTCACCCTGAGAAGGCCAAGGAACTGGGAGTGCCGGAAGGACCACTCTTCGGAAGACTGCAGCGGGGAGAAACACTGACATTGGAATCTGAAAAAGTGATTACTCCCTCAATGGTGATGGGATCACCCCGGAAAGGGCGTAAATTCGTGTATGTCACTGATACGCGTCCCTGCCCTCAGGTGGTTGCGTTTGCTGATGACGCCGATCTTCTTATACATGAGGGGATGTTTATCAGCGAGATGGAAAACGAAGCTCACCTCAAGGGCCATTCAACCGTTGGTCAGGCGGCACAGATAGCGAAAGATGCGCGAGTCAGGAAGTTTGTGATCACCCACATCAGTTCGCGCTATCGACGGACCGACGAGCTTCGCAAAGAGGCCCATAACATTTTCCCCGGCGCAATCGTCGGAAAAGATCTGATGGAAATCCTAATACCACTGCATAAGTAATCGTTCTCGTTTCTCTTGCTTAAATCAGCAATTGAAATCTCGCTCCCCGACGATATCCTTCTTTCTGAGCCAACATGTCAAGGTGTAGGGTAAGAATATTTTCCACGTCGAGAGGCACCCGATACCCTATCTCCTCAACTTTTACTCCTTTGATATACCTTCCACACTGATTACAGATTTCGATACGGTACTGGGCCTCATTCTTTGCGCGCAGGTATCTGAGGTTCTCCCTGCCCTCATAACCGCAAAACGGACACGCGAAAAAAGGAAAAAACCACTCTGTTGCGCAGAAAACACAAAAAAGGTATCGTTCTTCGTGGGGTAAAATTTCTGAAATTGGAGGCTGTTCACCACAAATAGGGCAATACCCTTCTTCCCATGCTCCCGTGTCTAAATATTCTCCCAAAATCCGTCCAAAATGCTCGTATGCGGGTTTAAGACACTCAATCAGCATAAAAAGCAAAAGCGAGGGATCTCCTATCTCGTCTCTCCCCCAACTCTTAACATTCAAAGTCCCTTCCCACGCCTCCTGAATCAGCGCGGAAATAATCGAGTCGTTTTTCTGAAAATACGCCGCCAACCGCGCCCCGGCATCAGGCTTTTCCTGCTCGATTACGTGAAGCAAGCTTCGAAAGAAGCCTTCGAGGGCCTCCATGTCCAGGATAACCGAACCCTTATCGAGAATAAAAAACCCTTCCTTTATCTTCGTGCGTATCAGGTTGTCATCCAGTAGTGCAATCTGAGGACGGAATGATCGATAACACCGTTCTTTTTCAATATAAATTTTTTCATAGATGTCAAGTAGCCGCCTGTAAGCAGGCTTCCCTTGTCGAATTGTTGCGAGACGCGCTAATTTTGCTTTAAGATCAAAATCCATGTCAAAAAAATCAACTTTTTTTCTTTTGATTATACAAGAAATATACTACGCTAATTACCTTGTTACATCAAGATACAAACGGTCACATCGGGAGGTGTCGTGAAAAAGCAAGCCAAGGCTCCATCTCAAAGCACCATAGCTCTCCTAAAAAAAGAGCTGATGACTATCGCCCTGCGCACATATGAACGAAAGCTGACTGCCGGTACCGGCGGGAACATCAGTGTCCGCCTGGATGATAAGCGCTTCCTGATAAGCGGAAGCGGGAGTTCTCTGGGGTTTATGAAACCGGCTGATGTCCTGACAGTAACCATGCGGGGAAGAGTGATTTCCGGAAGCAAGGTCCCCTCCTCCGAAACACCCGTGCATGCGGCAATTTATGAACGTCTCCGTCCTGCGGCCATCCTTCACTCCCATCCACCAATTGCTTCGGCATTGGCTCTTGCCCCAATACCCTTCTCTCCTCTTACGTTTGAGCCATACATTGTTCTGGGAGACGTTCCCGTAATTCCTCAGCAGTCGTTCAACATCATCGACGTTGATCCGGTTGTTGAATCGTTGGGAAGCAATAAGGTTGTGATCCTTCAGCATCACGGTGTTATTGCGATCGGCAACACTCTTCAAGAAGCATACCTTTTAACCGACCTCTTGGAAGCAAGCGCCCATGCCATAGCTATCGGTCGAAGCCTGGGAGCGATCAAACCGCTACCGTCAGTTTCGTCGAAAACGAGGAGACGGCTCGCCAAAAAGACCGGACTCTTTTCTCAATCTTATAACAAGCTTCTCTGTGAAGCCGTAAACGGCAATTCCGATATGACAAAAATGGGTCGGTCCTTCGACTTTACTACCACTGTCGGATTCTCAATCACCGAACGGAAAAAAAGGTGGTGCTTTTCAATCAACCAGGGAAGAATGCGCTTCGATGCCGCAATAAAAAGCCCGGAGTTCCTCTTTGCGGGGCCATCCGATATGTGGGAAAGAATTTTTTCCGGAAGGGTGTCTTTCCTTGTAGCCCTGTTTCAAAATCGAATCTCCATGCACGGGGACACTCGAAGATTTTCAGCGTGGTACTTGCCGTTTCAATGTCTTTTTGAAAACATCCCCTTCCCGCGTTGATAATACAGAGACAACAGGAGGGCAATCACTGCTGCCACTCCATCAAAAGCTGCATCAGAAGGCGCACGCCGAAGCCACTCGCCCCTTTCGGCATGTACGGCCTGTCTTTTTCAAGCCATGCCGGGCCGGCGATATCGATATGAACCCACGGCGCGCTGCCCACAAATCTTTTCAAAAACATCCCCGCCGTAATCGTTCCGGCTGCCCTTCCCCCAACGTTCTTGAAGTCCGCCACGTCGCTTCTTAAATATTCGAAATACTCCTCCCAAAGGGGCAACGGCCAAACTTTTTCGCCGCTCTTTTCGCCCGCGATTTTTACCCTCGTAAGGTGCGATTCATTATTTCCCATAACACCCGCTACATAGTCTCCTAAAGCGACCACACAGGCTCCGGTCAGGGTGGCCAGGTCAACAATCGCCTGCGGCCTAAACCTCTGAGCATAGGTGAGCGCGTCAGCAAGGATAAGCCGTCCCTCAGCATCGGTGCTGATCACCTCAATCGTCTGCCCCGATAATGAGACCAAAACATCGCCGGGCTTATAAGCCTTCCCTCCCGGAAGATTCTCAGCGGCGGGGATAATGCCGATCACGTGTAAAGGGAGCTGCAATTCAGCCGTAGCCTGAAGTATCGCCATAACGGCAGCCCCTCCCGCCATATCATCTTTCATGACCTCCATCCTGTCGGGCGGTTTAAGGGAAATGCCACCACTATCGAAGGTGATTCCTTTGCCGATTAAAACGATTGGGCGCCCGTAATTGCATCCGGCCCTGTACTCTAAAATAATCATCGTTGCCGGCTCACGGCTTCCCTGGCCGACTGCCGAAAAAGCTCCCATGCCCATCGTGCGAGCCTCTTTCTCACTGATTATTTTGCACTTCAATCCCTGTCTCTTAGCGATGCTGCGAGCTATACCAGCAAGGATTGTGGGCGTCTTTTTATTGGCAGGAAGCGAAACCAGGTCGCGCGCTAAATAGACGGCTTGCGATACAATGGTCGCGCGCCGGAGGGCCTGTTTGATGCTCTCTCTTTGTACTCGGTCCCCAGACATCACCACACATTCATTAAGCATGGCGCGGCTAGGTTTATCATTTGTTTTCAACTCATTGAACTGATACGTCCTGAGGATTCCCCCGGTGAGAAACGCTTCCAAGAGTTCCTCTATGCTAAAACCATCAACCTCAACTGATTTCGCTGGAACAATAAGTTTTTTTAATCCCGCCTCCCGGGCGTAATAAAAGCCCGCCCCCCCCGCCTCACGCATTCTGTCCAGATCGAACTCATCCCGCTTCCCCAATCCGACCAAGATTATACGCCTTGGCGCAACGGGATCGTGGGTATAAACCATAAAGGTTTTGTAGCGCTCTCCGCGAAAGTCCCCTCTTTTTACCAGCAAGCAAAGCAAATCGGCGGTGGCCTTATCAAGCTGCGGAAACGAACCGCATAATTCCCCGTGGTCTTCAAATAGAGGGATAAGAACGCCATCGGCCTTTTCTCTCCCCAGGTCGCCGATCTTTGCATGGACTTTGATGAGCATCGAACGTTTCGTCATTACTCCCGAATCTCCTCTTGCTATTGTTTCTCGATCTTCCTCTTACAGAGCTCGCATAAACTCGGGCCTTAAAGCCTCCGGATGCCGGAGGGCGTCCTCAATCTCCCGTAAAAGCTCTGACTTCTCTTGATTGAGAGTCGCCTTGATGGGGAGATAATTGGAAGCATGGTTACTGCGAAAAATACAATCCTTCAATTCAAAATGATCGACCATAACCCGAAGTTCTTGAAGCACCTCGATCTTATCCATCAATTCCCATTCATCCTCCATGCAGTGAAAGAAGTAGCGACCATCACCCTCAAATATGAGCGTAAGGGCGGAAAGATATTGCGGATTGATTACCGAACATACGCGTGCTGTTTCAACGGCATGGCGAGGACTTCCCTTTTTCCCCGCCAAGCCGAGGATGACCGTTGCGGAAAGCGAGAAGCCGGCGTTGATTGCCTTGGTACCGCTTTGAATCAATTCTTCCGAATTCGCTCCTTTTCTAATTTTAACCAAGAGTTCATCGTCTCCCGTTTCAATGCCGAAATACAGAAGCTGCAAACCGGCGGCGTTAATTCTTTGGAGTTCTTCTTCCGATTTTTCCAAGATATTGCTCGGGTTGGCATAAGCGCTTACCCTTTCCAGCGATGGAAATTTCTCATACAGCGTGTGAAGGATCCGGAGCATGTACTCGGTCTCCAGCACCAATGCATCGCCATCAGCCAAAAAAATCCTGCGCGCATTCCGGTAGCCAGTCGCCATTTCCAGAATATCGGCTTTAAGATCATCCCAGGGACGAATTCGGAATTTCTTCGATCGATACATCGTGCAGAAAGCACACCGGTTATGTGAACATCCCAGAGTAGCTTGAAAGATTAACGAATCAGCTTCACTTGGTGGTCGATAAACAGGCATATGGTAATGCATACTGTCCTTTCTAAGGTCTTAGGTTCTCCTTTTTTTTCAATACCGCCTTTAAGGCATCATAACTTAAGGTGTTTAGTATACTCTTTTTCCCAAGCCACCCCCTGCGTGCCACCGATATCCCGAACTCTAAGTAGTCCATGTGGTCCAGCCTATGGGCATCGGTTCCGATTCCCAGTCGAAGGTCTCTTCCCCCGGCCATGCGGCAATAGACATCATTCAGGTCCAGGCGTTGGGGATAGGCATTGATTTCCAAAGCAGTGCCGGTTTGCGCTGCTTCATCCATGAGAACGCTCAGGTTCACTGCATACCCTTCACGTTCTCCGATGAGCCGTCCCGTAGGGTGGGCAACGCAATGGACCCGGGGGTGGCGCATGGCTTTAACGATTCGAGCGGTCATGGTTTTTTCATCCTGTTTAAACAGAGAGTGAACTGCGGCAATAACAATATCCAACCTTGCCAGCAACTCATCAGGATAGTCAAGGGTCCCGTCCCGGTTTACATCGACTTCCGCTCCGCACAAAAGCTTTGCCGTCCTGCTTTTCCGGTTAAATTCTTTTACTGCCGCGATTTTCTCCTCCATTCTCTCCCTCGACACGCCGCCGGCGACCTTAAGGGACTGCGAGTGGTCGCAAACGGCCACCCACTCGTGCCCCATTGTCTCCGCCTTTTGTGAAATCTCTTCCAGGGTCGCTGTGCCGTCACTGTAATTCGAATGCACATGAAGGTCTCCGCGGATATCCTTGCGTTCTAACAACAAAGGGAGTTTCCCTTCTAGAGCCGCCTCAATTTCACCGCTGTCTTCGCGGAGTTCCGGAGGAATAAACGATAACCCAATGATTTTATATACCTCCTCCTCTTCTTTACCCCCTATCAGCGAATCATTGCGAAACACACCGTATTCATTGACCTTAATCCCCTTCCTTGCCGCCAGCTCTCGGACACGAATATTATGAGCTTTAGAGCCAGTGAAGTAACAAAGTGCCGCACCAAAACACTGTGAGTCAACCACTCTCAGATCAACTTGAATACCCGCAGCGGTCCGAATGCTTGATTTAGTCCGTCCTTTGGCCTGGATAGTCTCAACCATCGACAATCCGGTAAAAAAATCCATAACCCTTTCCGGGTCGGACGACACCGCCACGATATCAATATCCCGTATGGTTTCCTTCCTGCGCCTCAGGCTGCCGGCTACACTCATTCGTCGTATCCCTTTTACTGTTCGAAGATCAGCCATGATCTCCCGAGCAAAGGAGAGCATACTATTGAGAGGCATCCGCTTCTGTTTTTGGCGATAGAGTTCGATCCCCTTAAGAATATTATTTTCGGTTTTTGATTTTATTCCCGGCACTCCCTGCAACTGGTGAGCTTTCGCCAATCGCTCCAGAGCATCGATGCTGTCGACTCCTAATTCTTCATAAAGCGCCTTCGCGGTCCGTGGTCCCAGGCCATGGATGGTTATGACCTCCAAGAGTCCTGCCGGAATCTCTTTTTTTAACTCCTCAAATTTCCGTAATGTTCCCGTATTCACTATCTCGCTGATCTTCCCAGCCAAATCTTTGCCGATTCCCGGCATCTGATCCAATTCCCGCCGCCGGTGAACAACGGCTATATCTTCGGCTAAATTTTCAATATGTTGCGCCGCCCGGCGGTACGCCCTGATACGAAACGGATTTTCTCCTTTTACCTCTAACAGATCCGCCATACGTTGAAAGACGACGGCAACTTCCTTGTTCTTCATACCCCTTTAAACTCTCGCGGTCAGGATAATTCCTATGGGCCATTAGCAAATCCAGCGCGCCGGTCTGCTTTAAAATGTACCGTAGTCACTGGCTATAGTCAAGGTGAGGAAAAGCCGTGAGGAAGACACACTCGGGGTTGGTTATTGGTGGGCCCAAACAACCAGCCCCATGGCATGACGCCTTTCAGGATTGGGATGGTTGGGAGTAATCCGGATGTTAAGGCCGAAATGGCCCGAATCATTAAATTGAATTTCACATTGATACCGGTAGCGGTGGTCGCCGATAGAATCGGTTTTATTCATCACGTGGGTAAAGCGCTCAATAAAGTAGTCTGAGGAATCTAACCGGCCGTAATATACCTCTGCCACGATGTCGTGAGGCAAAAGATCACCTAAATAAACATCCGCCTCCACATGGTAGGACTTCCCCACCTCTATTGCCGACACCTCTTCCATACGGGTGGCTTCAACGCGAACGTCACCCCAATTGTACATGATTTGCCGACCCCAAGAAGCCAGGCTTCTTACCAGTTCCCAATTGTTTTCCATCATCAGGAATCCCTGATGAGCCGCGGGTACGTAAAAGCGCTCCCAGTATTCTTCAACCATTCTATGGGTATTGAATACAGGACACAGTCTGTGCAAAGACGACTTTACCATGGCCAGCCACTCCCGCGGAAGGCCATCGGGGCCTCGGTTGTAAAAGAGGGGAACAACATCTTTTTCCAATATATCGTAAAGAGCGCGGCTTTCCAGATCGTCTTGAAACTCATGCTCCTGGTATTCCTCGCCGCCGCCGATCGCCCATCCGATATCTCGATCATATCCTTCTTCCCACCATCCGTCTAAAACGCTCAAATGGAGAGCACCGTTGGCAACAGCTTTCATCCCACTGGTACCGCAGGCCTCCAAGGGACGCCGCGGAGTGTTCAACCACACATCAACTCCCTGAACCATGTATCGGGCCATTTCAATGTCATAATCCTCCAAAAATACCACATGGCGCCGAAGATCCTCCTGGCTCGCGATCTGTATCAAGTGCTTGATGATTTCCTTGCCTTCGGTGTTTTGCGGGTGCGCCTTCCCGGCGAAAACAATCTGGACCGGGAATTTCTCATTCGTCACTATTTTTGTTAAGCGCGCAAGGTCTCTGAGAATTAATTGAGCCCTCTTATAGGGCGCAAATCTCCGCGCAAAGCCGATTGTCAAGGTTTGCGAATTCAGAACCTCATCAGCTTTGACCAACTCCCGATTCGGGACTCCCCGTTTCATCATCTGGTCCCTGAGCCTTTTCCGGGTGAAGGACACCAGCCTGGTTCGGCACTGTTCATGACTGCGCCATAATTCTGTGTCCGGGATCTTTTCAATCCGTTCCCATACTTTTATATTGTCGGGATCCTCAATCCACCGGGGCCCCAGGTATCGATAGTAGTTCTCCCCCATCTCTTTGGAAATCCAAGAAGGGATATGAACCCCGTTGGTAATGTGAACAACGGGAATATCGATTTCCGGGGTGTTCGGCCAAACGTTTTGCCACATAGTACGACTAACCTTTCCGTGGAGTCGACTCACGGCGTTACTAAATGCGGATAACCGCAGAGCCAGGACGGTCATATTGAACGCTTCGTCTTTATTCCGGGGATCTTGTCTGCCGAACCCCATAAGAATGTTAAAGTTGATCCCCAGGGAATTGGCAACTGGTTCAAAATAAGAACGCATTAAATCAGGATGAAATGTTTCGTTGCCTTCGGGTACCGGCGTGTGGGTTGTGAAAATACTGGTGGCACGAACAAACTCCAGGGCCTCCTCAAAGCCGAGGCCCTGATCAATCTGGAGCTGGCGAACTCTCTCAAAAATTGTAAAGGCAGAGTGGCCTTCATTCATATGATACACCGAGGGATCCAAACCCAAACGCTTCAGCATCCGCACTCCGCCCATGCCGAGAACAATCTCCTGGCGAATCCGCGTCTCCCTGTCACCGCTATACAATTCCGAGGTAATGGTTCGCGCTGTTTCGGAATTATCCCCCACATTGGTATCAAGAAGGTATAATGTCGTTCTTCCTATGTTAACACGCCAGGCCTGAATCTGAACCTCCTCGCCCTTCAGATCAAGAGAAACCCTGATGGGCTTCCCCTCCGCATCTCTGATGACACTCATTGGAAGAACGGTAAAGTTGTTTTTGGGGTAGGTCTCCATTTGCCAGCCGTCCTGGGTCAGATACTGTCTGAAATATCCTTTCTGGTACGCCAGGGAAAGACCGATAATCGGTAAGTTCAGGTCACTGGCAGACTTTAGATGATCCCCCGACAAGACACCCAACCCCCCGGAATAGATCGAAAGGCACCGGGCGATTCCACATTCTGCGGTAAGGTAAACAGCTGTAAACTCACGATTCGCGTCTCCATAAATGTCGTGATTGGGCCTTTCAGACGTATACCGATCGATTTCACGCTTAACTCGTTCCAAGTGGGCAAGAAAGCCTTCATCTTTCGCTAAGGCTTCCATTTCAGTCTGTCGAAGGCGTCCCAAAAACTCCACTGGATTTTCTCTCGTCTCCTCCCACAGATCGGGATTCATCCTCTGAAATAGATCTGCAGCGTCATAATTCCAGACGAACCAAAGGTTTTCCGATAGGACAAGCAGCGCCTTAAGCGCTTCGGGAATTTTTGGCTTGACGTCGATCGTCTTAACCGGTTTTTTCATCTGTAGACCATCCTTACCCGAAGAGTGTCAAATCGACTGGATTCCGATCATTATTAAACTGTACCACACTAATCCAATACCTCAATTTCGTCGCAGACTACCGTCCCCAAGGGTGGCAGGAAGGCCTGCAGGGGGTCCGTTCCCGCATAAAACTCGTCGAGACTCTCTTCCGAAAAATCGGTGGCCATGGCAGTGAGAACCCTCACTGGTCCCAACGGCCTCACCCGTTTCAGCTTCCCCGGAAAAATATCCATGTAGTCTTTAGCGTAATAGAGATTCTTAAACAAAAGGATCCCGAGTGTTCCTGTAAGAGCTTTCACTCGCTCCCCCTTCTTATACTGCAAGCAATACTTCGAGTCCTTAGGCACTGACATGCTTATATCATCTTTGGTGGTTACTTTATAGAGGATCTCCATCTCCCACCCCTCAAGATCTTCTGTTTACTAATAAACAGTATACATCCGATAATCAAGTAGATCCATCATATCATTTTACCGCCATATTTTGTAGTCAAATTAGTTGGTAAACGATTCGCGCCCACTCCGGACAATCTTGTTAGGAGTACCTATCGGCTACCTTCCCCTCCGTTATTCAAACTCTTCCGACTCTTCTGCGGGATAGAAAAGATGCAAATCTTCTTCCACTTCCCCATCCGGACGAGCGGCAAGCAGGTATTCTTCTGCCCGCGCCCGAAAGGCTGCAGCCTGTTTTTCCAACTCCTCGAGGCTTCTCGCAATACCGGATTCGGAAAGCATGATTTTGATGGCACGAAACGTGTTGGCGCTGCCGTAAAGGAATAATCCTTCCTGGAGAATTTTACACGCTACCTTATATTTGAACGTATCAAACTGAAGCTGTTCTCGAACACGATCCAGTCTTTTCACGATATAGTCTATCTCTTCATTTACGTTGGGGATTTTGAGAGCCCGATACTTCTCCTGGTAAATGTAGCCGTCCAATTTCTTAATGACGTCCGCGGGAACGTCGTCGCCAACGACTACAACAAGATCCAAATCCGAGCCGCGGACAAGCGTCCCCGTACTTCGCTCAGGGCGGCGAACGTCGTGAGCCATACTATAAACAACATCCCCAGCAAGAATAAAACAGGCATCTTCCTCCCGGAGACCTTCCTTCTCCATGCGGCGACCGACATCGTTAACAATTCGGCATGCCAGCTCTCGTTTACATCTGCTCACTTCCTCAATGCGGGAAATAACCTCCTGCACCTTCCGGTGCAACGAATTCGCATCCTCCGCGCTTCCCACTACCGAGTAGGTCAAAAATTCCCGCAGGATAGAGGGAGAGAGACGAGCCAGTCCCTCCACCTTTCGGTCAAGCCTCAGGTAACGGATACCAGTGCGGGAGATCAGGAGGTGTTCGGAAAGCTTGCATGTTTTCCATAACACGAAATCATCCCCACCGATCGCTTGTTTTATCTCTGATCCGGTAAGGGGTCCTTCTTTCTCGATAAGATTGATAATCTCTCTTTCCATGGCTCTAAGGACCGGTTGGAATGATGATGGGAAGAATAAAGGAGAATGTGCACTCAAGCGCTGTCAACCTTTCGTGCCTTTGTCGGGTTTCGGTGAGAAAGCGACGGCCCCCTCCGCGGAAATGCTTGATATGCGGCCAGGAAACATTTTTTGACAAAAACTCATTCCCTGTTAATGGGGGGTGTCTGCCGTGGGTAACGCAGACCTACGAAAGGTTTTCGATAGTGATCCCTTTTTGCTCAAGCCGACTTGCGGCGGCAAGGAGTTCCCGCCCGGCAATCGTATCCACCACGTAAACCAGGTTTCCGGGACCCCGTGCATACAGTTGCCCATATGAAATGGGAATTTCCGGAGTGGGGTCGTCCACCAGGGATTCGGTTACCGGCCGCACTTTTCGTTCCCCATTTGCCAGGAGTACTAACGTTCTTGCACGATATACCAACTCCGCCCCCATACTGACAGCATAATGAGGACTTTCTGCTTCGCACGAAAAATGACCGTCCATAACGGCATTGGCGATGGTGTTTTCGTCAAGTTTAACCAGCATAACCCTGCTGCCGGCGAAAGGGATTCCTGACTCGTGAAAGGCTACGTGCCCTCGTCCCCCAACCCCGATAATTTGCAGATCCACCCCGCCGGCTGCCTCGATTTTCCTCTCGTATCCTTCAAGAATTTCCTCCCGAACCCAGCCAAGGTAGTGCGAGGTCGGGTTGTCGTGTATCAGGATTGACTTCCCCGCGTCCGTACCGACTGCATGCCAGTCATCAGGATAAGCGTGAAGTTCCTTCGCGAGCACCTGCTGATCAATCATACACCCGTAAGGGACGCATGTTTCTATAAATTTACGTTGGAGAAGGCCAAAAAATTCCTGAATCATGAAATAGCAGTAGCTTTCCGGATGCAAAACCCGCTGTTGGACATTGTCGCCGGGAAGGCCGACGTACTCGTCAAGGTTGAAACTGCGAATTCGGCTGCTGTCGAATTCACCGTCATTGGCGGCCCGGGCAAGGTGCTTGTAGACCCGAGTGGGGGAATTTCCCGTTGCCAATCCGAGCACAAACTCTTCTTTGGCCTCAAACGTCTGGATTATAGTCTGTTTGATTATCTGAGCGGCAATATCGCTCAGGTGCTCAAAATCTCGTGCGATAATAACTTTCAGCGGCATAGGTAATCTCCTGGGAAACCGTTGAGTTTCTTCTCGTTATTTTCACGCGCCGATCATCCTATACTTGCTCTTACAATGTCGGCGATCTGGGCACAATATTTCTCGGTTACCGCATCCGACGGACCTTCGACCATGACCCGGCAAAGATTTTGCGTGCCGGAGTAGCGCACCAGAACCCGTCCCTCATCACCAAGCTCTGCCTCCACCTGTTTGACAGCCCCCATAATCTGCGGCACGGTGGTAATATCCGGCTTGGTTTTCACCTCCACATTGATGAGCTTCTGGGGGTAGACGTCCATCAGGGCCGCCAGTTCCGAAAGGGGCTTTCCCGCTTTAACCATAGCGGCGATCACCTGCATTGCGGTGAGAATACCGTCGCCGGTGGTATGGTGGTCAAGGAAGATCACATGTCCGGATTCTTCCCCGCCGATCACGGCTCCCAGACAGAGCATGTCCTCCAGGACATACCGGTCACCTACTTTGGAAGCATGAAATCTAAAACCGTACTTTGTGCACGCCACCTTCAAGCCGAGGTTGCTCATGATCGTGCCCACGAGCAAATCGTTTTTGAGCTTGCCTTGGTCTTTCAACATATTGGCGCAGATAACCAGGATTTGGTCCCCGGTGATGGCCCGGCCTTTCTCATCAACGGCAATCAGTCGGTCGCCGTCACCGTCAAAGGCCAACCCAATGGCCGCGCCTGTTTCCACCACTCGCTTCTCGATGTCCTGCGTATGCTGCGAACCGCAGTTGTCATTGATGTTAAGCCCGTTGGGGTTATTATGGATGACATCGACATCAGCCCCCAGCTCAAAAAAAGCGTCCGGTGCAACCCGATACGTAGCGCCGTTCCCCGTGTCCAGGACGATCTTCATACCTTCCATCGATAACTCGCGGGGAAACGTGTGCTTCAAAAAAACAATGTACCGCCCGGGAGCATCATCCATGCTGAAAGCTCGACCCATATCCTTTGCCGGAGGCACCATATCGGCGAGCTTGTTGTTCAAAATGAGGTCTTCAATCTCTTCCTCCTGCTGGTCCGATAACTTGAACCCGTTACCGGCAAAGATCTTGATACCGTTGTCCTGGTAAGGGTTGTGAGAGGCGGAAATAACAATGCCGGCGTCAGCGCGCATGCTCTCGGTAATAAAGGCGATGCCGGGTGTCGGCAGGACGCGAACCAGATATGAAATACCTCCCATGGAACTCACCCCTGCCTCCAGCGAACTCTCCAACATGTAACCGGAAATGCGGGTGTCTTTTCCGATGACGACGCGGGTCCGGTGTGTCGAGTTCTTAAACAAGCTGACCACCGCCTGCCCGACGGCAAACGCAATGGGTGCATCCATAGGATAACGGTTGGCCTCTCCCCGGATGCCGTCGGTTCCAAACAGTTTTCCCATAGCCGTTCCTCCTTAGAAAGAATCCGAATAATTATTCTTTGAAAAGACCAAGGTTCGGTACCAGTGCCGCTCCTTTTTCGCACAAGGTATCGACAATCTGAGTAAGCCACCGCACACCCTGCCGCGATATATCATCAGGCAGCGATTGTATAACCTCGATATAGCCCTTGTGCTGCTTTTCCTTATGATTGAGAAATGCAGCCAGGAAACGGTCTCGCAACTCGATTCCTGCTTCGCCTCCCAGCGGCCCCAAGAACAGGGCGCACACTTCTTCAATCTTCTCATGCAACTCGCGTTTCCCCGCCGCAGCTTGCCCTTGCGTTGTGTAACGCTCAAGAGAGTCCGGCATTTTATCAGCCATGGCCGCAAGCCGCTTGGTGCGCTCTTTTTTCGCCACGGATAACGTGTCAAGGAGACCCTCATAAAGGAGATCACCGAAATCCTGTGAGCAAAAGAACAACCGTCGCACCTGAACGTACCACTGCTCCAGGGCCACTAAATTCGCCAAATAGCGAATGTTGTTTTCAACCACATGGAGTATGTTTTTATAAGAACGCGGCGTGACGTCAATAACCAGGCCCTGATGCGTCTTGCCAATGATCATCTTATTGCCTTCTGACACATCATGACGCAAAATTGATCCTGCCGCAACAACATTCCCGTATCCGATCCGCAAGGGCCCCACCATCCCCCCCTGACCCCCGAGAAAGATCAAGGGTTGATTAAGCATAACCCCCCGCGGCACATCCCCGATAAGCGACGGCGTTGTTTTGTCTCCGTCGGGAGTAAAATTGAAGTGGATGTATGAACTCCCGACTTCACTGTGGTCTTTGCGGCTGGTTCCCCCCGCCATAAGGCAATCACAAAAGTTTATGAGGCTGCCGAGGGTCACGAAGGGGAAAAGAATGGTCTGTTTCAACCCCACGCAGTGCGCGCCGTTTGCTTCTTCTTCCAGAACACAGCCCTCGCGCACGTGCGCCCCCAGTCCCATATTCGCTTTTTCGAGAAATACCGACTTTGCGAAGTATCCGCCTTTAAGTTCGACCCCGCCGCCAAGCTGGCAATTGTCAATTGTTACCGGACCTTCCGCGCCGATCCGGACGCCGGAAGAAATAACCGTTTTGTCCCCGTAAATACGACAGCCGGGGTAAATTGTGACGCCCCTGCCGGAAATGCGATCGATATCGACCTCATCCCCGATATCAAGAGTAAGCGGATTGGGGATCGTTACACCCTTGGTGATTAGCTGGATAATTTTCTCGTAGGCTCGGGGTTCAAGCTCCACCTGTTTTCTCCTCAAAAAAACGATACATCAGTCTTTCCATCTGAACTAAAAGATTAGAAAATACCAGAGTCTCTAGGAGGTTTCAATAGGAAACAGGGGCATCCCAGGAAGCCCTCTTACCCACGACCATCGGTTCCATCAATCCAGGTCTGCCCAACTCCACTCGAATTTTCTCTTTTTCACCGGCTTTTCGGGCAAAAAACAGCTTCACTTTCCTTTATGATTGCGGTATGGCTAAAAAAATAATGAGAAGCCCCGCCGTTCCGGAGAGGACCAACCTAGCCGGAA
>JAFGRE010000034.1 GCA_016935335.1 Deltaproteobacteria bacterium
AATTGCCATGTGCTTCTCCTTTCGTTTTTGGAGAAGCATAGCATGAATAGTCTGTTTACTCAAGTTATGCTTGGGACACTACACTAGAACGGATCGGCATAGTGTGCGGTAACGACTGTCACGGGTATTCAAACCCCGAGCAGTTCGCTTTTCTCTCTGCTTTATAAGAGCATCTTTTCCGCTCGCAAAAGGAGAAAGCGGCATGAAATCAGTGCTTGCCTTGCTCAAGGACTCCGACGAAACTCGCAAGCTGAAGGATACCGTCGGCCAGGAGTTCAATATCACTGTTATACCGTCTGCCGCTGAGCCCCTCACCGAGCATCTCGCTGCCGCTGACTTGGTTCTCTTGGACCACGATTTCGTCGAGCAACCGGTTGGCCCCTTTCTTAAAGGGATCTTGACAAAATTCTATCTTCCGGTTCTTATCCTCACCTCCTACGACAACGCAACCGCCGCCGTCGATGCCCTGCGGGAGGGAGCCTATAATTACCTCATCAAGGTAGGCAACTACGACCAGGTAATCAATCTCGTCATTAAGGAGGCGATCACCAAATTCAACGAGCAGGTGCAAATGAGGCAAACCATCGTTGCCCTGAAAAAACGGGTGACTGAATTGGAGGAGCAGTTGAACAAACCCGGGCAACACGCCGTCCCGTCGCCTTCTTCGAAACCAACCGCACATGACGTCATCGAAGATATCATCGCCGGCTTTAAGCGGGGAGAAATTAATTTACCATCACTTCCTAAAATAAGCCTCCGATTTCGAACAATGCTCGACAGCGGTGCAGACTTCCAGGAGATTTTAGACCTTTTGAAGCAAGATATGGCAATCTCTTCTAAGCTGATCAGCGTATCCAATTCTGCCTATTATCGTGGTGTTGTGCCAAACAAGACGCTGGAACAGGCCATCGGCCGTTTGGGCCTTAATATCACCAGGCAATATGTTGACGTCATCTGCAACCGATCCCTTTATGCTACCTCAAACAAAAAATACGTCGACGTCATGGAGAGATTATGGGAACATGCCCTCTCATGCGCATTCGCCTCACGGATTGTCGCTGAATCCGGAAAGATTCTCCTGAAAGAAGATGCTTTTACGATGGGCTTGCTCCACGATATCGGAAAGTTGCTGCTTCTGCAGATTATTGTTGAATTGGAGATCAAGGGCAAGCTTGAAGACGGCGTCGATTTGCAGGAATTAATCGATACCCTCGGCACCTATCACGGAAAGTTCGGCTCCGGCCTCCTTAAACGATGGGGTTTCCCGGAGGGATACATTCATGTTGCTCAGTACCATGACAATCTGGGAGAGGCTGATCTTATTTCTAAAGAACTCCTGGTTGTCCACTTTGCCAACTTGCTGGTGAAGTCCATGGGATACGACCATGTGAAGCCCGGCGAAATCAATCTCGAAGCCGCGGAATCCACACGGCTCCTCGGTCTGAATGCACCGGCGATCTCGGAAATACAAAACAAGGTCAAAGAGTTCATGGACGGTGAACTGAGAAAGTGCCTGGCGTGATTCCAGTATTATCTTTTCATAGACTCAGCTTCCCACCGGTTTTAAAGGACTTTCCAGCCTATTCTCCTCTCGTTGCCCCAGACAAAATTGCGGCAATTTCCGTATACCCTTTTGCTTGAGCTATATCTAAAGGGGTTTCGCCCGAGGGTAGCATTGCTCTCGGATCAGCTCCTCGTCAAGAGCGCAGGCACTATATCAGTATGCCCGTACCATGCCGCCAGATGAAGCGGCGTCCAAAAATCAGGAGTAAGGACATGAATATCAGCCCCTTTTTGTATCAATTCCTCCATGAACGATTGGACATAATCACATCCCGTAATGAAAGAAACGGGAGCAAGAGTAAAAAAAGAAAGAACCCACATCCGTAACAATTTCTTATTTAAGAGAAATTTCATCGTATAGGACCTCCTATAAATTCAATATAAGACGTGCCCCAATATGGCTCATTAGTTCCCCTCTGTCCGTTTCTCATTTCCTGACGGTATGGCGCATTAGTCCAGGTGCCCTCTCGGTCTCGGAAAATATCTGTAATTCCTTTGCTTTTCTTGTCCCCCTCATTGATCGTTACCAGCAACCAAAGTGATCAAAAGGGCTTTTTTGGGTATCAATAAAAAAGCCGGAAGCCGTCTCGAGACAGCTATCCGACCTTTTTTACTTCATGAATCACCACTGCTCTCCTCCTCCTTAGCATTCCTTGTGTCTTTTCCAGAGGCTGATTCAGAATTTTGGAAATTAACCGTTTTTTAATTGTTTAATCCCTTGCAAGCCAAAAGTCAATAGAAAATAGGCTCTTATAACATTTCACTATATTTATGGCACGAGATTGGTGTCCGAATTGATTCGCATTAATTATCGTCTCCGCTCTGCCTGAAACCAAAACCGGACAAAGAGGTGCAAAAAAAATTGCGAAATGCTACCAAGCGCCCCTTGGATTCGCCAAAATTATGATAAAATAAAAGCTCTGTGCTGTTCCGTTACCTTTGGGGAATAAAATTGACTACTCTTTGAATGACCCGAAGGTGTTGCCTGATGACCTCTTAAGATATAACGATTCTCTTCGTTCAAAGAGATTAAGCTGATTTTGTTTCTAAAATTTTTCAAGCGAGAAACAGAAAGACGCAGAGGGCTATCAAAATTTGGGTTCCGCCGGCGTTCTGGGAGGTGCGCCAAAAGGTTTTTATCTTCAGGTTCGGCGTTATCCGTTTTATTGCACCACAAAGGAGACAGTGAGACGTGTCATGTTCTGTCTTTAATAGGACCGCGTTGAAAAAGCCGTGCTTTTCACTCAAACGTATCGGGCAAAATCGGCTTGCCATGATCGGACGAATCATTATCGCCGTTGTATTCAGTCTATCCTTATCTGCTTTGTCATTGAATAGCGTCTGTGCTGAAGACCATCCCCTGGTGAGGGTGGGGGTCCTCGCCAACCAGGGCCCAGAGCAGTGCCTGCAAAGGTGGACGCCGCTGGCAGAATACCTGACTGTGCAGATCCCTGAAAAGAAATTCCTCATCATTCCCCTGGCCTTTGCTGACGTTCCCACCTCAGTCGGCAATGGAGACGTTGATTTTATCCTGGCTACCTCGTCATCTTACGTTGAACTGGAACGCCTTTACGGAGCAAACCGAATCGCCACGCTGAAAAACCGGGTGCTTGACCGCGTCTATACGGAGTTTGGAGGAGTACTCTTCTGCAGAGCGGACCGCAAAAATATTCGCCACGTGAAAGATCTCAAGGGAAAGACATTCGTGGCAGTGGACGAGGCCTCCTTCGGTGGGTGGATAGCGGTCTGGCGGGAACTGAAACAAAGGGGGATCGATCCCTCCGTGGACTTCAAGAAGCTGACTTTCGGCGGCACCCACGGTGCAGTGGTCTATGCAGTGCAAAACGGAAAAGCGGACGCCGGTGCAGTACGCACCGACACGTTGGAAAAAATGGCGGCAGAGGGGAAGATAGGGCTTCAGGACTTTTATGTCCTGGATGACCATGGCCATGGAGGGCAGAATTTCCCCCTATTCCTCTCAACTCGTCTTTACCCGGAATGGCCGATGGCCAAAGTAAAACACACCCCCGACAACATAGCCGAGAAAGTGGCGGTCGCCCTCATCCAAATGCCGGAGCAGTCGGCGGCGGCCACAGCGGGAAAGTGCGCCGGGTGGACGATCCCGCTCGACTATCAGCCGGTGCACGAATGCCTGCGAGAGCTGCGAATCTGCCCTTATAAAGACCTGGGAAAATTACCGGTACGGGACGTTGTGAAAAAGTACCGCTCCTGGGTATTAATCTTCGTAACCACGTTTCTCTTCCTCGGGGTATTCACCATAGTCATTTTCCGTCTCCATCAAAACCTGAGGCTCACCCATAAAGAACTTGAAAAAGAGGTGTTCGAACGAAAGCAGGCCGACGATGAGGCGCGAAAGGGTGCCGTAAAATATCGCTCTCTTTTTGAGTCCACGCCGGATGCGATCTTTTTGGCTACCAGGGATGGATTTTTGGACTGCAATACCGCCGCCCTCAAGATATTTGGCTATCCCGCAAAGAACGAGTTCTTGACTCGAAGCGTCGTGGACCTGTCTCCGCACAACCAGGCGGACGGCAAAGAATCCCGAGCCGCTGCTTCAGAATATATGCACAAAGCCTTGCGCGAGGGATCCGCCTTCTTTGAGTGGATCCACAAGAAAAAAGACGGCACCTTGTTTCCTACCGAGGTGATGCTGAACAAGGTGGATTTCAGCGGCAAAGAGATTCTCCAAGCACTCATCCGCGATGTCAGCAAGCGCAAACAGGTTGAAGATGAGCGTGAGAGCCTTATTGTAGAGCTGAAAAACGCCCTGGCACAAGTAAAGACCTTGACCGGACTTCTTCCGATCTGTGCGCAATGTAAGAAAGTGCGTGACGACACGGGTTACTGGAATCAGATCGAAAATTTTATTCGGGACCATACCGAAGCCGATTTCAGCCACAGCATTTGCCCTGATTGTGCCCGGAAGCTTTATCCGGAATTATACGATGATGATACGTAAAAGAGACATCGGGAGCCTCCGGCCCTCCTCCCCGGGTCAACATCACTTCTCCTTTCATTAAAGGTTAGGGCCCATTCCATTCGGTATTATCACTTTCGTTCGCAAGGCCTTCACCGGTGCGGTTGCCAAGCGGCGCGCCAAAAGAGGCACGGTTCCTTTTTCATGGTTTCATCTTGCCTCATGCGACAATAGAAAACCACATTTTAGAAGGCCGGTTTGGCGTCTTTTCAACACCACTGTTGCGGTATGGGCGGTGCAGTGAAACGGAGGGCGTGGTATAACCCATATTGCTTTGTCGTGAATCGTCACATCGGCCCCTGCCCGGTCAGCCTCTTCGGGCACCGTATCGACAAGAAATCAAAGGCTTTAGCCGCCGCCTTTGAGGGGATAGATGGGAAAGAGATAGATTTTGCTGCGATCAGTCTCGCAAAACGTTTTCCCGGTAGCAGGACAAAAAATTTGCTGGTTCTGCAGAACGGCGACATCGGTGGGCACATCCCGCCCACTGTACAGTTCGGCGATACTGATCCGCTTTGCCGGCCCTCCTTTTATCAAAACCGACGGGGACAGCGAATGAAGTTCGCCGCAAAAATCACAGCTAACGTAACCACGATACGTAATCATCGCACTTTCACAATACTATTTTCAAAACCACATCTTGATCTGGAAAATACGACCATAGCAAATTCCGCAACAATAAATAAAGATTGAAAAGCGTGCAACTGGGAAAACCGGCCCCACCCCTGGCACGTCACAAAACCAATGCCGTGTTTTCCTCCTTCCTTAGCGAGTCAGCCTTCGGCGTGACGCAGTCTCTATTACAACGCTGAGGGGAGGTCAGGAAAGGCCTCAGCGACCGCCGAACACAGGATTTTCCCCTCATGCAGATTAAGGGCGGCTGCTAAGCCCTTGCTTTTCTCAATGAAGGATTCAAGTCCGCAGTTCGCCAGCTCGCTGATATAAGGGAGCGTCGCATTACAGAGAGCCTTGCTGCTGGTTCTTCCAACCGCGGCCGGCATGTTCGTCACACAGTAATGAATCACGCCTTCCTCTACGAAGACCGGTTCACGGTGAGTCGTGGGGTGGCTTGATTCAAAGCACCCACCCTGGTCAATAGAGACATCAACCAGAACCGCTCCCTTTTTCATGAGACTCAGCATCGTGCGCTTTATTATCACCGGTGCCTTCCCTCCCGGATTGAGTACGGCGCCGATAACAAGATCAACAGCCCCCAAGTGACGCTGAACAGCATGATCGTCGCAGTAGACCGTCGTGACGTTGGGAGGCAAAACTTCGGCCAGATAACGAAGACGGGCTAAATTGATGTCCATGATCATGACCCTGGCACCTAACCCGGCAGCAACACGCGCAGCATTCGTGCCGACAACGCCGCCGCCGATGATCAAAACTCCGGCAGGCTCAACGCCGACAACGCCCCCCAAAAGTACTCCCCTGCCCATCATGGGTGTTTCCAGGCATTTGGCTCCTTCTTGAATCGACAATTTACCAGCCACCTCGCTCATAGGAGCGAGCAAGGGAAGTCCACCCCCGTCATCAGCCAAAGTTTCATAGGCGACTGCGGAAATTCCTCGGTTGAGACACAATTCCGTGAGGCTGTGGGAGCCGGCGAAATGAAAAAAACAAAATACTACCTGACCCGGCCGAAGCTTTTCGATTTCCCCAGGTTGGGGTTCCTTAACCTTCACAACCAGCTCCGCTTGGCCATAAATCTCATCGGCAGTCTCGACCAGCGTGGCCCCGGCGGCGGCATAGGCGGCATCATCGTAGCCGCTGGCGATCCCGGCGCCTTTCTGAATCAAGACTCCATGTCCGGCTCCGACCAATAGTTGAACGCCGATCGGCAACATGGCGACACGGTATTCATCGATCTTGATTTCCTTGGGAACCCCGACAATCATTTTTCTCTCCCGTTGGTGTTATCTGGTTGACATTCTTCAGCACGAACGATTCATCCTTCCGGTAACGGTTCACCTTTCCTCGAGCGAATGCTCCTTGATCAGGGTGTCACCCGGATTACGACTCAAAATCGTTCTCTCGCTGAACAAGCCGTGCCGAGACTTTTTCCGGGGTCGCTTCTCCTTCCACAGAATCCTTCACCGTTATCGTCGCTTCTTTCTCTCTGCTGCAATTCAATTCGAAAGATACGCCGGCGAAATTAACGGACAACTGCAGTGGAAACGACCGAGGAAATCAGCGGCGTTGCTTGTTCGTCTCTTTCGAAGCGCCTGCTGAGGATTTTTCAGACACTTTTGTAAGCGATAAATCGATTACAATATCCAGGTCGCTGTTTGAAGCAATGTCTACTTCCGGATAATGCTCCCGAACACAGGAAGGGCATAATCCGTGAGAAAATTGGATCCCGGAATGCTCGGCCATATACGACTCGAGTTGATGCCAATAGCCTTCATCGTCCCGTATTCGCTTGCAGAATGAACATATCGGCAGAAGTCCGCGCAGAGTCCTTGTCTCCTCGAACATCTTTTTCAATTTTGAATAAAGTGCCGCATTCCGGACCGCCAGTCCGATCTGGGTACCAATCATCTCCAGATACTCAATTAAGTCCGGCGTGAACATATCGTTTCGGTGGTCATTCAGTTGAACAAGTCCGAGATTCTGTGACTGCGCCTTGATCGGGATAAGCGCTACCGATTCATACCCGTAGGCGTTGCAGTAGTTTCTCGTTGTGGACTGGCGCTCTTCTTTACTGGTGGAAGCCAGCAGCGCCGAGGTGCTGTTGGACCAGAAACTTCCGCCTGCCGTAAAGAAGGGAAGTGAGGGATCAAACCTGCCTCGAATAATGTTGCCGCACATACAATCCAGTAGGTACCCTTTTCCGTCCGGTTCGGATATCCGTTTGCCGGATTCGTCTTTACGGCAGAGTGAATTCTCCGTTTTGATGAAGGAGTCCGTGAACCCATCCCAAACGTAATAGGGATAGTCGCCATCCATGTGCAGTCTTATTGCTATGGCCTCGCACGCGGTGAGAGACTTGATGCCTCTGAGTATGATCTGCAGGACGGATTCCAGGTCCACAAAGTTGTTCAATTCAGCGCATATCTCCCTCGCTGTTCTTTCACGTTCCAGAAGACGTTTTACGGCCGCGTATGATTTCTGCCTCATAATTGATTCTCCTCAAGCCCGATGGGCGGGGTAGGGAATGCGCTTACCAGGGCATCTCGCTTCTCTACGCTAAAATAAAAGATACTAGCATGTCTGGTGGGGAAATCCAAAAACAGATCCAAACCGTCAACCCTTGGGACTCCCTCCTCACGATTCATAACACTGCTGATCATAGTGGCATGGAGAAATAGCGGGAAAAATCTGACCTTAAAAAATCCGCGCTGGATCGCATTTTGATTATAT
>JAFGRE010000215.1 GCA_016935335.1 Deltaproteobacteria bacterium
AACTGAAGCGGTGGGCCGCTGAATTTTTGCGCCAAATTTTTCTGCGGATTCTCTTGTATGAAAAACCGTTCGCTGAGCAACCCAGTGTTGCAAAATGACTTTTTCAGAACCGACTAGAATATGAAATCATGAAGAATGCTTTTGAGACTCAAAAAACGATGTTTCGGAGAATGGAACGATGAAAGACGAATATAAAACCAAGAAGCAACTTATTGGTGAGCTGATCGCCCTGCGCGAATCGCTCAGGCAGAGTCAATGTGTGACTCGCGAGGTGGAGGAAAACAGGAAGAGGATCGCCGACAGTGAAAAGTACTACCGGGACATTGTCGACAACGCCAACAGCATAATTCTGCGTATGGATGTCAAGGGGAACGTAACCTTCTTTAACGACTATGCCCAAAACTACTTCGGATACAGTGCGAAGGAGATAATCGGCAGGAATGTGGTTGATACGATTGTTCCCGAAAGGAAGTTGCTGCAACGAGATCTAAGCTCTTTGCTTGTCGATTTCGAGAAGTTCCCCGAACGCTATGTTTATAATGAATTCGAAAATGTCCGGAAAAACGGCGAGCGCGTGTGGGTGGCGTGGACCAATAAGGCACTTCATGGCGAAGATGGAAGTATAGCCGAAATAATCAGCATCGGAAACGACATCACCAAGCGCAGATTAGCTGAAAAGGCGCTTAGGACATCAGAGGCAAACTATCGCTCTATTTTTAATAGTGCGAACGATACCATTTTTGTCCATGAGAGCAAGACCGGAAAAATCATCGATGTAAACCGGAAGTTCGCGGAGATGTTTAAGTTCGATGTAGAAGACGCCCTGAACCTTTTCATCGGGAAAATATGTTTGAATGAGCCCCCTTATTCAGAAGTTGAGGGCCTGCAGTGGATCAGAAAGGCTGTACGGGAGGGGCCGCAGCTTTTTGAATGGCTTGCAAAAAAGAGGGATGGGGAACTCTTTTGGGTGGAAGTGAATCTGAAGCGGGCAACGATAAATGAACGGGACTGCGTTTTAGCAATCACCCGGGATATCTCGAAACGCAAACAGGCGGAAAAGGAAATCAGGGAGAAAGAGTTACAATACAGTGCAATCTTCAACTCCGCCACCGACGCCTTCATTATTTCCGACTTTACCGGGAATATTCTTGACGCCAATCCCCAAGCGTGCGAAATGCACGGATATGCTTACGATGAACTTGTCAAGCTCAGAGTCGAGGATATCGTTCATTCTGATTCTTACCATGTCCTCGATTCCTTTATGAAGGATGTCGAGAAAAAAGGATACTTGGAAGCAGAGACGCTGGAATTAAAGAAGGACGGCACCCGGTTTAATGTTGAGTTGCGAGGGACCGTGTTCGACTATAAGGGGAATAAGCACTTATTGACTATTAAACGCGATGTTACGGAACGCAAGCAGGTTGAAAAGGCTTTGCAAGAAAGTGAGAAAAAATACAAGACCCTCTATGAATCGTCACAAGATGCGATCATGTTACTGAATGAAACGGAAGGATTCATCAGCGGCAACCCCGCCACCGTCAGAATGTTCGGGTGTGAGGAGGAGAGTGAGTTTAAGGACAGAACCTCCTATTTTTTTTCTCCCGAGTACCAGCCGGACGGGAGGCTGTCATCCGAGAAGGCCAGGGAAATGATGTCAGTTGCTATGAAAAAAGGATCTCATTTTTTCGAATGGCTGCATAATCGTTTGGACGGAACTGAGTTCTATTCCACCGTTCTTCTTACCAGAATGGAATTGGATGGCAAAAAGCTCCTGCAGGCAACTGTTCGAGACATCACTGAGCGCAAAGAGGCGGAAAAAGAGCGAGAGGAATATGTGGCCTTACTGCGCATTCTTTCTTCAAAGCTTTTATCCGCACAGGAAGATGAGAAAAAGCGGGTTGTCCGGGAATTGCATGACGGTATCAGCCAGGCGTTGACAGCTATCAAATTCAGGGTTGAAAACGCGCTTCAGCAAAGGACGAAACACTCGATTCTTGACTCACTCGGGAAAATTGTGCCAATGCTGCAAGAAGCGGTGGAAGATCTTCGAAGAGTGACTATGGATTTGAGGCCGTCCATACTCGATGATTTGGGTATCGTTGCAACCATCTCATGGTACTGTCGCCAGTTTGAAACCATTTACCCGACTATTCGGATTCAGAAGGAGGTTACCGCAGAAGAAGCCAGGATTCCGGAACCCTTGAAAATTACCATATATAGGATAATGCAGGAGGGGCTAACTAATATAGTAAAGCACACTAAGGCGGATCTTGTCCGGATATCACTTGAAGATAAGAATGATGTACTTACGTTGGCAATCAGAGACAATGGTCAGGGATTCAATCTTGATAAATCGCTAGCGAATGAAATCAAACAGAGAGGGTTCGGTATCACCAGCATGAAGGAGCGAACTGAACTGTCAGGGGGGCTCTTTCACGTAAATTCCGTCAGGCGGGCAGGCACGGTAATTCACTCTTCCTGGCCGATACGGCCCAGTCAGGAGTGACAAATCCAACCAGCCTCACCGCTATTTCGTGACAAGGCCCCTGTCTATTGCATACTTCGTTAATGCGGGAAGATTGTGTATGTCTAACTTGGTGATAAGATTGGTTCGGTGCTTTTCGACTGTTTTGGTGCTGATGCAGAGAAAGTCGGCAATCTCCTTGTTCTTATATCCCTCGGCAACAAGCTTCAACACCTCCTTTTCTCGTTGCGTGAGGCTATCCCAACGGGAGAGGGAATGGGACGCCCGTTTTGATTCTAGGTACCCCTGTATCACCCTTTCAGAGACACCGGGACTTAGATAGCGCCCCCCCGATAAAACAGTCTTAATAGCCAGCGTCAGCTCCGCATGGGTGGCTT
>JAFGRE010000216.1 GCA_016935335.1 Deltaproteobacteria bacterium
AAGTACGCCGCAGTGACGGAAGATGAAGCGCAACGCCGCAGATGGACTTTTTACGAAGCCGTCAAGCTTTAATGGAGAGTAAATAAACTAAGGAGTGGTCTGATGACTGTGGAATTGGATTGCCGTGGGCTCGCTTGTCCGGCCCCGGTACTGCAGACAAAGCAGAAGATTGAAAAAGAGGATCTCTCAGAGATCAGCGTTATTGTGGACAACCAGGCTTCAAAGGAAAATGTCTCACGCTTCCTGGCGAGTCAGAAATTCGAAGTTTCCGCAGAGCAAAGGGGATCGGACTATTATGTAAGCGGGAAACGAGGCACAGCGGCAACTGAATCGGAGAGAGCGGTTGCCCACAAACCTGATGCGGAAAAGCGAAAGATAATGGTGATGATCGCCACCGATCGCATGGGCTTCGGGGATGATGATTTGGGCAAAAAACTCATCATCAGCTTTGTGAAGACTCTGGCTGAAATGGGCGATGAACTTTGGCGTCTGGTCCTGGTCAATAACGGTGTAAAGCTCACCATCGACGGTTCAGAGGTGCTTAATGTGCTTAAGGACTACGAGAAAGAGGGCCTCACCATCCTCGTCTGCGGCACCTGCCTGAATCACTTCAATCTTCTCGATAAGAAGAGAGTGGGAGTAACAACCAACATGCTTGACATTGTCACCGCAATGCAATTGGCGGAGAAGGTGATCAATCTATAGGGTTTTCACGAAAACGGGTCACCGTGTCTCTGATTACAGTGTACGCCGGCTTCATACTGGTCGGATGACCGGGCTAATGTACCCCCGATAGTGCAAAAAGGTCGATATGAAGAAGGATGAGGGAAAGGCTTGATCCTCCGTCTTTGTAACGTGGCGATTTATGAGTTGAGGCGCAAATACGACTTACTGAGCCTGCCTGAAAAGTCCGGAGCGCAATGCGGACCCTATGAGCGTAAAGGGAGTTTTGAAAAATCGGAGTGTATGACTTCCCTGTCTCCTTCTTCACGAAAACTTCGAATCGCGTCTTGAAATCGTTACAACAGTCCGCGATTGGCACCACACTTGCATCTATTATCAGTAAATCTTTCCTCCGTAGCCCCTCTGAGACCCCGGCCCTAACTCGCAGAGGGGCTTGTTTTTTGGGAGTTATCCTTGTGTGAAGGCAATTCTTCGGGCTATGCTGAAAAAACTTAAGTATGTAAACTTTTACCACCAAGTGGAAATAATATATCCATTTTTGATGGTAAATATTTCAGCAAATTTTTCTGAATACTTGCCAAACTGCTTGACAATGCTATAGGAATATGCAATTATTCCGTTTAGGCATGATACTTGCTTAGCTGTTCCATGTGCAAGTGTTCGCCAATCCACCAATAGATCCGTTTTTTGAAAGGTTGAAAAACCTTTATCAAGCGGCGCTCAGGCGGGCCGCCGCCGCCGATCGCCTCGAACATGGGGCGTCGAGTCACCTTTGCTTAGAAAAGCTTCCGCAGTCGTGAAAGCCAAACGACGATTTTTTTGTAAACGGTCAAAATACGCATTGCTGAAAGGAGGTGAAAATGGCTTAAGCAGCCATTCCATAGATATCCCTTTTGGCTTTTCGGCGCTGCGTCCAACAGTCTGATCATGAGTGGGTCCACAACACCGATCAGCGGCTGGAAAATCCAAAGATGTGAGTATCCGGGGTCACGAGCAGTTTAGGAATAGGCATCTATCCAGGCTACATAACAACTATTGACTTAGGAGGGCTTTATGAAAGGTTTTGGTGTCTTTATCCTCACGTTAGCCATTCTCGCATGTGCGTTCCCTTCTCATGTTCTCGCGCAGGGAGCAAACTACGTTACATTTAAACCTGGGATTTACTCGCCCCAGTCGAGTGACCTTGAAGATTTCGACACAGGCTTTAATGGCGAGTTAGCATTTGGCCATCGGTATAATCGGAATTTCGCAGTAGAAATGGGGGTTGGTTATTTCAAATCCGAGGCGGACTATAGTGCAGCAGGTCAAGTGTCGGGTATAAATTATTCATTTCATGAGGAAGATACCATCGATGCCATTCCTGTTACGCTCTCTTTCAAAGGAATTATTCCCTATGACCGGTGGGAATTTTTCGGAATGGGAGGCATCGGAGTTTATTTCACCGATGGGGAAGCGGAAGTGAACGGCACCGTGGACGGCAGGCGTGTAAGCGCGTCTTTAAGCGAGAGCGACACGGTTTTTGGATTCCACTTCGGCGTGGGTTTTCATTATAACATAACGCCGACTTGGTTTGTAGGGGCAGAAGGGAAATACCTCTGGACGAATGATGCCAAACTATCGGGTAATGTGAGAGGAGTACCCATAGAAACAAACTTCAAGATGGACGGAATTATAGCAACAGCTGTTTTGGGATTTAACTTCTAAACCTGTACGGGTAAGAATTCTAAGTCTTGAATAGCAATGATGTGTTGGTTGTGCTCTATTTAACACAAGGGGCAAACGGCACAGGGTGATGATTTTTTTCGGAGCATGTAAGCATAGCGAATTATCAAACGTATCAGCCAGCCCCCACGAGAGGAGCATGCCGGATGGAAACCAAATTTGTGGTTGCCGCAGGATACCGGAATCTCTTGTACGGCGAATATTTGGGAGGAGAACTATGAGAGAACGAATCCGTTTGTTGATTTTATGTTGCTTTTTGTGCTTTTTGGTTTCCGGGTGTGGGGGCGACGGAGATTCAAACACATCTCTACAAGGCGCCATAATCGACAATACCGTGCCTCCAGTTCCTGTCTCAGAAGAAGAATGGAATACAGGAATATCTGCAGACCCTCTCATTCTTCGTGATAATCCTCTTTTCGGATTTCAGTTGTTTTCGTCCCCTGCGATAGCAGAAGATGGAACGATCTATGTCGGTTCTACTGATGGGATACTTTATGCTCTTGATCAAAGCGGCAACGTAAAATGGGGATACATCACAGGAGACCAGATTGTAGCATCTCCGGCCGTCGGCACCGACGGGACGATCTATGTCGGCTCTGCCGATCGACAGTTTTACGCAATAAATCCGAGCGGAACACTCAAGTGGGTTTATCCTACAAAGGCAGTTTTAGTTTCATCCCCTGCGTTGGGAGCGGACGGGACGATCTATGTAGCTGGCACTGATCTTGATACAGGAAGAATCATGTTCTTTTATGCACTAAACCAGAGCGGGATTTTGAACTGGAGCATCACTCTTTCAGGACCCGTAAATTCCTCACCTGTGATAGCGAGTGATGGTACGATTTATATCGGGTCAGCAGGTCATGGCGGGCATGTTTATGCAATTAATCCGGACGGGACTATAAAATGGGATTTTGAGGCCTATGGCAAGGTGGATTCTTCCGCCGCCATTGCGGCCGACGGGACGATCTATATAGGTTCAGACTCAGACGGCTCACTAACCACCGGCTTCCTGTACGCCATTAATCCGAATGGGACTCTAAAATGGTTCACGGACTTATTTGGAAATGTGAAGTCCTCGCCCGCCATAGCAAGTGACGGGACGATTTATGTCGGCTCGGACAAAGAAGATCTGTTTGCCTTGAACCCGGACGGTACGATTAAATGGGTATTCCCGACGAGGGGACCGGTTAGGTCATCCCCTGCGCTGGCGAATGATGGGACGATTTATGTAGGATCCAATGATTCCAGTCTTTACGCCTTGAACCCGGACGGCACCCTGAAATTTCAGTTTTTTGCAAACGCCGGTATAGCTTCATCGCCTGTTGTTGCTGCGAATGGGGCTATTTACTTTGCAACCGGAGCCCCGGCCTCTGATGAACCTTTTGTTGACGGGACGGCTGCTGTTTATTCTATTAACGGCAGTGGCGCACTTGCCGGTACCGTTTGGGCTAAATTCCGACGGGATCTATTGAACACAGGGAGGCAGTAGGATCAATAGCTAGACTCAAGATAGGCTTCATAATTGACCATATGAATTCAAGGAAGATAAAAAGCTGATGCATAAAGGCAGGGTCGGAAACGACCCTGTTTTTTTGGGTTGGAAGAAGAATAGGACGTTCTTGATATATTGATATTCTCTGCAAGCTGGAATATAGAAGGTGCATGCGACGGCAATCACGAATAGAAGCCCCGTGGAGGCGCTTCACCATGTGATGATCCGGGGGATCGAGAGGACGGCGATCTTTCGAAACGATAAAGATCGCAAGTCTTTTCTTGATCGGATGCTTGGAACCCTACCGGAAAGCTCTACCCCATGTTATAGATAGTTGTTGCTCGGTAATCATACTTCAGAGTCATGATATTGAGGGGCAACTGCTGGAACAGCTATAAATCAACTTTTCCCCCTTCCCCCCCGGATCAGGAGGAGATGCACGGAGGGTGGTTATGGGTAAACGAAAGGGGCCTTTGAACGGCATACGGCTCGTGGACCTGACTCAACTTTATCCGGGCCCGCTTGCGACCATGATGCTCGCGGATCTGGGTGCGGACGTAGTACGGATCGAGCATCCAAGCCGACTGGACATCCTTCACCGCCTGCCGCCCTTTATCGGGGAGGAATCGGCTGCTTATCTGAGTTTGAATCGTTCAAAAAGAAGCCTTGGACTGGATACCGGGAAGGCAGAAGGGCAGCAAGTCTTTTTCGATCTCATAAGGACAGCCGATGTGGTTGTGGAACAATTTCGGCCCGGCGTCCTCGACAAAATCGGCATCGGCTACGAGCAAGCCGTCCCCTTTAATCCCCGAATCATCTATGTCTCCATCACAGGTTTCGGCCAGGATGGTCCCTACAGGCAAAGGGCAGGCCACGACATCAACTACATCTCTTTGGCGGGATTGTTGTCTCACGTGAAAAGGGAAGATAGCATGGTCCTCCCCGGCTTTCAAACGGCGGACGTGGTGGGCGGCGGTTACATGAGTGTCGTCGCTTGCATGGCCGCCCTCTGGAACAGAGAAAAAACCGGGAAAGGGCAGAGAGTCGATGTGTCGATGACCGACAGCATCATGCCCATGCTGACCTTGCAACTTGCCCAATACTGGGGGAGTCCTGGAACCGATGAGACCGTGAATCTCTTTGACGGCACTTTTCCCTTCTACGGAGTCTACGAGTGTGCAGACGGAAAGCATGTCAGCCTGGGCGCGCTTGAGCAGAAATTCTGGACAGGCTTTTGTCAAATGGTAGGCAAGCCGGAATGGCTGCCCCTGCAGTTTTCCATGGGCGATGAAAAAAGAAGGGTTCGTGACGAGATCGCCGCCCTTTTTAAGACCAGGTCGAGGGATGAATGGCTCAAACTCGCGGAGGTTCATGACATCTGCCTGAGTTCTATCAATGAGATGAAAGATCTGGAGAAAGATCCTCAGCTTCAGACAAGGCAGATGATCATCGAGACAGAGCACGAAGGCGGGCGGAAACTCAAAGGAGTCGGAATACCGATCAAGTTCTCCGGGTCCAAGCCCGATTACCCCGAACCGGCTCCGGCTGTGGGACAGCATTCGATCGATATCCTGCAAGAGATAGGGTATATGGAGGAAAGGATCCAAGAGCTTATTGGGAAAGGAATCGTTTTTGCTGCGGTGAAACAATAAACCCTATGGAGGAAAGAATGGCCCTGAATCTTGAGGCAATCGGAAAAAAGATCGGCCCTCTGACCAAACCGTATACCTGGAAAGATGCGGTGACCTATGCGCTGGGTGTGGGAGCGGGATTCTCCGATCTGCACTACTGCTATGAAAAGGACCTTAAGGTGCTCCCGAGCTTCAGCATTGTCACGCTTTACGATTTCATGCCTGTGCTTGCCGACGTAAGCAAGGTCAATCTAGCGGGGATCCTCCACGGGGAGCAGGAGCTTGTTTTTCACCACCCCATCCCGCCGGAAGGAACCCTGACTACCGAGGGCGCCATTGTCCGGTACTATGACAGGGGGAAAGACAAAGGCGCATTAATCGTGGCCGAGTTTGAGACCCGGCATTCCAACGGGCAAAAGCTTTACACCAGCATTGCGACCGTCCTCGCCCGACTCGACGGCGGATTCGGTGGGGAGAAGCCCCCCAGAGAGGAGGCTCGCTTTCCGGAGAGGGCCCCGGACGTGGAGGTTCCCGACACACCCGCTGCGGATCAGCCTCTTTTTTTCCGCCTCTCCGGAGACATCTTTCCGCTCCACGTGGATGCGGAGTTTGCACGCATGGCAGGATTCGACAAACCGATCATGCACGGTCTGTGCACCCATGGGTTTGCGTGCCGCGCGGTGATCCGGCAACTGTTTCCCGGCGAGCCGGAGCGAATGACTCGCTTCAAGGTTCGCTTTTCAAGACCCCTCTATCCCGGGGTTCCCATCAAGACCCAGATCTGGAAAGAGGAAGAAGGAAAGGCTTTCTTCCGGACCATCAATGCGGAGACCGGCGAAGTGGTGATTGACCGGGGCATCGTGGAGTGGATGAGTAAGGAACAGGCGGCGCAGAGGGAAAAGCGGCAAGGCATTCGTTTTGACGGGCGGGTGGCGATTGTGACGGGTGCCGGAGGGGGATTGGGTCGAGCGTATGCGTTGGAGTTTGGGAAGCGAGGG
>JAFGRE010000035.1 GCA_016935335.1 Deltaproteobacteria bacterium
ATACCATAATATAATCGATATACGAGGTTGCGCTCTCCCCGGTATTGTCCGAGTCGGCCATGATGCCGATTGTGGCCCTGCCTGGCGGTTTCTCGCCGAAAGCCTTTTCATAGTCCTCAATGATATTGATATCTTCCCTAACCCATGTGCCTGCCCTTGCAGCACCTTTTTGCAGAAGGATCATTATGCTGCGGCCCGTATACACGCTGCTCAGGATATCTTCTGCATGTTCTTTGTTGGCCCAGATATAGTTCAGAGAACTGTGAGGCGGGTATTGTCCGTAGAGAGCTTTTATAGCCGAGTATTGTGCGCGCTCGAAGAAACCTGACGTGTCCGGGTCATATTCAAATGCGATGTATATCCTGATGGGATAATCATCACCATCTTTGGTCTTTGCATTGCCCGTGGCAATGATCCCGTCGATCTTCCATCGCCACCTAACCCGAGGAAAGGTGTAGACATCGAACGGCTCGATATAGACAAGCAGCGAGGCCGCAGATTCGCTCTGCGCCTTCAGATAGGTATCATCACCCTGTTTTTCAATGCTGTAGGTTGTATGCTTTTCGATCTTGGGGAAGAAGACCTCCTGCCATTTTACGAGGTCGCTAAAATCCTCTTTGAACAGCACCCGGCTGTCCTGCGAATACACTGTTAAAGCGAAGCTCATGATAACAAAAAACACCAGGAAAGTTTTCAGCATAATTTAAGCCACCCTCTCCTACCTAGTTTACTATAAGCACCACGGCCTGCTGTTTCAATCCTTCCGGCATTGGAAAAGATGTTGGGCCTGGTATCAACATTCAACTTCTTTGATTGTTTCATTTTGTCAAATGCTGTGATGCAGCCATGAATAAAATCTGAAATTACAATTAAATATCCTATATGGTATTATTATAATGCTGAGCAAAGCAAGGAAAAGAGAACTGCTATATAAGAGTTTCATTATATTGTTATATTGTGTTTTTGCAGTATAGTAATTGTTAGGCTTATATACGGAATGTCTTTAGTCATTGGCTCTGGGAATTGTATCACAGGAGCGGGATATTCATATTATTAATTAATTTGCCTCTTGGCTATAGAGTGTATGCACTGTTCCAAGTTTATTTTCGTAGGCACTGGTGAGCACCTTGTGGGTTCTATCCATAACAAATAAACAAATAGGATAACAAATTGTCTGACGAATTCACTGAACCCGATTGGGATAAACTGAATGCCATCTTGGCAGAGCATTCTCGATGGGCGAATCTGTCTGTAACCATCGAGGAGATTACAAGAGAAAACAAGTCGCTTGTCTATGATCTTTCTAGATACGATCCATCTGTTGCCATTCCCCTCTTGGCAAGTCTCTTAACACTTCCGAAATACCAGTCAAATTGTATTCGGCTTGAAATTCTCGTTGCACTAGCTGTGGCACACTGCTGCGGTCAGAAGAAGGCGAATATTAGCCACGTCATTGAATGGTTTTCCCAGATAGGCAAATCGAAATGCGTGGCTGGCGAAGATCCAGCTGAAGATGTCTTTGTCTCCTTAGTGCGAGATAAGAATGGAGACTATCGACTTCTCGAAGGTGCCTGGGAGGCAGCAGGCTTCTATACTCAACTTGTTATCGACGTAATTGCGACGATGCCCGAGACCGGACGATTCAGTCAAATCAAGAAGAGTGCCCGTACGTTGCTAATAATCTCTGATATGGTATGTGAGAAATCTGAGCTATATCGCTATCAACTCGGCTCTGATGAACGCTATTCGGCATTATCTCCGGGGATACTCCCAGGGCGAAACACTCTAATATCTCGTGTTACTATCACCCTTGCTGAACTCGATCAACGTGGCATCACACACGACGATATTAAGCCATTCATCTTACATCCGCAGATGCAAGCGGATTTACCCTCACAGCAGATCGGCAGCAGTTATTTGGAGCGATACCCCCTAATAGAGCATGGTACGACGCATCTAACTGTCGCGCTCCCCTCAGCATTATCTGTTGCCGTGCGGGACTATGTGATCACAAATATTATTGAAGGAAAGTTTGTTGAAAGCTTCGATCTCGTACTTTCGAAGAATTACTCAAAACTATTCTTCGAAACACCCATGCTTGGTGGTCCAATTGGGGCATCGGTCCATTGGAAAAAAACAGGGGCTCACCGATGGTCGAATTTCTATCTTAAGGTTGATAAAGGTTACTTCATCTCATTTCACCTTTTTTTACCATCGGTCCAAATACATCGTGATGGTTTTAAGGACGTTTATGAAGATGAAGGCACCCTGACTGAAGCCCTGCAAGCTTCGATCAATGAGATTCTAAAGCATTTCGAAGGAGAGGATGATTTTAAAGAGGGACTAGTCGCTCTTGTCGGCTGCGGCTGGGGTAAAGGTTATGTCACTCAATTTATCGAACTGGATTACCCGCATTGGCGTTTACAAAGCCTATCAGCGGCTGACCTCGTAAGACTCAGTTGGCTTGGCGACATGAACCCTAGCTACTTCTGGCGCATTCAAGACGGGTTGGAGGCTGTAAGGAAGGCTGGGGTCCATATTGTCAATCCCAATGGGATTTTGAACCTGATCGGGTGGGTACGCAGTAACAACGGTCATTTCGTGCCACATGCGGAGCTACCAGAAGGCGAAATTTCACCAGAGCAACCCTTGATGCTCAACCCACCCATCAATCTTCTGCGGGAAGTACGTGCTGATTCCGATCGTGGTTACGACCGCCACTGTACAGTAGATAATATTGGAGCTTTACACGACGTACAGCATGTCTCACCGAATCCGTTCTTCAGCAGTGAAAGCTCGCGGCGCGTGTATGCCTCCATGGACGATATTCGAAACGGGATATATACATCCGTGTACGAAGGAGCGATCCGACTCTGGATGTCCGTTGCTGCACCTAATATATCTGAAGGAGAAGTCGAATATCAGCTTTGGGGAATGGCGAATGAATGGCTACATCGTATCGGCAATGCTCTTGATGTTCGCGACAAGGTTACTACCGAAATGCGTAACCTCAAGGTGTATGTTGAATTCCGTGACAGTGACCCACCAAGGGAAGGGATAGATAAACCAACTCGTGAAAATCTTTTTCCACTCTGCATAATTGAGCCTCACTGCGAACCTAACACTTGCAAAGCCATCTTCCAAGCTGGATTTCTAGCTGGTTTTCACATCGCTGAAAACGTTGCCGAGCGCTTATTTGTTCGCACCCTTGCTCAAGCATATCTGCAACTCCTTGGCGTAGAAGATTGCGATGCCGAGGCTAAGGCAATTGAGGTCCTTGTTGTCCCCAATGACGATGCGCGTAGCTTCCATATCTTTAAAGCACAACAATTCATGGATTATGTCCAGGATACCCTACCAAAAGAGCTTATTGCAATCGATTCGATAGATGATGCCGCTGCGAAAATTGGTCTTGGTTGGCGTGTTCTTGGAAAAGGTCAGAGTAACAAGATCGAAGGCAGAGATACATGCACAAATTTTCTTGGGAAGGTCGTCGATGTCTTGCTGGATGAAATCTTCGAGACGCTCAAAGTATTCGACAGGATTTCGACACTGAAATGTATTGTGGCCAATTTCGAGAAAGCAAATGCAGAGGAAGACCATTGGAAGCGCACATCAGCAGCTGTCCTAGGCCTACATGGTGATAAACCGGGCACAGTCGATCGATATGTCGAGCAGATGTCGAAGTTTGCTGGCACCAGTGTCGCAAGCCGTATTCTGACGGAGATTGCCTTGTGTGTTTGTCCGGCTGAGGGCGGTACCCAACTCTCGGATATCGAGCTGAGTAAATTGATTGCCCATGCAGCGTTGGTTATACATATAGGTGGCCTCTCTAATGCAATATATTATAACGCCCTTTCTCCGGAAATCATAATCTCGCCTTTGGGCGACATTCTTTTCCGCGATGAATTTGGACGCTTGGTAGTTGAACCTATGCTGAAACGAGTGATGGAGGACGGGTTCATTGCCAATGTCCCTTTGCAAAGGAGAAACTATGAAGATCCAGGAACTGCTCCTCAAGCCAAAGGGAAGATTGATGATGAATTCTTGAACATCTGGAAAATCGAGATGGGTTTTGATTTGGATGAAGCCAGAAACATTATCGGCGCTTTAGAGGAAAAAGGCATCAAGGATCACACCGCGATCTTTACGATCAAGCAGAGCGCTTATCTAACTCATGTGTGCTCTTATGGTGTCCCCGAAAACGCAGCTAGAAGGTTCCTTGATCAGTTTTCGCTCTCTACGCGGCCTCGCTGGGATAAACCACCTAAAGGATTCAATGGCAAAGACATTTATCCCTGGCGCTTTGGCCGGCGCCTGTCTTATATAGCCCGCCCAATTCTGAAAGTAGATGAAAATGATGATCCTCTACTTATCATTGCCCCCGGTGTTCTGCTAAAAGGATTCGCTTATGTTTTTGATGGTGCCTATCATGGGCGGCTTGAGCAAGTCTTCTTCCGCACCAAGGAAATGAGAGATGATTGGTGGGGCAAAGCACACGAAGGTCACACCTTCAATGCTGAGGTTGCGAAGACTTTTTCAGAAGCTGGATGGCAGGTTCGTGAGAACATCAGGCTGCCTGAGATTTTCAATCGCAGGATTAAACATGATTATGGGGATGTCGATGTGCTTGCCTGGCGGTCCGATCGCAAAGAGGTGCTGGTAATAGAATGCAAAGACCTATCATTGGCACGTAATTATTCTGAGATTGCCGCAATGCTTTCGGACTATCAAGGTATAGAAGTAGAAGGCAAAGCAGATAATCTTAGAAAACACCTCAACCGTGTTGAGCTTCTCCAGGACAACCTCGGTCAACTACAGCGTTTCACCATGGTTCAGGAACCGCATGTTGTATCCTGTCTAGTTTGCAGCGGCGTAGTCCCTATGCAGTACGCTAAGATCGACGCTCTAGCAAATACTCATGTCGGTGGGGTCTCAGACATTCTAGAGCTTGGGAAAGGGGTCTGAGAACAATGGGGACACCCTTAACTTATTAACTTGGCAATGCTATGCAGCTTGTTTAAGAATGAAGGATGCACAGGTAATCACGAATTAAACGGGTTCAAGTCTGCCTTTGACTCTTTGGCCATGATAATTAAGCGCGATCACTGGTCACCCAACCGATTCAGCAACTATTTAAAATGAATTTTGTCCTCTATAAGGAGATGGATTGAAAAGAAAAGAGACTCAGGTCACAAAATTCAACATTTTTCTTGATCAACTCTATCAAATGTTGAAACGCAATCCTTATTGATATATTTCGTTCATGGACCGTCAAGGCC
>JAFGRE010000217.1 GCA_016935335.1 Deltaproteobacteria bacterium
GTGGGAGACGGAGGTAGCGGTTGTCAATACCGGGAGTACTCAAACGGTAAGCGGAGAATTCAAAGGGTATAACAGTGCGGGGCAGGAAGTTGGGAGTGTGGCAATGACGCTGGCTCCCCACGGCCGGAGAGAGATTATCGTGGGCACCGAGTTCGCGGGTGCGGCAACGATTTGCTATGGTGTTTTTGAGTGTGCCTCGAGCGAGGTTACCGGTTGTGCGCGTCTGTACGTGGACGGCAAGTGGCGGATGGCCCTTCCGGCCACGGCACGGATTAATGCCGGGGATATCTTCATCCCGCACATTGCCTCGGATCAGACCTGGACCACGGAGATCGCGTTGGTGAATACCACGGCGTCATCCGCATCGGTTACCATTGCCTTTGATAACGGGAGCAGTAAAACCGTCGACCTGGGTGCAAAGGAGCAGTGGTCTTCATCAATCCGCAACCTGTTTCAGGGGACACCGCAGGGGGAGATTCACTCAGCGGTGATTGAAAACGCTGCGGGGATTATCGGGGCCGAGCTGTTCAGCAGCGGGAACCTTCTTTCCGGGGTTCTCATAGCGGATGAGACCGCCGCCGCCATCTATTATCCCCATGTGGTGATGAACCCGGCGACCTGGATTACGGGGATCGTGGCGTATAATCCTTCCAGTGTGGCCTGTACGATGACAGTCACCCCCTATCGGGAAGACGGGACAATGCTGTCGCCGGTGACGGAGACGATCGAAGGAAGGGGGCGGTACTTTGGGACGGTAACCGGGTTGGGTCTTTCGGGGGAGACGGCATGGGTGAAGATAGAATCGACGCAGGCAATCACCGGCTTTGAAGCATTTATCAACAACAATAACGGCAACCAGCTGGCGGGATACACGGGGGTGAATATCAGCGGGAAGGAGGGGGTGTTTCCGATCCTGGAGACGAATGGGTGGTCGGCGGCGACATTTGTGAACCTGGAAGCAAGCGATGCGAGGGTTGATCTGCGTGCTTACAATGACGCGGGAGTGCAGATTGCGCACGAAACCATCACGGTGGGGCCGAATGAGAAGTACAGCGGCGGGATAACGAGCCTGTTCAGCCAGAGCATCGCCGGTGCCACGTACATCGCCTATGATTCGGACAAGACCGTGGTGACCTTCCAGGCCAACGGCTCCGGCGACGGCATGATGCTTGATGCCCTCCAGGGAATGTGAGGGAACGGAAAAACATGAAAGTAACATGGAAGAAAAGACGATGGCCGGGGACGGGGTGGTGTTACGATTGCATCCGTAGAAGCCGCTCTCGTCGATCAAGATAACAAGCCAAAACAAGCTCAGTTTGTGAAAAGAAGGGGAAGGCTGTCCGCGACGAGCAGACCTTCTCTGGTAGGAATAATTCTCTCCTCTGTCACCCGGACCAACCCTGCCGACTGCAATTGGTCCAGAATGCAGTCGTGACCGGTTGCCAGCGTTTTATCAATCCCCTCACGGGTTCTCAAACCGAGATAAAGCGCTTCGAGGAAATACTGTTCTTCCGAAAGCGTCTCCTCCCCTGCGAGCGGTGATCCGCCTTGGGCAAGCCGCTGACAATACTCGGTTACCGATCTGGTATTCCACCATCGGGTACTGTTGAGGAATGAATGAGCCGAGGGGCCGAGTCCCAAATAGGGCACATGCTGCCAGTACTTGCGATTATGGCGAGAAAAGTACGATTCACTCCGGGCGAAGTTAGAGACCTCGTAGTGGAGGTATCCTCGTTCCGTCAGAAGCTCCGAGGTAAGGAGAAAAAACCGTCGTTCCTTTTCTTCTTCCAGCGGCACCATCCTTCCCTGCGCCGCCATCTCTCCGTACACCGTCCCTTCCCCAATGGTAAGCTGATAGCACGAAAGATGCTCCGGGTCGAAGGAGAGCGCGCACTCAAGACTTTTTATCCACGAATCCTCAGTCTGCCCCGGTATCCCATACATCAAATCCACACTGACATTATCAAATCCGGCAGCTCTGATCATTGACAAAGCCTGTTTTGTCTGACGGGCCGTATGTCGTCTTCGCAGGTACCGAAGTTCTTCGTCATGGAACGACTGGGCGCCAACACTGACACGATTGACTCCCGCCTGTCGGTAAAGGGCCAGGTTTTCTTGGGTGAGGTCATCAGGATTTGTTTCAAGGGTGATCTCACTGTCGGGGAGGAGAGAAACGGTGGACCAAAGGCTCTCCATTACTGCGGTCACCTGACTGCCGTTGAGGAGCGTGGGAGTACCGCCGCCGATATAGAGAGAGTCAAAGGAAGAAAATCGGCCTTCGTAAAGTGAGACTTCCTGCCGGAAAGCAGTCAGCCAGTCGGAAATGAGGGAACGATCGGTTACCGAATAAAAATCACAGTAGGGACATTTTCTAATACAAAACGGCACGTGAATATAGAGCCCGGCAGCAATATCATTGCTCATCGTCAGACCTTAACACTGCCACGAAAGCGCTTTGGGGAATAAGCACTGAACCGACCATTTTCATCCGCTTCTTGCCTTTTTTCTGTTTTTCCAGAAGCTTCCGTTTGCGGGTAATGTCTCCGCCGTAACACTTGGCGGTAACATCTTTCCGAAACGCCGAAACAGTGGACCGCGCAATAATTTTCCCTCCAATGGCGCCCTGAATCGCAATCTTGAACTGGTGCCGGGGAATCTCTTCTTTTAGCCGGTCACAGACCTGCACCGCCCACTGCCGCGCCCGGTCCTGATGCACAATGATCGACAAGGCATCCACCTTTTCGCCGTTCACCAGGAAATCGAGTTTAGTGAGATCGCTTTCCCGGTAGTCGATAAGTTCATAATCAAAAGAGCCATAGCCTTGGGTAATGGTTTTCAGTCGGTCATAAAAATCAACGATCGCCTCTGCGAGCGGCATTTCAAAGGTCATTTCAATCCTTCCCGGCGTGGGATAGGAAAAGCGCGAATTGACTCCGCGTCGTTCCATGCAGAGTTTCATCACCGCACCCATATACCGCTCCGGGATCAGAATCGTCGCCTTGATAAACGGCTCCAACGAACTCTTGATCGAAGCAGGATCGGGGTAGTAGAGCGGGTTATCAACGGTTACTCTTCTCCCGTCATGCATAACAAACTCGTGCTGCACACTCGGTACGGTCATAAGAAACGACTGGTCATATTCCCGCTCAAGTCGCTCCTGAACGATCTCTAGATGCAGCAACCCCAGAAACCCGCAACGGAATCCCTGTCCGAGCGCCGCCGAAGAGTCTTTCTCATACACGAGGGCGGCATCGTTGAGTTTATATTTTTCGAGGGCCTCCACCATGGAATGATAATCATCAGTAGAAATCGGATAGAGGGAGGAAAAAACCACCGGCGTTACCACCTTGAACCCCGCAAGCGGCTTAAGGGCCGGACGATTATCAATAGTAATCGTATCTCCGATTCTGGTATCACTTACCGCCTTGATGCCGGCAATAATATATCCCACCTCTCCTGCAGATAGTTCCTTTCGGGGTTTCCTGTCGATCAGGAAAACACCCACTTCCTCTACCTTGTGGGTAGAAGCCTGAGCCATAAGCCGAATGGTTTCACCGGGTCGCACCGACCCATCGAATATCCGGCAGCTGATGATAGTCCCCCGGAACGAATCATAGTGCGCGTCGAATATGAGGGCCTTCAGCGGATTGGAAACCGTGCCGGCTGGCGGGGGAATTCGGTTTATGATGGCTTCAAAAATATCCTCGATGCCGATCCCCTCTTTTGCAGAACATAAAAGGGCTTCTTCCGGATCCAGCGCCAGTTCGTTTTCAATTTCTTCCTTGACCCGATCTACATCGGCGGAGGGAAGATCGATCTTATTAATAACGGGGATGACGGTCAGATCATGTTCCAGCGCCATATACAGATTCGCCACCGTCTGGGCTTCAACTCCCTGCGCGGCATCGATCACGAGGAGTACCCCCTCGCACGAGGCAAGGGCACGCGATACTTCGTAGGTGAAATCTACATGGCCGGGAGTGTCGATCAGATTCAGCTCGAACTCCTGCCCACTTCTGCTCACATACGGCAAGGTAACGGTCTGGCTCTTAATGGTAATGCCTCGTTCTCGTTCAATATCCATGGTATCCAAGATCTGATCGCGAAATTGTCGCTCTTCTATCAGTCCGGTGTACTGGATAAAACGATCGGCCAGAGTTGATTTGCCGTGATCTATGTGTGCGATAATACTAAAATTTCTAATGTTTTGCATCGTTTCTACTTACTGGTTCCTTAAGAACCGGCCAATCCATCTCCCGACAAAACGGGAGCAGCCGTGATATTGTTCGAGCATCGACCCACGACCCGCCATTCCCATGCACAAGGCGACCGTTCTCCGGAGACCTTATTCGGTCGTCGATCCGGGAACCGCCTGAGCGTCATGCGGGGAATAACCTTGTGTATCTATCGTCTTTGTCAGGACCAGGCAAATGTATCAATACTGAATGAATTCTGCACGCTTTGCTCTCCCCGCGAAAACCAAACCATCAATAGATTTTGAAGCCTGTCGAGAGTTTCGGGTCCGCTTCATGAGGAGAAGACTGCCTCATTCATTAGTGGTTTTCTCACCTATCCTGTTCAAAAAACCCTCACCAGCCTTCGTCAGCCAGCGCACCACCGGCAACAACGCCCCACCACTCTTCAAAAAGCGGCAAGGCGCCTATCGACTACCTCTTGCATCCCTGTACCACCATGCCGGGCACAACTCGACACACCGAGCATGGACCAACGCATGCCACCGGTTCTCCCTTCGCGCCGCAATAAGCGGCGCGAAGCTCTGAACCCGGCTGCACAAAACCTCCCCGCAGGGCCTTACCGCAGGCCCGTGCTTTGTCGGCTTGAAGCGTCTGTAACGAAGTCTTACTAAACTGTACCTACAACCTTGATACCAATGACTAGTAACGCCGGCCACCGCCACCGCCTCGTCCGCCTCGTCCACCGCCTCGTCCGCCGCCACCGCCGCCGCCTCTACCACCGCGACTCCTATCAGGGCTCGGGCGAGCCTCATTAACGTTAAGAGTTCTCCCTTTGAGCTCGGTGCCACTCAGACCCTCAATTGCAGACTGGGCTTCGGCCGAAGAAGACATCTCCACGAATCCGAAACCTCTTGATTCGCCACTATATTTGTCTTTGATAATGGTGGCGGACTCAACCTGCCCGAATGATTCGAAAGCCTGCCGCAAGTCCTCGTCGGTGACCCCATACGCCAGATTTCCCACATAGATTTTCATTCCGATCTCCTTTGTGTGATGAATGAATTAAATTGATTAAACACCCAGCGACAAATTTGAGTTGTCTGAAATCCCCCCTCACCGAAGGCATGAAACCTGACCAAATCACAAAACGATTAAACGAGTACTCACGGCCACTTGGCACAGCAGGCTTCAGATCAACTCCGTGGTTCGCCGGAACCACTAATACCCTATTACAGGATTTTATTGCATGAGAGCCGGGATTTCACCCCCTGGTGTATTGTTGAAATTCTTCGTGCGGTCGGAGTTATTTTCACCGAGGGTCATTCTCTCCCCGCAGAGGTAAATTGGCTTCGGTTAAATACGTTGAAAACATTCCCATCGTTAAGGGAGTTCCTTTGACGGTGTTGGCGATAAGGTACTGTTTGGAGGTGTCCAAATTCTGAAGGATGGCTGGATTAGAGCAATAAAACGAAGCAAACTTCATCCCTTTTTCGGTTACGACAAAGACGGGAATGGGAATGGTAATCTGCAAAATCGACTTTCTCCCGATTGTCTCCCTCACTTCTCCCGACGCACACGACCATACGAGGTCAGCATATTGAGCAATATGGTCCGTTCTCTCTTGGGTGATTCCCGTTGTGCAGACAATGATGCACACCACGGTAATTGAGTAGTCTTCTTCCAGGTCTCTTAGACAACGAAGATCTTCCTCGGTAAACCCGTTGATCGTCACCGCAACAGTATGATAACCCATCTGCGCCGCTTTTTCCACCCCCTTTACCTGGTCTATTTCGGCTGTTTCCGGAAAAACAACCGTGCCCTGCTGCGACTCAATTTCCTGGATGACTTCCTTGATCGGAGTCGTATAGAAAAGACCGTTCATGCGTGAACCGATTCCCTGGACGAGGGACGGAGTCACCGCAATGACCGTCCCTGCCCCATCGCACGCCGTAACCGTCGCGTCAATGCCCTTTTTGGTGAGGCCGTACATCATCATTTCCGACGCGCCGTAAGGGACGGCAATATCTTCTCGATGGAGTTGCCTTTCCCCGGTAAATAACCCGAATTGTTTAATTTTTCCCTCAACAGCTTCCCTGATGCCTTGTTTAATGATCTCCCTATCGTCAGTCTGCGTCATGACATACAGCCGACTGAACAGTGGGCAATGTTGCATCCACGGGTCGGTCATGGCAACGATGCGGCCGTTCGAAATCGCCACAAAAGAGGAAAAATTGCGGATGACATGGAGATCATTATAGTGATCTTTTTTGATATTAAGTTGTCTCAGAATTTCTTCAGGTGTCAAGTCTTGCTCCGACTCTTAACGATGCGGCCTCCTCAAGAGTACAAGCACTGGAAGGGGTGATCTGCCGGTCATCCCTAAACGATTACGGCACTCGGTGAGGGGAGAATGATCATGATTACTTCTCATATCAGGCGAGCCCATCGGATTCTGAAATCGCGGTCATACAGAGCTTGACTGCCATAACTTGCAACACTTTGTCAATATTTTTTAACCGGCTTGCCGAATCGCAAGCCACAC
>JAFGRE010000002.1 GCA_016935335.1 Deltaproteobacteria bacterium
CAGGTAGTGCCCCACTGTCTCTTTGACGTTACCACGGATCATTTCAAAAAGGCTTTCGGGTTGCTGACGGATTTCATTAATAAGATCGACGACCTCTGGTACTGTAATTTCCATCTTCATGGCACTTTTCCTTTCTTCTTGGGTTATCTTGTCAACACCCTTTTTAAAGGAAAAGTGCCTCTTTTTCGTAGCTTGACAAAGAACAATGCAAAAAAAATTATTGACAATCAGGCAAAATCGAATTATGTATAACGAAATTTCAACAATGGAGTCTCCGGGGCATTGTCCCGGAAGGAAAGAATCTTTTATCAAAGGAGGTTGTGATGAAGAGAATTGTTGTTCTGATCTTCTTGGTAGCGCTGAGCATTACGGTTGTCCCGGCGAGTTGGGGAGGCTTCTATTCGGGAGTTGTATGCGCAGAAGAAATGCAAGCGGCTGAAGTGGGGGCAAGTGGGTTGATAAACATCAACAAGGCTTCGGCTGAAGATCTGGCGACCCTGAAGGGAATTGGACCAAGCCTGGCAGAGGATATAATTGCATATCGGGCGGAGAACGGCCCCTTTGCCGCCACAGAAGACATTCAAAAGGTACAAGGAATTGGGGAGAAGAAGTACGAGGCTATAAAAAATTTCATTACCGTTGAATGAAAGGGGCGCTTACTACGATTTATTACCATCTTTAAAGTGGTGCGTTTTCAAAAAAGGCCCGGAAACTCCGGGCCTTTTTTCATCAGAGATTGCTTTGCGGTTTGGCCAGAGAAACCGCAACGGTTTTGCAGGCCCAGCACCTTATTCTTTTTCAGCGCGGGCGATATCCACCACATTTTCTCCCTCATCGAGGCTGATGAGGCGAACCCCCTTAGTATTCCTGCCAACGACGGGGATGCCGCTTGCTGCCATCCGGATAATTTTTCCGCGGCTGCCGATCAAGATAACGTCATCGTTACCGCTTACTTGTTTGATTCCTACCACATTTCCGTTCCGGGGCGGAGTCTGAATATTTATGATTCCGCTTCCGCCCCTTCCCTGTACCCGGTAAGCGGACATGCTGGTTCGTTTTCCGTAGCCCTTTTGGGTTACGGTTAAGATCGTATTGGCGTCATCGACAATCTCCATGCCGACCACGCTATCTTCCGGTGCCAGGCGGAATCCTTTTATCCCCCGGGTTACGCGTCCCATGCAGCGCACTTCCTTTTCCGCAAAACGGATTGATTTGCCTTTTTGAGAGCCGAGAAGAACGTCCTGGTTTCCATCGGTAATGGCGGCCGTGATCAACTCGTCTCCTTCGTCGAGAAGGATTCCCATGATTCCGTCTCGACGCGGTTTGCTATAATCCATGAGGGAGGACTTCTTTATAACCCCCTGCCGCGTGGCCATTATAATGAATTTATCCTCCTCGAACGTTCTCACCGGCAAAACGGCGGAAACGGACTCTTCTTTCGAGAGATTCAAAAGATTGACAATCGCTTTACCCTTGGCGGTTCGCCCCGATTCCGGTATTTGATGGACTTTGAGCCAATAAACCCGGCCCGCGGAGGTGAAAAAAAGAAAGTAACTATGAGTGGAAGCAACGTACAGATGTTCTAAGAAGTCGTTCTCTTTGGTGAGCATCCCGGAACTGCCCTTGCCCCCTCGCTGCTGACTTCGGTAGAGGCTTATGGGGCTGCGCTTGATGTATCCGGATCTGGTAATGGAGACGACCATGTCTTCTTCCACAATAAGATCTTCCAGGTTGATTTCCGCAGTTTTTTCGATAATTTCCGTGCGGCGGGCATTTCCGAAAGCTTCTTTGATTTGGTTTGACTCCTCGATGATAATTTCCATAACCAACGTTTCATTGGAGAGGATTTGTTTATACCGCTCGATTTGTTTCAATAATTCCCGATATTCCTCCACGATTTTCTCGCGTTCGAGTGCGGTGAGCCGCTGAAGGCGCATATCCAAAATGGCTTGGGCTTGGTGATCGCTGAATTGAAAAGTGGACGTCAAAGCACTTCTGGCTTCAGCGGGATTGGCGGCGCCCCGGATAAGAGCTATTATCCTGTCGAGATGATCAAGTGCTTTTTTGAGGCCCTCCAAAATATGAGCGCGGTCCTCTGCCTTGCGGAGTTCGAAGGCGGTGCGGCGCACAATCACATCTCTTCGAAAATTGATGAAATGTTGGAGACAGTCTTTGAGGGTAAGGAGCCGTGGCTGGTTGTCGGCAATGGCCAGCATGATCACCCCGAAAGAAATTTGCATTTGGGTATGTTGATACAACTGGTTAAGAATAACTTGGGCAATCTCGTCCTTTTTTAACTCTATTACCACCCTGGTTCCCTCTCGATCCGATTCATCCCGAAGGTCGGCAATGCCGGCTATCTTTTTGTCACGCACCAGTTCCGCAATCCGCTCCATAAGTTTGGCCTTGTTTACCTGATAGGGAAGCTCGGAGATGATGATACTTTCTTTGCCGCCATGCTTTTTTTCAACAAACGCTCGGGCTCTCAGCTGGATAATGCCCCTACCCGTGGAGTAAGCGGACTGAATGCCGTCTTGACCGGTGATAAAGGCGCCGGAGGGAAAATCAGGACCCGGGACATGGTGCATGAGTTCAGGGAGGGAAATATCCGGATTCTTGATGAGCGCTATCGTGGCATCTATGATCTCTGAAAGGTTGTGCGGGGGGATATTGGTAGCCATTCCCACGGCAATGCCGGACGAACCGTTAATGATGAGCTGGGGAAATCGGGCTGGCAGAACCATAGGTTCCTGCAACGTGTCGTCGTAGTTATTTACGAAATCGACGGTGTTCATTTCGATATCCCGGAGCAGCTCCCCTGCCAGCGGAGACATTCTTACTTCCGTATATCTCATGGCAGCAGCTGAATCGCCATCAACCGAGCCAAAGTTGCCCTGTCCGTCGATGAGCGGATAACGAAGCGAAAAATCCTGGGCCATCCGAACGACAGTATCGTAGACAGCAACATCCCCATGAGGATGGTATTTTCCGATCACATCCCCCACGATTCGGGCGGACTTTTTATATCCCTTGTTCCACACGACTCCCATATCGTGCATCGCATACAAAATGCGCCGATGAACTGGTTTAAGGCCGTCTCGAGCATCAGGAAGCGCACGCCCAATGATAACGCTCATGGCGTAATCCATATAAGATCGCTTCATCTCATCTTCAATGTCAACGGGGATAGTCTGTTTGTTTGTAAGCATATCGGTCTCCCATCATAAGGGGCGGAGAAAGGCTAAATGTCCAAATTGCAGACACTGAGCGCATTTTGCTGGATGAACTCCCGGCGGGGTTCAACATTGTCACCCATAAGTATGGTAAAAATAGCATCGGCCTCGACCGCGTCTTCGATCTTCACCTGAAGCAGGCTTCGAGATTCCGGGTTCATCGTGGTTTCCCAGAGCTGGGGGGGATTCATTTCGCCGAGGCCTTTGTAACGCTGTATAGATATTCCCTTCTTGCCTCGCGCAAATATGTGCTCGATCAAGGCGGTATAGCTGTTAAGCTCTACGCTGGTACCGTTTGCCTCTGCGCGAAATGGCGGAATCCCGATCGCACGAATCTCCCGAGCGGCCCGGTGGAGTTCTTCAAATTCAGGAGAACTGAAGAGATCGAAATTAATAAGCGTCTTTCGCTGTCTTCCGCTTTCTCGTGAAGAGATGTGAATCGAAAAGCAGTTGTGTTCCGAATCAAATCGAAGGTCAAACTCAATAGGGGTGATTTCAGGATAGTGATTGTGGATAACCGTCTTGGCCTCTTCCACCACCTGGCGAAGAAGCGTCTCCTGGCTTAGCACCTCTCTACTGAAGTGCGGGTTTTGAACGAGCGTTTTAATAACGCTCTGGACCTGATTTCGCTTTTCCGTTTGCTGTAACAATTTCTTGTAGTGCACCACCTTTTTTGCAAAAGCAATTAAGTCATCACCCCGAATCGGCTTCGGGCTTGCAGCCCTTGTCAGTTCCAGGCCGTCCCCTCCGCTGGCAATCAGGTATTCTTCAAAGGCGCGTTCGTCTTTGAGGTACCGTTCTTGTTTTCCCTTGGCGATCCTGAAAAGCGGTGGTTGGGCAATATGGAGATGCCCGCGTTCAATCAGTTCCGGCATTTGGCGATAGAAGAAGGTGAGAAGAAGGGTTCGGATATGAGAGCCGTCAACATCCGCATCAGTCATGATAATAATATTGTGATAACGAAGCTTATCCGGGTTGAAGCCATTATTGCCCAACGAGGCCCCTAATGCGGTTATAATGGTTGATATTTCTTGGTTTTCGAGAATTTTGTCGAATCTTGATTTTTCAACGTTCAATATCTTGCCTTTTAACGGAAGAATCGCCTGGAAGTGACGATTTCTGCCTTGTTTTGCCGACCCACCAGCCGAATCACCTTCGACAAGGAACAACTCGCAAAGTGAAGGATCTTTTTCTTGACAATCAGCGAGCTTGCCGGGCAGGGAAGAACCCTCCATAAAGTTTTTTCGTCGGACGAGGGCTTTGGCTTTGCGGGCAGCCTCGCGCGCACGCGCCGCCTCTACGGCCTTTTCCAGAATTTTACGGGCAACACCAGGGTTTTCCTCTAAGTATGTGGAAAGCTTTTCATTAACAACACTTTCTACCATGCCCTTGACTTCGCTGTTGCCCAGCTTGGTCTTAGTCTGTCCTTCAAACTGGGGATTGGGGAGCTTGACGCTTATGACTGCCGTGAGCCCTTCCCGGAGATCGCTGCCGTCGACGGTTGCCTTGAGGTTTTTCGACAGCGATGATTTAGAAATATAAGTATTTATGCTACGGGTAAGGGCCGATCTAAAACCGCTTAAGTGGACGCCCCCTTCTCGAGTGTTGATGGTATTGGCAAATGTGAAGATGGTTTCGGTATATCCATCGTTGTATTGGAAGGCTATCTCTATACTTACCCCATCCCTATCGGCCTGAAAGTAAATAGGCTTGGGGTGGACCGGCTTTTTATTCCTGCTGAGGTGCTCAACAAATGAGCTGATACCCCCCTTGTAATGAAACCCGTGGTATTTTTCACTCCTTTCGTCGCGGATGGAAATCTCGATGCCGCTGTTAAGGAAGGAAAGCTCTCGGAGTCGCTGGGAGAGGATGTCAAAGCTGAAATTAAGATCCTCGAAAATCTCGCTGTCAGGCTTAAACGTAACCGTAGTTCCGGAACGTTTGGTTTCTCCTATTTTCTTGAGAGGAGCCTGGGGCGTGCCGCGTTTATAGGTTTGGTGATAAACATATCCTCCCCGACGAATTTCAAGTTCAACAAGCTCGGAGAGATAGTTGACCACCGAAACCCCTACCCCGTGAAGACCTCCGGCAACCTTATATGCATCGTTGTCAAACTTACCCCCCGCATGGAGAGTGGTCATGACGACCTCTGCCGCCGACTTCTTTTCGGTGGGGTGTAAATCAACGGGAATGCCGCGCCCGTTATCTTCTACCGTAATGCTGTTATCTATATGGATGATCACCTTGATTTTGTCACAATATCCTCCCAGCGCTTCATCAACACTGTTGTCAACCACTTCATATACCAGATGATGAAGCCCTTGGCTTCCGGTGCTTCCAATATACATTGCCGGTCGTTTCCGAACCGCGGTCGGGTCGTCGAGGACCCTTATCGTCTGCGCAGAGTAGTCACTGTGTGGCGAGATGCCTTTGCCCGCGGCCGGGGTATCTGTTTTTATCGTCATGCTATTTTGTCCCTTTCTGAAAAACATTTGCCAGTCTTTCTAACTCCTCCTCTGAAAAGAAGGAGATTTCAATCTTCCCCCGATTTCCCCGTTTTACAATTCGGACCTGGGTGCCTAAAAGCCGCTGCAATTTTTCCCTTAAAAAGCTTGTTTGCGCATCACCTTTGGCGCGCGCGGGGGCCGATTTCTGTTTCGACAGCCTTTTTGCCGCGGCCTCGGCCTGTCGTACCGAAAGGTTCCGCTTTAAGATTTCCTGGTACAGCCGGTTTTTGTCCGCATTGGCTTCAAGGGATAGGATTGCTCGAGCGTGTCCGGGAGAAATTCGTCCCGAAGCCAAATCGTTTTTCATGTTTTCCGGAAGCCTGTTCAACCGCAAGGTGTTCGTTATGGTGGAGCGGTTCTTGCCCACGATTTCAGCGATGCTCTCTTGCGAGAAGTTGAACTCCTCTGCAAGCTGCCGATAGGCATTGGCTTCCTCAATGGGATTCAGGTTTTCTCTCTGGAGGTTTTCAACCAGGGAAAGTTGCAGTGCCTGATCGTTGGAAACATTTTTGATGACGATGGGAACCTCTCGCAAGCCCGCCTTGATGGCGGCCCTCCAACGCCGCTCCCCGGCTATTAACTCAAAGCCATCCGGATGCTTGCGGACTACGAGGGGTTGGATAACACCGCTGGATCGAATAGATGAGATAAGTTCTCCAAGTCTGTCAGGGTCGAAGGTCTTGCGGGGCTGATACGGGTTCGGCTGAATAGACTCGATAGGACACGTGATTGTCGCCCCATCCCTTTGTTCTTCCATTTCGGAACTGATATCCGGGAAAAGGGCGTCGAGTCCCTTTCCCAAGGCTCTTCTTTTACCCATGAACGCTGCTCCTTTTGTTTGCGATCTCCTTTGCAAGATCCAAGTAACACTGTGCCCCCCGGGAGTATTGGTCGTAGAGATAAACTGGTTTGCCAAAGCTGGGGGATTCGCTGAGACGGACATTGCGAGGGATAACGGAAGTAAACACTCGATCGTCAAAGTGTTTTTTGATGTCTTGCACAACCAGATGGCAAAGCTTATTTCTTACGTCAAACATGGTGAGGAGTATTCCTTCCATTGACAGGTGTGGATTAAGGGATTTTTTGATTCTCCGGAGGGTTTCGAACAAATGGGCAAGCCCTTCGAGCGCATAGTATTCACACTGGACCGGAATGAGGACTGAGTCAGCAGCCGTTAAAGAATTAATCGTCAGCAGTCCCAAGGAAGGCGGGCAATCCACTACAATGTAATCGAATCGGGTGCGAAGCGGCCGGATAAGAACCTGGAGGCGGTGCTCTCGTTGCGGAAGATTAACCAGCTCGATTTCGGCCCCGAAGAGGTCAATGTGCGATGGGATTACCGTCAATAGCGGTAAAGAGCTAGGATAGAAAACCTCTTCGACGTTGGTATTGTCGAGAAGGGCGTGGTAGAGATTTTTGGTTACCTTGTCGCCAGATACACCAACGCCGCTGCTTGCATTTCCCTGGGGGTCAATGTCAATGAGAAGCGTGCTTTTGTTAATCAGGGCGAGCGAGGCCGCCAGATTAATGGCGGTGGTGGTCTTCCCGACCCCGCCTTTTTGATTGGCGATGCAGATTATCCTGCCCATATTCTCTTTATAGTGGTGCGATTAAGCTAAAGGAACGAAACGGGGAAGCCGGGTGTTTCATGTAGCTCGAGGATATTGCTCCTTTGCGATTGTCCGGTATTCATTGGATTAGGGTTAAATGAGAAAAAGGGCCTTCCTTTACCGAAAGCCGAAATAGAGTCGTTCATTTAAGAGGCTTGCAACTGTATCTACCATGTGACGAGCATGAATGAACCTTGTCGCAATAAGATTTTTATTATACTACAAAACAGCCGGGTTCTGAAGAAAAAAGTTGCGACGAAGGCTAAATGTTTCACGTGAAACAGTCCATGTGGCCCCTTACCCGAACACCAGAATGGCGCGCTTTTTGTTTGTGGAGGGAAGGACAAAATGTTCAATCTGTCGCAACGCGATGCTCCATTGAGAAAAGTTGCTCTCCACGAGCTGCACTTCACGCTTATAGTTGGGACCCTTCATGGCAATGATAACTCCCCCGGGAGTTCTGAGGGGCAAGGCAGCGGGCAAAAAAACCGACAGGGGGCCGAAGGCTTTTCCAATGCAGACACTGAATATCCGTTTTTCCCGGCTACAATCTTCAGTTCGCCCATGGTAGGTGCTGACACCCTTTAAATCGAGAGTGCGGACAATGTGGCGCAAAAAGACGATCTTTTTTAAGGACGCGTCAAGCAGGGTGACCGAAATATCGGGGCGGATGATTTTTAGAGGGATTCCGGGGAAACCTGCGCCCGATCCGATGTCTACGAGGGTGCTGCGCAACGGTATGAATTTTGAGGGTAATAATGAATCGATGAAGTGGTCAAGCAACAGAACCGTCTCGTCAGCAGAGCCGGTTAGGTTGATTTTTTGGTTCCACGCAAGAAGTTCGCGGAAATAGAGTTGAACACGGGAGGCAGATTCCGGGGGAAGATTAGTGCCGACTTCTCTAGCAGCATCTATAAGAGAATTAATAAGGTGCGTCATTCACAACCACGGCTGCTGTTTGCTTATTTAACCGATAGCGGAAGGTGGCTTTGTTTGTAAAGCCCCCGATTTAAAGCTTTGTGTCAATATACGCTTTGTCGCGAAGTTGTTGCATCCATTCTTGGTATTTCTTCTCCATTTTTTGTCTATAGAGGGCGTTAGAAATCA
>JAFGRE010000036.1 GCA_016935335.1 Deltaproteobacteria bacterium
CACTGGCAAACGGGAGTTATGACTCGGTGGCAGCCGTGGTTGGTCGAACTCCAGCCTTCGATGTTTGTCGAGATGAGTAAAGAGCTTGCCGATCTGAAACAGGTCGCGAACGGTGATATCGTTTCGGTGAAATCTGCCCGAGGCCAGGTAGATGCGGTAGCGATCGTAACCGGGCGATTTAAACCTCTTAATATTGCGGGGACGACGGTGCATGAAGTTGGTATCCCGTGGCATTATGGATGGGTGACGACGGCTCAAAGGAAATACGGTTCGAAGGACAAGAAGCCGGAATTGTTTACTTTTGGTGACAGTGCAAACCTGGTCACCCCGAACATTGGTGATGCGAACACCATGATACCTGAAAGCAAGGCCTTTATGGTTGACGTGGTGAGGAAGGAGGGCTGCTGAAATGGTAGAAATGGCGATATTTATTGATGTGTCGAAGTGTACCGGGTGCCGATCGTGTCAGGTGGCCTGCAAGAACTGGAATCAACTGAAGGCCGAGCAGACGACGAACCGCGGAACCCACGAAAACCCCCCTGATCTTTCCGCTACCACCTGGAACAGAATCCGGTTCAACGAGGGCGTAAAAGACGGGGGTATGACGTGGCTGTTCTTGAATGACCGGTGTCGTCATTGCCAGGAGCCGCCGTGTATGTTCGCCGCGGAAGATGTTCCCGGGGCAATCATCAAAGATAAGACGGGAGCGGTAGTATTCACGGAGAAAACGAAACAGCTCAATTATGATGATGTGCGAGGCGCATGCCCCTTTGATATTCCTCGGCGTGATGAAAAGACCGGCCAAATATACAAATGCACCATGTGTGTGGACCGGATAAGTAATGGATTGAAGCCGGCGTGTGTTTGCGGTTGCCCGACGGGTACGCTGAACTTCGGACCCAAGGAAGAGATGATCAAATTAGCGAACAAACGTGTGGAAGAGTTGGGAGGAGATGCGGCGCTTTATCCGGGAGAGGAGTATAATACCTTCTGGGTTCTCTCGGAGGCGGCTGAAAAGTATGGATTGGAGGCCAAGGCTCCTGTTCCCGGTCGCACCATGTTTGCGTGGAATAAGGTTTTAACGTCCTGGGGGACTCTTGGGTTGGCGGCTGGGTTTATGACCTACGTTGCCAAATCGGAAGGAACATCGGGACAGGAAAAAGCCGAGTAGTGAATGAAATCAGTCGTAGAAAGGATTGCTTCGTCTTTGAAGCAATCCTTTTTTTATGTTTGGACTATTGAGTATTGAGGGAAATGAAGCCATGAACGATAGAGTGCGAGCAGCGGTTGTAAGAATTGAAGTACTGAAGGCTGAAAGGCCGATTTACACTGAAATCCTTGAGTTTTTTAAGCAAATAATTCAGGAAAAAGAGGATTACAAGAAAAGTCTGGAGAGAACGCTTGTGCCGGTTCAGATTAATGAGAAGTTGGCAGAGGTTAAGCTTAAGGAGGGATTTCCCCTTATTCCCCTGGATGAGATCAAATGCAACTACCCTCTGATGAGGGAGCACTTCCTCAAATTGTTGGCCAACGTAAAGGAGAGGGTGGGTGACGCCGTTCGTGATATCGAGAGCACGATGGAAGCGGAAAAGGATTGTATGAAAAGGATGATTCAGGAGGCGCTACGACAAGAGCCGGTCTCCAAGAACAGTCTGCTTACGTTCATTCTTAACGAGACTGTCAACCCGTTAATTGAACTATATGCATCGTTTCTGCGCGACATGGTGAGGGAAGGGATGTGGACCCGCGGATATTGCCCTATCTGCGGCGGTAAACCGTTTGTGGGGGTTTTGCGAGGGGATGAAGGGAAACGGTGGTTGCTCTGTTCGGTTTGCTCCAGTGAGTGGCCATTTATGCGGATGGAGTGTCCGTATTGCGGCAATAATGATCAGAAGAAACTCTCATACTTCATGGCTGAGGAGGAAGAGGGTTTTCGGGTGGAAGTCTGCGATGCGTGCAAGAGCTATATCAAGACAATAGACGAGCGAAAAGCAGGAATTGAAATTATCCCCTATCTGGAAAATATAGCAACCCTCCATCTGGATATGGCGGCCCGGAACCGGGGATACAGGAACGAAATTCTTCTGATCCCGGGAACGACTGAGAAAGCATTAGGATAGGGAGGAAGCGGACTTGTCTTTGTCCGCGGATGAAGGTTCCTTTTCTTCGGAACCGAAATCTTTAAGCCTTTCCGCAAGGAGTTGGAGTTTTTGATCGACAAGGAAGTTGACGGTTCCCTCAGGATAGGTATTATCGCCCTTATTCTCACCGGCCGGTATTCCGGTAAGCAGTTCAACGCCCTCATCAATCGTTTTTATGGGATAAATATGAAAACCGTTCTCGGCAACCGATGTAACCACATCCTTGCGCAGCATCAGGTCTGCTCGGTTTTGGTGAGGGATGATGACCCCTTGGGTACCGGTGAGCCCTTTGGCGCGGCAGACGTCAAAAAAACCTTCGATTTTTTGGTTAACGCCGCCGATGGGCTGAATTTCTCCCTTCTGATTCACCGACCCCGTGACTGCAATATCCTGACGGAGGGGCAGATTGGAAAGGCTGGATAGAAGTGCATAAACCTCTGTTGAGGAGGCGCTGTCGCCGTCAACGCCTCCGTACGACTGTTCGAAACAGAGACTCGCGCTCATCGCCAAAGGCCGGTTCTGCGCATATTTGTAGCGAAGATACCCGCTCAAAATGAGAACGCCTTTGTTATGAGTTTTTCCGCTTAAATCCGCTTCCCGCTCTATATTGATAATGCCCGCCCTCCCGATAGATGTTTTAGCGGTGATGCGGGATGGCTTTCCGAAGGAATAGTCCCCCAGATCGTAAACGGAAAGACCGTTTACCTGGCCCACAACCATTCCTTCCGTGTCGATCATGATGATGCCGTCTTCGATCATCTCCTGAATCTTGGTCTCGATTAGATTCACTCGATATTCACGATTCTCGATGGCCGTGTCTACATGACGTTCGGCGATGCATGAGGCCTTTTCTTCCGTTGCCCAGAATTGAGATTCGCTGAGGATATCGTGGAGTTGATAAAGGTGGGCGGTTATTTTTTTCTGTCGGCCGGCGACTCTGACGCCGTATTCGATGAGTGAGGCGACTCCGCCCCTGTCCACGGGAAGAAGTTTTTTTTCATCACAGACATTTTTTATAAAGGACAGGTACTGACGGATGGTGGCTTCTTCATTGGGGAGGACGGAATCAAAGTCGGCCTTGATTTTGAAGATGTCTCTAAAATCTTCGTCGAGCGAGTGCAGGAGGTAATAGAGACGGTTATCGCCGACAAGCAGAACCTTCACGTTCAGTTCAATTGGTTCCGGCTTGAGCGTCGACATGGTGAAAAAATAGAGGGGATCAAAACTCTGGACCTCGATGCTTCGGTTCTTAAGCACCCGTTTCAATGTCTGCCAGACCCCTGGTTCCATTACTGCATCAAGAAAGTTCAGCGCCAAAAATCCGCCGTTCGCCCTGAGGAGCGACCCAGCCTTGATCTTAGTGAAATCGGTTCGCCAGACTCCGTAACGAGGATCAAGCATCTTTTCGATGCCCCCGAAGAGATTGCGGTAGGTGGGGTTTTTTTCTACAATAATGGGCTTGCCGATGGTTTCGGAATTGTCCACGAGGAGATTAACTTCATATTCCGTGAGCATGTCCGGCGTTGGAGCGACCGGGGCAGCACCTTCCTTCTCGGGTTTAGGAAGGAAGATGGGAAATTTGTCTAAAAGGTCATTCATGAATTGCTCAAGGTATTCATTCAGTTTTCCCTGGTTGTATTTCTGTTTTAGAAATTCGATCGATTCATTCAGAAGCGGTAAGACAAGCTCTTTGTCCAGCGATTTCATTTTGGATTCAAAGTCCTTCTCCTTTTTCTGCAGATCAGCGAAGAGGTTTTCCATTTCAGCCGTGAATTCAGCCTGCTTCTGTTTCAGCCGTTCATAGGTCTCGCGGGGATATTCTCCCTTGTCTACCAATGCTTCCACCTGTTCGAGGGGGAGAGGTTTCTCCATTACTACCGGGAGGATGGCCGGCTTGGTGTACGGACCCATCTGAAGCTGGACGATGGTAAAGTTCTCACTGGTTACTCTCTTTTCAAACTCCTTGATGGCATTTTTTTGCTTGTCCCGAAAACCTTCGGTGATGGCTTTTCTTCGGCTTTTATATTCGTCGCTTTCGAAGATCTGTGGGATTTCTATTTTTAAGGATTCAATCAACTCCTTGATGTCATGTTTCAGAGAGGCCCCTTTTCCGGCAGGCAGGAGCACAATCTTGGGCAAATCAGGGTCCTTGAAGTTATGGACGCAGCAAACATCATCAGGTGAGGCACCGTCCTGATCCTTTGTTTGATTAAGGAGGCGCTCGATGATGGAGATACGGTCCGGCCCGGTTAACCCGGTGACAAAAATGTTGTATCCCTCGCGGTCAACCGCCAATCCAAGTTTGATCGCCTGCAGGGCTCGCTCCTGGCCGACGATCTCCTTGGCCGGTTCAATGTCATCTGTGGTTTCAAAGGTAAGATATTCCGTGGGACAACGCCACCGCAGCTTTTCGACATGGACTTCTTCAAATACTATCGATTTTTCCATAGGTGCCCTTAGTGGTGAATTTTGCCATCTATTCGACGGTAATCTTGATAAAAACGGGTTTGACCTTCAGTTTGGGAAGGCGAATAATAAGGGTTGCATTTTTAAACGTTGCCTGGATTCCTCCGGGGTCAATCTCCTCCCGAAGGCTGATGCTTCGTACAAAGGTCATGGCTTCCTTCGGCGAATAGCCTGATTCTCGGTCATCGCTGCCTTCGTCATGTTCTCTTTGGCCACGGATGGTGAGGGTATTCTGTCTGAGGGTGATTGAGATTTCCTCGGGAGCATAGCCGTGAGCCTCCATGGTTACGAAGACCTCATCGGCGGTATCGGCGATGGTCACCACAGGAAATAGACTCTTTCCGGACGGTAGATCGATACGGTCATGGCCAAAAAAGCGATCAAAAAGCTGATTCATCTCTTTAGCAAAGCTACTGAGTTCCTTATAACATCTCCAGGGGACCACTACCATAATCGCGTCCTTTCGTCACCAACATACCGTTGTTTCCTTAAAGGATAGCAAAATAATCGGCGGTGTCAACGGAAAGTGTTTCGTGAAATTGAGAACGATCGTTTCAGCGGGGGTGTGCGTTTTCGTCCTGAAAAACCGGCAGATTGGTTTCTGGTATTTCTGAGAGAAGGGGAAAGCGTTGGTCTTTGGTCGAGAGAATAGGGGGAGCCGTGGGCGGCCAGTCTATAGAGAGGGTAGGGTCCGACCAGATTATTCCGTACTCGTCATCGGGAGCGTAGGACTCCGTGCACTTGTAGATGACATCAGCCGCGTCGCTCAGAACGAAAAATCCATGGGCAAACCCGGGGGGGACATAAATTTGCCGTTTATTGTCGGCGGAAAGCGTAAGGCCTGCCCAGTGGGCGAAAGTAGGCGACCCCTGGCGGATGTCAACGGCGACATCGTAGATCGTTCCGGTAACAACGTAAATGAGCTTGCCCTGGGGGCGTCGAAGTTGATAGTGGAGGCCCCGTAACGTTGATCGGCGAGAGTGAGAATGGTTGTCCTGAACAAACTCTAAGGGCATTCCGCTGTCGATATATTTCCTCAAATGATACGTCTCCAGGAAAAAACCGCGGTTGTCGCTAAAAACGGCAGGATCTACAATCAGAACTTCTGGGAGTGAGGTCTTGGTGATCTTCAGTGACATGGAAGTTAACGCTCCTCTTGAGCTATTTCGAGCAAGTATTGTCCGTATTCATTTTTATCCAATTCGCGCGCGAGTCTCAGTAGTTGCTCCTTGTCGATATGGCCGAGGCGGTAGGCGATCTCCTCGATGCAGGAAATTTTGAAGCCTTGGCGGTCCTGAATGGACTGGACAAAGCTTGAAGCCTGGTGCAGGGACTTGTGAGTGCCCGTGTCGAGCCAGGCGAAGCCGCGTCCCAGGAGTTCAACCTGGAGCATGCCGCGACGAAGATAGGCCATGTTGAGGTCGGTAATTTCGAGTTCTCCGCGATACGAGGGTTTGAGACTTGTTGCAATCTCGGCGGCCTCGTTATCATAGAAGTAAAGTCCGGGAACGGCGTACTTACTCTTCGGGTTTTTCGGCTTCTCCTCAATGCTGGTTACCATGCCGGCCCGGTCGAATTCCACGACGCCATAGCGTTCCGGATCATGCACCAAATATCCGAATATTATGCTGCCCCTTGTGAGCGTGGAGCATCTCCGAAGAATCTCGGGAAGGCCATGGCCGTAAAAAATGTTGTCTCCGAGAATGAGGGCCACGGTGTCGGTTCCTATAAATGATTCTCCTATAATGAGGGCCTGAGCGAGCCCCTCCGGACGCGGCTGTTCGGCATAGGAAAATGTTAGCCCCAGATGGGCGCCGTCGCCAAGAAGATCCCGGAACCGAGGGATGTCGACGGGGGTGGATATAATAAGGATTTCAGTAATGCCCGCCTCCATGAGGACGGCAAGCGGATAGTATATCATCGGCTTATCGTATACGGGCATAAGCTGTTTACTCACTACGCGGGTTATCGGATAAAGCCGGGTTCCTGATCCTCCCGCTAAAACAATTCCTTTCATGATCTTCAGACCTCCCCACGCCGGGTGTAATTTGTTTCGATCCATCGCTGGTATTCACCGCTTTGTATGTGATCGATCCACTGTCTGTTTTCCAAATACCAGGTGACTGTCTTTCGAATTCCCGTTTGGAAGGATTCCATCGGTTTCCAATTGAGGTGAGTTCTTATTTTTGTTGCGTCGATGGCGTAGCGGCGATCATGGCCGGGCCGATCGGCGACAAAGGTGATCAACTCCTGTCGCGGCCCCCTGGCCGTTTCTCTTTTACGTTCGTCCACAATGTCACAAATCATCTCCACCAGGGCTATATTCTCCAGTTCGTTGTTGCCGCCGATGGCGTATGTTTCTCCTCTCTTCCCTTGTTTCATTATTCTCCAAATCGCCGTGCAGTGATCCAGAACAAAAAGCCAGTCTCTCACATTTCGTCCGTCTCCATAGACCGGCAGCGGTTTATAGTCACGAGCGTTGATTATCATGAGGGGAATCAGCTTTTCAGGAAATTGATACGGCCCGTAATTGTTTGAGCAGGTGGAGATCGTAACCGGGATGCCGTAAGTGGTGTGATATGCACGCACCAGGTGGTCGGAGGCAGCCTTCGAGGCTGAATAGGGGCTGTTGGGCTTGTAGGCAGTTTGCTCGTCGAAATATCCTTCATCGCCGAGGCTGCCGAATACTTCGTCGGTGCTTATATGGTGAAAAAGTTCTATCCTGGCTTTTCTCTCACGCGCCAATTCGAGAAGGGTAAAAGTGCCAAGGATATTTGTATGCATGAATGCGTCCGGCTGAACGATCGACCTGTCAACGTGCGATTCGGCGGCAAAGTGGCATATGGTATCAATATGAAACCTGTCGAAGACCTCAGCCATGGTTTCGCGGGAACAGATATTTGCATGAATAAATACATAGCGGTCCGAAAATCGTCTCGCAAGATGTGCCAAATTTTGAGGATTGGCGGCATAGGTAAGGTTATCCACATTAATGATCCGTCCGCCATAATCGGATTCCTCCAAAAGGTACTGGATAAAGTTTGTTCCGATAAAACCGTACCCGCCGGTAACAAGCATGTTTTTCATTGTGGAGCCCGTGCCTTTGCAATAAGGGTTTCACGAAAAGTGCCGACATACCGCTCGAGGTCGTCTTCCCAGGGGACCATGACGTTGATGCCCTCCCTGGTGAGCCTGTTGTTTTCCAAAACGGAATTCTTCGGACGAACAGCAGGCCGCGGAAAGTCCTTCGTCTCGCAGGGAACGATGGCGTGGGGAACCTCCAGCAATTCGAGGAAGAGCCAGGCCAGTTGATACCAGGTGCAGTATCCCTCCGATGAAGCATGATATGTTCCCGCAGCTTGCAATTCGATCAGTTGTGCGATTTGTAAAGCCAAACGGTAGCTCCACGTAGGCGATCCGTATTGATCGTTGACGACCCGGATTGTTTCGCCTGGCTTGTTCAAAGCGGCTCTGAGAATGGTGTTGAGAAAATTACGCCCGACGATTCCGTACAACCAGGAAGTCCGGATGATAATGTGGCGATCGGTAAGCGCGCGGATTGCCTCTTCCCCTTCGAATTTGGTTTTTCCATAATATGAGAGAGGGCGTGGCGGATCATCCTCTCGATACTGTTGAGGGGGTGTCGTGGCGCCGTCAAAGATATAGTCGCTGGATATATGGACCAGTGTGGTTCCGTAATCTTCAGTAGAACGGGCAAGGTTCCGGGGACCGCCGACGTTGACATTCCAGGCGGTCTCCTTGTTAGTTTCAGATCCGTCAACATCGGTGTAGGCAGCACAATTAATGAGAATGTCGGGCAGTGTCTGCCGAATGGTCGTCTTGACCTGGGACAGGTTGGTGATATCCAGTTCAGCGGAGCCGTAAGGCATGACCTCGTGGAATTTTGAGAGGACAGTGCTGCATTCGGTTCCGAGTTGCCCGTGGGCGCCGGTTATGATGATTCTCATGGGTTCGCTTGCCCGGTCGAGGTTGCCTATATGCTGTTACTGCTACCGTTACTCGTGGGTAGCGAATCAAAAAGCTTGCCCCTGGTATGAGGAGCGACAATGTTGAAGATCAGTCTCTATGTATAACGCAAACTGCTCTCGAAATTCAATTCTTTTTCCGGATGCACCGTTGAAGAGGAAAATAATCCTTTACAAGTGAAAAAGTTTTCGTTACATTCAAAAATATCTCTTATTCCATCACCTTTTATTAACTAAGGAAGGAGGGGCATGATGGCAACCTCAAAACAGATTGGTCTGAGGATTAAGTATGCTAAAGCCACGATCAACACCTTAACCAAAAAGCTTAATGCCGGGAAAGCAAAATTGAAAAAGCTTGAGGGTGAGGTAAAGAAGGCGAAGGTTGCGGAGAAGAAGACGGTAAAGAAGGTCGTAAAGAAGGTGGTAAAAAAGCCGGTAAGGAAGACTGTTTCTGCCAAGAAGGCGGCCACCGCGAAGAAGCGCTGATCGGGGGGACAGGGAATAATCACTGAGAAGAGGAGGAATTCTTTATGAACAAGGCTGATTTGATAGAAGCAGTTGCAACGGTGACCAAGACCAAAAAGGAAGCTACCGCGGCAGTCGAGTGTGTCTTGGGTACTATATCAAAGTCCTTAAAGAAAAAGGAAGATGTAACCCTGATAGGCTTTGGTACCTTTACCGTTAGGAAGAGAAAAGCGAGGAATGGAAGAAATCCTCAGACGGGAGAAAAGTTGAAGATTAAGGCTCGATCGATTCCGGCCTTCCGTCCCGG
>JAFGRE010000218.1 GCA_016935335.1 Deltaproteobacteria bacterium
CCGGCATTAGAGTAGTGGATGGATCGATACTCTCCCCGAATCGCCATGCTCCTATTGATAAAATACTGGATTCCCACGCCCAGCTGCGGTGAAAAATTAAAGTCGTTGGGAAAATTATGCATATCTAAATTGCTATGCAAAACACCAACCCCACCTTGAAGATAGGGAACTAAGCATCCGCCGGCAAGAAAATTGTAGCGAATCAAACCAGCCACTTCAACGCCGTACTGGTGCCGATCATGGAGAAGATAACTGAACCGCCCTTCCGCCAGAAATTCCAAGTTCCCCCTAAAAAAGGACGACCCCTTCGGCTCGGTAAAAACATATCCCCAATGCACTGTAATGGGGAGGCTTTCAACGTATCGCTCAGCGCCGTCGGAAAAACCGTACCCGGTTGAAAATCCTATCTCCTTTGTCCCCTTTGCTAAGGGCGTTCCCGCATCTTCCGCTAACGACATCCAGGGGAGAAAAAGCACGCCAACAATCATCAAACCGGCAATCACGTTTCCTCGTTTACTCCTCATCGTCATCTCCTTTTCTTTGGGCCCTATCACTGTGCGATTATGAAACCACTTGCGGCAATAACTAGCGGTACCGTAAAAAGTCATTTTATCCTAGAATACTAACCCCATGATGGCAAACAATTTCTTATTGTTTCCTGAAAATTTGTTTCATCATCCACTTTGAGTTCCACGGATAAGACCAGAATGGTGCGTTGAGGGATGGGAAGGTTCCTCAGTTTAACCGCATCTTTTTCAGTGGTAACGATAATCGATGAATCCGTTATCCCGGCCAACTCGTTACCCCGGTATCGATAGTGGTCGGGATACCATCGGGTCTCTTCCACCTCGGCTCCTATTTCCGCCAGGAGTCGAGCAAAGGACTCGGGGCGCCCTAGCCCAGCCACGGCCACCACCTTTTCCCCCTTGAGATAGTCAAGCGGAACCGGTTCCCTTGTCTTCAATTCTTCCAGCGCAACCGGACGATACCGGGCCAAAAAAACGGGAGCGGACTGATTATAGGGTCGAATTAGACTCTCTATCTCTTCCTTGCCTATGGTTTCATCCGGATGCGTCACCACTATCAGCTGAGCGCGCTTGAGTTGTTTCGGCGATTCACGGAGCGTCCCCCGAGGGAGTACATACCTGTTTCCCAAAGGGTTACGACCATCCAAAAGTACAATGTCCAGCTCTCTCTGGAGTTTTAGGTGTTGAAAGCCGTCGTCAAGGACAGCCACTTCAGTGGAAAAGTGTTCCCGGGCGTATTCTCCCAGAAGCCCCCGGTCCTTGCCGGTCAGCACCGGAACACCCGGAAGCTTTTCAGCCACAAGAAACGGCTCGTCTCCGGCTTCGGCAGGAGATAAGCATATTTTCCGGCCGTCGGACACAATATTGACGGCATGGGATGAACTCCCCTTATATCCCCGACTCAATATTGCCACCCGTTTTCCGTGCTTGCGAAAAAACGCGGATAAGTAGACGGTCATGGGGGTTTTGCCGGTCCCGCCCACAGTGAGGTTCCCGACGCTCACAACCGAGAGGGGTAGTTTGCGGGAAGGAAATAAACCGTGAGAATATCCGTAACAACGAATATTGCCTACCTGCTTGAAAAAAAATGAAAACAGGGCTAAGGGGGAAAGAAGGAGCTTCTTCCCCACGGTTTCCTTTGAAAGAAATACCATTCGTTCGATGGGCTTATGGATGCCGCGCAGTAACAATTTTCTTTTTCAGCTCTTGATTGTCCACCGGTTTAAGCTTCTAAATTATATACCTGTCACGCTCCGCCGGCAGTGCGTCGGCCTCTTCCTTCTTCCGCTCAAATCCTTTTCGCCCCATAATTCCGTAGGCATATTGTTTCCCCTCTTCAACGCCGGGCTGATCAAAAGGATTAATACGATATAAGCCGCCGATAAACGCCGTCTGTACCTCCAGGAAAAAAAGAAGCTGCCCGATGGAAAAAGCGCTCACACATGGGAGATTAATCGTACAGTTTAACCGTCGATTTTTCGAAAGAGAAACCGCAGTGGCACGCTGCTCGGCTTGGATGAGTTCATTGAGCGTATGGCCGCCTAAATAGTCTAATCCCTCAATTTCCGGATAGAGGCGGGGAATGGGAAGCTTCTCACAGTACTGATCGACGGTGATAAAGGTAATAACCTTATCAGACGGTCCTTCAATATATAATTGAAGTTGGGAATGTTGATCGGTCACCCCCAATGCCCTTACCGGGGTCGGCCCGACGTAGACTGTCTCTCCGTTCAAGGACAGTTTTTTCCCCAAGCTTTCCGCCCAGATCTGACGGTACCAATCAGCCACGTCTCGCAAAGCCGCCGCATAAGGCATCATTACCGAAATCCTTTTTCCTTTCCTGACATCCGCCAGAAAGTGGAGGGTGCCATTCATGTAAGCGGGGTTTTCCCAAACAGATGATTTCCTACAAAGGGTATCCATGAAAGCAGCGCCGGAAAGAAGCTCTCCGATGTCGATCCCCACAGCGGCACCGGGGAGAAGCCCTACTGGCGTAAAAACCGAAAACCGCCCTCCCACTCCCGCAGGGATGACAAAGTCTTTATACCCCTCCTTTTCGACAATGGTACGGAGATTGCCGCTTTCCTTGTCGGTGGTGACGATAATATGATCACGCATCTCCTCTTTTGACAGCTTCCGGCCAAACCACTCTTTCATGATCAGAAACTGGCTCATGGTTTCGGCGGTCTCTCCTGACTTACTGATGACATTGCATACCGTCTCCTTTGGATCCAGCACCCTGAGGAGCATGTTAAATTCATCGGGATCGATGTTGTCAGCCACAAACAGGCGAAGGTTTCCCTTTCGTTCCGGTTTTGACAAAAGGTTGTAGAAAGGTGAGGTCAAGGCAGTTTTGAGAGCAATCGCTCCAAGAGCCGAGCCCCCGATCCCGAGCACAACAAGGTTTTCGAAGCGTGGTTTCAACCGATCAACAAAATCTATTAGCTCCTCTACCAACGCATCCTGATACGGAAGGTCAAAAAATGGCAGGTTTCCTCGTTCCCTCTTCTTCTTGAGATTGTCGTCAACGCGAGAGATTTCATCCGATAGTTCATCAATCATGGTTTCGGCAATACCATTTTCATCCCCCACCACTGTGGCCATCATGTTGCGAAAGTCGAAGGATATTTTCCGGTCTGTCTCTTTGCCGTGCTTTTCTCTGTGCATCTGATTCCCCTTTCCCACAAATTGACTTATCTGCTCTACTCTTAATGAAAAACTCGAGGTCTGTCAAATCGAAGATGCCCTCCCAAAAGAGAGCTGGTGGTATCGCCTCATCTATCCACTCGGAAAAATTGTTGTAATTCCCGGAAATCTATACTAGTAATAACACCTTCCGATTTTTCAACCGGGGACAATCTTTTCCTATTAGGCTGATTAAAAGAGACAAAGACAACCATTCAAAAAAGTGCTATAAGAAGACAATTGAAGGAGCGAAGACTTATCACCAAATATTCCAGCATAATGCATCCGTATTATCTCGTAATTATCACGGCTCTCATCATCCTCATACCTTGCCCAGGTTATGGTTACATCGGCCCCGGAGCGGGATTCGCTTTTATCTCGTCGTTTCTCGTTATTTTTGCAACTTTTGTTCTCGCCTTCTTCTCCATTCTATTTTGGCCCGTA
>JAFGRE010000219.1 GCA_016935335.1 Deltaproteobacteria bacterium
CCGTTTCTGATTCCTTTCATGGTATGGGCATTGGCAGCCACAAAGGAGTCCATTCCATCAGGCTGACGCGGCGGAGATAGATCAGCGGGATGTTTACCAATAATCTCTTCTTTCGAGGAACACCCAAATGTAGTAAGACTCGCCTTGTTACAATCGAAGATTCCCCGTTTATCAGAAAGCATGATTGCATCGTGAGATGATTCAAAGAGGGTGCGATACTTTGATTCGCTCTCCCTCAGCGCATCCTCAGCCCGCCTTCGCTCCTCTTCCAGTTCGATGCTGTAAAGGGCAAACGCAATGTCTCCGGCAACCTCTTTAAACAAATCTTTCGCTTCATCGTCAACGTCGAACTCCCTGTCCACGGAAACACATAACAGTCCGAACCTTATCCTGTTGTGTTCCAGTTGAATAGTCATTGCCCGATACTGAGGATACCCTGCTAAGAAGTCTTCAGTTACCCAAACCTCCGAGTGCATCAGCGCGCTATTCACCCACTCGGTGACTTTCTCGGGTTGAGCCTGGGTTATGGTGTTTAATAACTCTTTATCAAAACCAGCGGCCGCTTCAATGGCCGCAGCGGATTCGTCTACAAGGGCTATCCAAGCGTTTTTAAACACACCTGCCTCAATAAGGTGCTCGCAAGCGCCCTGCAACAGCAGGTCACGGTTCTTTTCGCAGGCGATGAGCTGGTTGACGTTGCGGATAGCCCGGAGTACCAAGTTAAGGTGTTCTATTCTCTCCTTGTCCTTCTTGTGCTCAAGAATTTCATTATTAAGGTCGGCTACCGAGGTGGTTGTTTGTTTTAAATGCTCCGTCATGTTATCGAATGCTCTCGACAGCTCACCAATTTCGTCCCGTGCCTCCGTTGCTACTTTATGATCGAGATTCCCTTGACCGATTATCTCGGTTCCTTGCTGTAGTTTATGAATCGGCTTTACGATAATGCGTGAGACGAAGTGGACCAGGAGCCAGGCAACACCGAGAACAGCTAGGATCAGACTAACAAACGATACTTTCGTTTTGGAGAGCGCCGCAAAAACTTCGGATTCATCCATCTCGGCTACAAGACTCCACTGTGCATCGGGCAGGTATTCCCGCACTCCTACCACCCTGACGCTTTTATAATTCGTATAAACAAACCTCTCCTTCTCCTCGCATTCAGCGCCGGAAGCAACCAGTGCTTCAGAGGAATTTTGGGTTGTATTTCCAAAATCACCTCGGACATTTTGAATAAGCGATGACGGCGCGATCAGGGAGCCGTTTTTATCAACAACGTAAACGCGTTCCGTTGCACCGATGCCTGACCTTTCCCCGACAATCTCATCTATCGCCTCCATGGAGGCCCGCGCAACGACAACTCCTAAAATCTCTCCAGTGCCTTCAGCAGAGATGGATGACGAGAAGACGAGGAAATTCCCACCGGGGGAAAGAGGAGCGCCTACAACATGGATTCCCTCTCGTGCATCCAATAAGGAGGGATCGGGTTTTCTGCCGTTACCGATTCCGCTACCATCGCTTGAGGCCAAAACAAGGCCCTCGTTATCTAAAACAAAAATACCATAGACATGATGTGACACCCTGACGGTATTCTGCAATCTCCGTATCGCCGCTTCCACCTTCCGGCAGTCCGGAGCATCCTGTCCTTTTGCCGGCAAGCATTCTCTAATGGCCGCGCACTGTGACAACTCTTCGGTTATCTTCTTATTGGTCGCTAAAATAGTCGTAATGTGGCGCGCCCTTAGGTGGGCGGTGGTCTTCAGATTTCGAGACGCTTCGTTCCTGAGGGAGTTTTTGGCGGTCAGGTAAAAGAGGGGGGACGCTATTGCGATAAACAGGGCAGCTATTACCAGAAAAGAGAGACTGATCTTCTCGGCGATCTTCATTTTTTCCCTTCTCCTCCTTCTCGTTTCCTAGAGGGCTGCCTGCGATGAGGCTACCGACCAGTATCTCCGAAAGTCACCTCTGTGCGTGTCTTCAGTAACAAAAAATCCCGTCGCCCCCGACAGGCAACAGGATTTTTATCTCATCTTTGTTTGAAATCGCCTTCTGGGTGATAAGAAATTTCAATTCCACCTCTCCCCATGCCAAATAAATTGCAATCAATGTAATAAAAAGGGGGAGATTAGTCAAGGATTTTACTGTTACCCCCTGCTCCTACCGTTCGGGTGACATTATAAAGAGACTTTACGGAGCAGCCCAACCTAGACGCCGTCATAATCGGAGAGGATGCCCACCGAACAAAATAAATCGCACGGATAATATCAATCGCAGGTTCGGTTTTGCGCCCTGTCAGTTCATCGAAGCCTCCGGCGTTTACGGTCACCATTCGAACGAAGCATGCACGGCTCATTTACGGGCAAGGGAAAAATCAACTTGACATAGTCCTGCCCTCACCATATCATCACATCAACGTCCTGCAAAAACTGTCAACCATCAACACACCTCAGGAAGGTTTTGCCGCATGTCCGGTCTGATAAAAGAAAAAGGCGAAAAGGGCAGGCTTCACATTGATTCCGGTTTTAAGGGAGAATCGCTCGTAAGCAAAGCATTCCTGGAGCAAACGGTTAAGCACGAATATTTTCGGATGCACCCTGAAATCAATATCGTGAAAATTGGAGGCCAGAGTATCATTGATCGGGGGAAAAAGGCGGTTTTTCCTATTTTGGACGCCCTCATCGAGGCGAAAGAAAAATACAAAATGATTCTCATGACCGGGGGTGGTACTCGGGCTCGGCATGTCTACGAGATCGGTGTTGACATGGGGATGCCCCCGGGGGTGCTCTCCAAATTGGGCGACAAAGTCTCCTGGCAAAATGCCGAAATGTTGTCCGTGCTTCTAGCCAAACACGGGGGTGTGAAAATTGGACACGGTGACAACCTAGAACAGCTTACCATGTTCTGTCAGCAGGGATATCTACCCATCACCTACGGCATTCCTCCATATGGATACTTCGAACATCCTGCAGAAATAGGTTCCATCCCCCCCCACCGAACCGATTGCGGGGCATTCCTGCTTGCAGAGAATATTGGTGCGCGTTCGCTCATTTATTTAAAGGACGAGAAGGGGCTTTATTCGCAAGATCCTAAAAAAGTTAAGAAAACACGGGAGCTAAAGTTTTTCGATAAAATTTCGGCACAGGAGCTTATGGACCTTGACCTGGATGACCTTATAATTGAACGCCCGATACTTACCCTCCTGCAACGTGCCAAAAGCATCACCGAATTTCAGATTATCGACGCCCTTCATCATCCGGACTATATACTTGCCGCCCTTGAGGGGAAACACGTAGGCACTATTATATATAAAGAATAATTAGGGATAACCGAACCGCGAGTCGCGGTCCGGAAGACTATTGAACCTTGGCTTCTTTTTCTTCTTTCCCGGCGGAGAGGACTACAACCTGCGCACCCGTTTCCTCTGCTAATCGATCGAGTTCTTGTTTGCGAATATGCTTGACATATATTTTAACATCCGAGCCGCTAACGCCTAACACTCGAAACCGTGGTTTCTTTTCACCCTTTTCGATTTTGCGCCGCTCGCGAACAAAAATTTTAGTTGCCATTATGTTCTCCTTTCTCAGGAAAGAGTTATGGATGGTGACAACCCTTTTACAATATATATCCTCTAAGGATATATGTCAATAGGATGGTCTTGAAAAAAGCAAAAAGTCAACGGTTGTCGCAGGGAAAACCGGAACGATATATACAGCCTTCGATCCTGATGAGCCTGTACGTCGCCACATCATACGGCTATGAAATAATTAAAAGAATCCAAGACTATGGGTTCTTGGAGAAGAAAGTCCCGCCGGGGATGATCTATCGCCATCTGCGGCAGATGGAAGACGCCGGATTAGTGACGTCGGAGTGGAAAATCGAGGGTTCGGGCCCGGCCAAACGCATTTATGCGATTACCGCCGAAGGGAAAGAGATCCTTGCTATGTGGATTTATTATATGGAGGGACAGGCTGAAAACCTCAAAAACTTTATCAACCGGTATCATAACCTCCCGAAAACTCCAAACGGGAAATAGTCTCTGCGGCAAAACCAACAGCTGCAGACCCTGTTACTGCCTATCGGCTAAGCTATATTGCCCTCATTCGTCAGGACCGGTGATGAGTTGCGTCGTGTATCCGTCACAACAAATCTATTGCAATCACAATACCACCGTCACAAAAATCACCGCCTATGAGCAGCGGTGCTTTCCTCCTGCACTGGATCTCAGAAATTATGAATAGCCGTTGCTTTAAAAGAAAGAAAGATGTCCGAGCCTTCGCAAATAGCTAACTCAACAAGAGAGCTTTTCGTTATCAACGAGTTAAATACGGTCTTCCCCACTCGCACTTTCACCTCGTAATAGAAGCCTTGGTCAACCACTCCGGCCACGGTTCCGGAAAACGAGTTTCTCATGCTTGAATGAAGAATTTCTCTACTTAAGACTATGTCTTCGGGCCTAATCGCAATGTAGCCATGACTGTTGGCGGGTTCTCTTTCCAGTTCGATTTCTAAGCCGTCAATACATGTTTTTGTTCCCCTGAATTCAGCAGAAAAAAGATTTTTCATGCCCACAAAGTCGGCGACAAAAGCTGAACTCGGTCGTTGGAATATCTCTTCGATGCTGCCGATTTGTTCGACCATTCCCCTGTTCAAAATCGCTGCTTTCCCGGCGAGTGATAATGCCTCGGCAAAATCGTGGGTTACCATCAAAAACGTTGCCCGGGAATCCTTGTGAAGTTTCTTGATCATATTCCTGACTTCTTCGCGAAATCCAGGGTCGAGAGAGGAAAGGGGTTCGTCAAGGAGAAGAACTTTGGGGTTCACCATCAATGCCCGGGCGAGAGAGACTCGCTGTTTTTCTCCCCCACTTAAGTTGGTTGGGACTCGTTTCTGCAGGTGAGAGAGGTTGAGAAGTTCAAGCATGCATGAGAGTCTCTTCTTCGACTCTGCTGTGCCGATCTTGTGAAAATGCAGGCCATAGGTAATATTTTCTCGGACAGTCAAGTGGGGGAAAAGGGCGAAGTCCTGATAGACGATACTTACGTCACGTTTTTCCGGGGGCAGCCTCGTGATGTCCTTTTTCCCGATAAATATTTTCCCCGCTGTCGCCGGGATCAATCCGGCTAAGGCCTCCAACAAAACCGTCTTCCCTGCTCCGGTCGGTCCCATAAGGATGAAGAAGTCATGCTCCTCAATCCGCAGGTTGATATCCCGAAGACTGAATCCCGGCAAACGCACAGTGAGGTCTTCGATTGTAATCATGCTTGTCGCGGCCTTCGTAAGGTAAGCACCCTCAGAATCAAGAAAAGAGCTAGGCAGATAAAGACCAGCCACACCGCCACCGGTTGAGAATATTTCAATCCGTATGCCTCAAACCGCTCATAAATCATTACCGGGGCGATCATCGGATGATAGGCTACGATTACGACAGCGCCGAATTCACTGATGGCCCGGGCAGAGCACATGATAATACCTACCAGCATGCTCCGCCAGGCAAGAGGAACGGTTATGCGGCAAAAGGTACTCACCACGGAAGCGCCCAAACTCCTGGACACTTTTTCCAAGCGCGGCGAAATACTTTCAAAGCCACTTTTTGCCGCATTAATGTAAAACGGCAGCCCCACAAAGGTAAGCACGGCAATTATCCCGGTGACACTTCCCATGATCCGAATCCCCAGTTCCTCAAACAATCTCCCAAGCCAGTGCCCTCTTCCGGCAACGCTGAGGATAGCGATACCGACAACCGGATGGGGAATAACGATGGGGAGGTCGATGATTCCTTCCACCAGCCGTTTTCCGCGAAAATCAGTACGAGCAAGCAGATACGCAAACGGCGTCCCAACGACAAAAGATATGCTCGCCGCCGATCCCGCCGTGTAAATACTCAGCCATATTGACTTTACAACCTCTTTATCCTGAATCGTTTTTTTCAACATACTCGCAGAAGGGGCTGTCATCATCTCAATAAGCGGAAGCAGGATGAAAGCCCCGATGACAAAACCGCAGGATACGGTAACCCAGAAAAACGGTTCCTTTTTCATTTTCGGGTCAACCCTTTCAATTTTTCACTTCCACCAAGCATTGCAGTTCCGGCGGTAATGATCTTTTCATGTCCTCCGTTGGCACTCTGCAAGGCATGAAAGGCGGCTGGCCTGTCTCTTGAAGAATTTTGAGTCCTCCCTGAGGATTAAAAATATACTCTAAGAAAACAACGGCCAATTTCTCGTTGGGAGCATTTTTGATGAGGCTAATTCCATAGGTACAAGAGCTTCCGGTGACTTCCGAAAAGGTGCCCGGTTCTTTGCCGGACACCTTTACAACCGCCTGTTCGTAAAGACGATCATAATTATAATTCCCCAGATTGATTTCCTCAGGAAGAACGAGGTATTTCAATCCATGTTGGATTGATACGGAAAGATACTGCCATGCATAGTCCATATTTCCGGTCTGCTGAAGGGAAACCAGCTCAACCTCTTTAGGCCGAATATTTTCCTTTGGGCAGTTGTCTATCAGACTGTCATAGAGACCCGGCTTTTGGTAATATTTTTCAGCTAATTGCATAACCATTAAGGATCGGTATCCGCAGGGATCCAGATTAGGATCTGCATGCCCCCATACGACGCCTTCTTTCAAGAGAACATCATACCAGTTGTTGACATTTATTTCTCGAGCATATTTACTATTGTCGGTATATGACAGCACGATTTGATTGGTAGCAAAACGGACATTCCAGGTTGCATATTCGGGGATAAGAAGTTCGTCAATGACTTTATAATCGGCGGATGCCATGATATCACACAGCTTCTTCACGTCGGCAATCTTCCGGGCGCATTTTCGGCTTCCGGCCGGCTCACGCATCACATCTACGCCGGGGTGTTTCGCCTCGAAATCTTTTTCCATGGCCTCAAAGGGGACCGATAAACTGCCCGCATGAAAGACTGTAATCGAGCCCTGTAGCTCCGCGCAAGACCTTGTTGGAACCAGGATTACCGCTATCCCAAAGCATATCAGCATCATTCCGAACATGGTTAGGCTTTTAAACTTATCCATCTCTTATATCTCCTCATGGAACATAGGGCGTTCCCTGTGTTATTCATGCCTCGTTGAATGTGCCTTGCATTTTATCAAATTCCAGACTTGCCCCACAACAGGTTTCTCCTTTGTCGGCAGACTCTACCAGCCTCCCGCGGCAAAAAATAGGGCAGAGCGTGCCACGCTCTGCCCTATCAACAATGACCGAACAAAAATTATTCGTTGGCACTCACGGCTGCGACCCCGGCATAACTCATACCACCGGAATCCAAGTTGCTGTACAGAACAAAGGCTGCGACTCCTTGGGTGGCGGTAATCTTCACGCTTCCCTGTGTATATTCGGCCCCTTGAACTAATACGGAGAGATCGTACGCGCCGCTTCCGTTTGCAGGAATTGTGTAATTTCGAGAATACCGCTCGTTACCATCTGCGTCCACAAACTTCAGGTTCACAATTGTTTCAGGGTTATTCGGGTTGCAAACAAGAATTGTCGTATCCCAGACATTGTTTTGAGCCACATGCGGAACATATAATGTTGTCGAAAGCTCACCGGCAACGGGAATATCAGCGATAAAACTATTGGCGCCCCCTCGAGCGGTAAAACAAACGCCAACAAGCGGCTGATCGGCATTCACCTTTATCCAGCCAGGCTGCGACAGCCCGTTCCCCACCAGAAACGAATCCTGGCCATTTGCAGGAATGGTGAGGTCGTTTTTAGATATCATATCCCCCGCCTGATTGAAAACAACCACCGAGACAGCTGCCTCTTCAGTGCCGCTGCAGTTTCGCAGGCCGAGACCGGTACAGGAATTCGCGTCGGAAACAAAATAAGGTACGTAATAGTCATAAGAACCAAAACCGACCGAGGAAATAGCGCCGTAGATTATGATCTTCTCCTGATCGATGTAATTCCATCCTGCCTCGTAGACATCGATGTCAGTGGTACCGGGCGGAAGAGGACTTACCTTTACGATGGTGACTGAGCGGCTTGACGCTCCGGCGTTATGGTCCCAATCATAATCATAGGGCCATACAACGTTTTGATTCTCGGCCCGGCTTGACTGATCCGGTGGGCTGGGCGTTTTCTGGGGAGGAACGACGCGAAAAGGCCCTTCACCGTCCAGTTTGTTATCCTGATCTATAATTCCCGGATCCATGTAAGCGCCTTCTCGTTTGAATGCCAGGATCATCTTATTGCCGTTGGGATTTACAATGAGGTCCCCGGAATTTCTGCCCTGACAAGACGGCGCACTGTAATCACACCAGCCGTCCACCGGGTTTAACGCAGTATCCGCCTCAGCATCATAATAATACGTTGCCTGCGGATAGGTACCGTTCACCTGATAGAGTTCCGGATCCGGATCCTGATCAAGAGGGTGATTCTGAGCCCAGCCATCAGGCGCGTACACGGTGATATCCGTTGCCGTTTCAAGGATGCCGGCATCCTGCAGCAGGTCCTCCATGGGAACTCCCGTATACTCGGCATAAAAATCTCCCGACCGGCTGGTATTCATAAGTAGAAATTGTGAATGTTGGGCCATTGCCTCCAATTGGGCCTTTGTATACACCTTGTAGGGAGCGGCCACCATGCTGGGATCGTCGGTGGCGGAGCCGGGAAACCGTTTGGCCTGTATTTCCTGGGCGTTTGTGTACCCATCGCCGTCCGAGTCGAGGCTATCAATCGCCTGGATGGCTGCCGCGTTGCGACCGTTGAGCAAGTAATCCTTTCCGTATTGGTTCAAGGTATCTACGATATTGCCACTGCCGTCATACCCATAAGAATAATGACACCATTGGCAACTCCCGAGGGTGGTTACCCCCCGGCTGGTCTCATACTGCCCGCCGGTATGGCATAAGGCACAGTGGTCGAGCTTTGTTCCCGCCATTTCCGGGTAAACCGCCAGGAATTTGTCAGCGTCTTGCTCGCCCTCATGATGGTATGCGGAATAAGCCACACATACCAGTAAAGTGAACAGCAGTACTGATCCGATAGCCATGATCTTCTTCATGATTTTCTGCTCCTTTTGCTGAAGGTTTAAATATCAACAACGAGTTTCCTTTTTTGTCCCCGCCTTGCTCACAACGATTCTCATCAAAATCCAAGTTGAAACCGTGCGGTTAAGACATCCTCGTGATCACTGTACAGTGCTATTCCCCGAAGCGAATCCCGACCGACAAGCAAGGGCCGGTCAAATCTCGTTCTGGTGGCATCGAGAATCAAACGAGCCCATGCATTGAGATACCAGTTGAGAGCAATAGTGTAGCCCTTTGCCTCCCGCACTGAATTGCCTTGAAAAATCAGGTTGTCGTATACCGACCTTTCAGCGGCAAAATAATTATACCGAAGTGCCAACCCGAGACCACCCCACCCACCTTCCCAACAACTCCTCCTGGGTCGTATCGGCTGAAAAATTCCGTTTCTGAAGCAGGGTCTTTCTCCGGTGACCATCCAGAGAAAGGCGATGTAATAATTTTCGAGATCGGTGCTGAATTGGTCCGAGCTGGTTGTGATGTCCCGAAACGTGACCCGAGTGTATTCTCCCAGAAGAGCAAACGGACCGTATGCCCATCCAAGTTCAGCGCCATAACTGTTTCGGTCGTCTACTTCCCGGATAATGTTAAACTTGGCTGAGGTTGCCACGTCAAAAAAGTTCGTTAATCCCGCTGTCTTGACATGGATACTCACGTTGTTACGATCGATCCGCGCATAGCTCAAGGAGCCGCCCACCTGAAACTGATCAAACAATGAAAGGTTTCGGTTTTTAAACGGCGCAAAGACAACTCTGCCGGTCCACTCCGGATCATCCACGTCACCGCCGGTGGCATCATCCATGCCGTCGCCGTTAAAAAACCCCACGGCGTAGTTAAACCGATCATCCCACACGGAAGCAAATGCCATCAGGCCCACATCTCTTCCGGGTGTTAAGTAATAACCCATCGAGCGCTCGGCAAAAAAGAGATTTTTGTCCTGAGTGTATTGCTCCAAACTGAAGGGTTCCTTGAACTGCCCCATGCGGAGAGAAAGAAAGGGAAAAATACGGGCGTCAACATAGGCATCAAGCAACCGACGACTCCCGGCGCCTTCAAATTCGTACTCGAACTTATAGTCAAAATGCGGAGTAATATGCCCGGCGATGCTCAAGCGCACCCGCCGCAAATCAAACCTGTTTTTCTCCGGATCCTCATTCTCCCACTCGAAATATCGGTAATCACTCTGCAAAAGGCCTCCGACGCAAAGAGAGAATGCCTCATCGTCAACCGAACTCAAACAAGCCCCGTCGCGGTATATCGCCTGCAGGGGGATAACAACCTCCCGCCGCCCCTTCTCCACCGCTGGATGGTCCTTTATACCCCCATTACCTCCCTTTTGAGCGATCCGGCCAATCTTCTCGTCGGTTGTCTTCGCCTCGGCCCGTTCCGTGGTCTCGAGCAGATCCTCCCGCCCTTTCAGCTCCTCTTCCCATTTCGCCAGGGCCCGGCTTTTATCTTCAAGCTCCTGTTCCTTTTGCAGCAGGCGTTCCTGATCCCGCTCCAGCGCTTGCCGAATCTTTTGAGCTTCTTCGGCGGTCACAAGCGCCTTATTCTCGAACAATTGCAGCAGCGCTTCGAGCGCAGAATCTTCCGCATATGCCAAAGAGCATGGGCCGAGAATCAATAAAAAACAGGGAAAGATCCGAAAAATATTCCAAAGCTTCATTGCACTACACCATTCGTGTCTAAAAAAACACCTGCAGTCGGATTTTGATTTCCGCTCTATAGGCTCTGTTATCTTTTTTTGTAATAATACTGCTTTTTCTGAGTTTTTATTCTATACGGAGAAAATCGGCGGTGTCAACAACAAAAAGGGATATATAATGGCAGATACGGTAAAAATGATGAATTCTATAGGAGTGTCTATAAAGGTGATACAGGCTTTGCGACGTTTCCGGGGACGTCTGGTTGAGAAGGAAAAAAGTTTAGGAGAACAGGGCGGCCTTCCAAAGGGGATCGTGAATATGCTAACCTTCACTCCGAAGGGGAGGGCGATTCATCAATACTACCTTACCGGCACCGTCTTCATACTGAATGATGTTGAGAGACGCGTAATCCTGGGAAAAGCGAAAAAGGTTGGCCAAAGGGATCCCCAAAACGTGGCACAGGATCACCCTGTTGACGCCGGCATGACCGACGATAAGCACGTCCTTGTCTGAGTGCCGGAGGATCTCCTCGAAAATCGGCACAACCCGTTTTGCCAAATCTCCAAAGCTTTCTCCCCCAGGAGGACGATACGACTCAAAATCCTGACCACGCCTCTCCCACTCCCCCGGAAAACAAACTTTGATTCTATCCCGAGAAAACCCCTCCCACTCTCCGAGATTCATTTCTCGCAATTCTGGCCTAACCCGGATGCGCTCCCGGCGGTTCATTCCAATAATTTGTGCCGTTTCCTGCGATCGCTTCAGGTCGCTACAGTAAATCTTGTCAAAACCTATCCCGACAAATTCTTCCCGCCACTGCTCGGCTTGGCACACACCGGTTTCACTCAGCGGCAGGTCTGTCTGCCCTACCATTACCTTTTGACCCTGGAGATCAATCTCCCCGTGTCGCAGCAAATAGATCATCAACTATTCAGTCTTTCGAAGCAGCCAACTCCGTTACCATGGTTTCTATCGGTCTTCCCATGATCCCTTCGATTCGCCTTTTTATCCTGAAGGCATTATCGAACCGCGCCGTTATCGCTCTCCGCGCCTGCGCATCGCTTCCATATCGATCCATTTTGGCTTGAAACCGGGCTTCCAAACCGGTGATCCTCGAACCCTGAAGCAGTTTGTCCGCCAGATAAACGAGTTCCTGCGGGCTCATCGGATCTTCATCGCGAAGCGTAATATCCATATGAGTTCCGACCACGTCCGCCACCGCAGCATAGCCCATGCTTCTCAAAAGGGAAGCACCTGCCGTTGCATGATTCGATTGCCCCTTGGCGAGATCATGCAACAACCCGGCGGCCATAACCAAATCCGTATCAAGCCCACAGCCACACCTGTTCAGTTCCCGGGCCAGGGATACTGCCACCTTTGCGACATTCCAGCTGTGATCAAGTAAAGAAGCAACCTTCCCCGCGGGGACCTCCCGCTCCAAAAGCATCAGGGATTCCTTAACCGTCGGCAGGTGGTACTTTTTATATCGGGCCACCAAAGTCCGGTAGTCCTCCTCGGTATCCAGGTCGAAAAGAACATATTCATCCACAACAGGTACGTCCGCAGAGCAGTATTCGTGGGTCGCCAAAAAACCCCTGAGACCTTCCGCACCCTGCCAGCTCTTTATTTCGTCTGCGAGTTCCGCCTTAATTAAAGGAGG
>JAFGRE010000220.1 GCA_016935335.1 Deltaproteobacteria bacterium
GGCGACATTTCTCATCAATCCTGTCTCCTGTAAGCTATCAAAATTGTTCCGGTTGTTTTATCCTCTGTTTGACCGCAGCAGCTAAAAAAATAGTCATGAGAACAACCAACTTCCTATTCCCCTCATTTCGTATTTATCTTTGCCGGCAATATCTTGACAAATGAATTAGTCTATGTCACGATGGACCGCACTTCCAAACTAAAAATGAGTTCCTAAAAAACGTCATGGGCCATCCAGAGAAATGAAACTTTCGGTTTTCTTCGTTGCGATCTGTGTTCTTGTTCTCCTGAGCGGATCCTGCCGGCATAGACCCGACACAGGTGATCGCCCTTCCCCTCCCCCGGCGCAGGAGCTTTATGAGAAAGCGCTCACATTCTACGAGAAGAAAAACTACCTAGAAGCGCAGAAAAACTTCGAAACATTACGGACACGCTATCCACTCAGCGAATGGGGAGTGAGGGCCGAATTGCGAACAGCCGACTGCCAATACTATCTGAGTAATTATGAATCTGCTTTGGTTCGATATCAAGAATTTACCCAGCTTCATCCCACCTTTGAATTTATTGACTATGCCTATTACCAGATGGGAATGTGTTATTACCAGCAACTATGCAGTATCGACCGAGACCAGACTCCCACGCAACAAGCGCTCCTGCAATTCGAAAGGCTGTGTGATCGATTTCCATCTTCCTTATACGTTCCGGCAGCCCAGGATAAAATCAAGGAGTGCAAAACCCGCTTGGCCGATCACATAGTCTACATAGCGGATTTTTATTACCGCACTGGCGCATATGCATCTGCGCTCTCTCGCTATCTCGAAGCCGGGAACACCTACCTGGGATACATATCGTATCCCGACAACTATCTTTTTCAACTGGGAAAGACCTATCTTCGCCTTGACCAACCCGACAAGGCGCGCGACCACTTTCTAAAACTGCTTCAAGAATATCCGGAAAGTTCTTTGGCACCCCTGTGTGAAGACGTATTGAATGATCCGACTAAGATTGAAGACATAGATAAAATCAAAGTCACGCGGATACTGAAAAAACTCAATCCCCTTCGCGCGCTGCCATCCATTCCGCTTCCCTTTGGCGACAATAACGAAGAGCCCGAGTAAAAACTCCTCCGTCGACACCCCTCACGTCCTTAGACTAGGCATTAAGTATCTCACACGCTTTATGCAACGCCTCTTCCATTTTCTCAGGATGACTGCTCCCCGCCTGAGCCATATCAGGCCTCCCGCCCCCTTTCCCTTCAATAATCGTGGCAAGTGGTTTAATCAACTCCCCGGCATGAAATTTCCCGGTAAGATCTTTTGAGATCATCACCACCAACATTGCCTTGTCGTTATTTTTTGCACCCAGAACGACTATGCCCGATCCCAGGCGGTCTCGTAGGGTGTCGGCAAAGTCTCGAAGTGTTTTCGGATCGGATGCTTCCACCTGGGTGGCCACGACCTTGATCCCTCCCAAGGTTTTAACCTCACTCAAAATGTCGCGGGAATTGCCGCTGGCCACTTGTGCCCTCAGCTTTTCAATTTCTCGCTGCAGTTGTCTTGCTTCCTCAATCAGTTTTTGGGCCTTTCCTATCAATTCCGATCGTGGACATTTCAGCACTGATTCCAGCGCCTCGAGTTGCTCTTGCCAACTTCTCACGTACCGCCATGCTTCATGGCCGGTCACTGCTTCTATTCTTCTTACCCCGGCGGCAACACCGGTTTCGCTCACCACTTTAAAAAAGCCGATAGTGCCGGCTGATTCAGCGTGCGTTCCCCCACAGAGTTCTCTGCTGTAGTCGCCGACTTCGACCATACGGACTGTCTCTCCATATTTTTCTCCAAAAAGTGCCATCGCGCCTTTTTCGAGGGCTGCTTTTACGGGAACAATATCAGTTCTTACCGGAGCGTCTTCCCGAATCTTTTGGTTTACCAGTGCTTCGATCCGCTCAAGCTCGGCCGCCTTTAAAGGAGAAAAGTGCGTAAAGTCAAAACGAAACCTCTCCGCCGTCACCAAGGAACCTTCCTGATGAACATGATCCCCGAGAACTTCTCTCAGCACCGCTTGCAGCAAATGGGTAGCAGTATGGTTCCCGGCAACAGCCTTGCGCCGATTGCCGTCAACCGTAAGGCGTACCTGGTCACCCTTCCGTATCTTCCCTGCGGCAACGGCAACTTGATGCACAATAATGCCGGGATGAGGGCGAAGCGTATTCACCACGTCAGCGCGCCATCCATCACCTTCCATCAATCCCGTATCCCCAACCTGTCCTCCTGTTTCGCCGTAAAAAGGTGTCTCCGAGGTAATGACACAGGCGGTCTCCCCTTGAGAAACCTCACCCACGATGGTGTCTTCCATAAGAAGACAGGTTACAGTCGATGACCCTGTGAGAGATTCATATCCAATAAAATCAGTCTTAACGCCTTCTTGCGCAAGAGATTGATAAATCTCCTTCACTTTTTCTTCTCCGGAGCCTTTCCAAGCTTCACGGGCCTTTGCTCGCTGTGAAGCCATAGCAACATTAAAGCCCTCCTCATCAAGACGCACATTCCGTTCCCGGGCAATATCAGCGGTAAGATCAACCGGGAAGCCATAGGTATCATAGAGCTTGAAGACAATTTCTCCCGGGAGCTGCGGTCGCTCACGTCCCTGTACCTTCTCTATCTCTTCTTGAAGCAGGGACAAACCAATCTCCAACGTCTCCAGAAACCGCCCCTCCTCATTCTGCACTGCCTGAGAAATGAGGTTTCGCGTTTTAACAAGCTCCGGATACGCATTCCCCATAATATCGGCTACATATCCGGCAGTCTGGTACAAAAACGGCTTGGATAATCCTAATTTCTTGCCGTGGCGGATTGCTCGCCGGATTACCCGACGCAGTACGTAACCACGCCCCTCATTGGAAGGGAGAACACCGTCACTCAGCAGAAAGGCAACCGCCCTGCTGTGGTCGGCAATAACCCGCATTGATAAATCATCAGAAGTCTCTGTGCCGTACTCCTTTTCAGCAAGTTTCTCTATGTAGGCAATAATGGTTCTCAAGAGATCGCACTCATAGTTACTCTTTACTCCCTGAATCACTGCGGCTATTCGCTCCAAACCCATCCCCGTATCAATGCTCGGTTTGGGAAGCGGCAACCGCTCACCCTTCTCATTTTGGTTAAATTGCATGAACACCAAATTCCAGAGTTCCAAAAACCGGTCACACTCACAGCCCACGGCGCATTTCGGATTTCCACAGCCCATTTCCGGTCCTTGGTCAAAGATAATCTCAGAGCACGGCCCACACGGACCGGTTTCTCCCATGGCCCAGAAGTTGTCTTTCTTCCCCATGCGCACAATCCGGTCCAGTGATACCCCCACCTTTTCATTCCAAAGCCGTTCGGCTTCATCATCCTCCTCAAAAACGGTGACCCAAAGTTTTTCCGGGGGAAGCTCCATGTGATTGACGAGAAAATCCCAGGCCCTTGCAATGGCCTCTTCTTTAAAATAATCTCCGAAGGAAAAGTTCCCCAGCATTTCAAAAAACGTATGGTGCCGGGCAGTATGACCGACATTCTCTAAATCGTTGTGCTTGCCGCTTGCTCTGAAGCATTTTTGAGACGAAGTTGCCCGAGTATACTCCCGTTTTTCCATTCCCAGAAATACCCCCTTGAATTGCACCATACCGGCATTGGTAAAGAGGAGCGTCGGGTCATTCTTGGGAACGAGGGGAGAACTTTCTACAATTGTGTGTCCGTGCCGTGCAAAATAGTGGAGGAAAATCTCCCGTATTTCTTTACCTGTTCTCATCTTCATATCCTTACCACTCGTAGTATCGTCTCCCAGGAAAAACCCCGAGACTGAAAGAACCGAATCAATCGGTTCTTGTCTTTTGGTGAGATTTTCCGGAGGTCAAGGTGAGAAAACCGTTTTCCCAAAATTCGGCGGGCGGTTTCTTCCTCGGAATGATCCTTTCTTAAGCGAGCAATGGTTTCCTCTGCCAGGTCCGGAGAAATTCCCCGACTTCTAAGGTCGACTTTGATCCGGGCAAATCCCCACCCTTTATTCACCACTAAGCTCTTTGCCCATTGCTGCGCAAACGCCTGATCATCCAGGTAACCGTACTCGTTAAGATAATTCACCACCCTTTGCGTAAGGGAGGCCGAAATCCCTTTTCGATGCAGCCGATCCGAAATTTCCTGCGTGCTTCGCGCTCGAAAAGCGAGCATCCTTATGGCGCTACTCTTTGCCTTTTGAAATTCCTCCTCTTCATCCATGCCGTCATACGCGAGTAAACACCGGCTCCCTTACTCGTTGTGAAACCGGTCAATCTCGATCTCGTCTCCACCTTCTCCGGCGGCATCCTCCTGATGAAAATCATCCCAGGTGGTATCACTTGTCGAAGAGATGCCTTTGTATTTGAGCGCAAAATCATCGGGATTGCTCGCCTGCTTGAGCGCTTCTTCATAGGTGATAAGCTTTTGCCCAAGCAAGGACATCAGCGATTGGTCGAAGGTCTGCATTCCGTATTGCACGTGTCCCTCGGCAATAGCATCCGTAATTTCTTTGGTTCGATCCGGATCTTCAATATACTCCCGGATACGGGCGGTGGCAACCAAGACTTCCACCGCCGGTACTCGTCCGGATTGATCGGCTCGAGGCATGAGTCTCTGAGAAATAACGCCCCTCAGCACTGATGCGAGCTGAATTCTGATCTGACTCTGCTGGTAGGGAGGAAAGACGGCAATGACTCGATTGATCGTTTCGGTGGCGTCAAGGGTATGAACCGTGCTTAGCACTAGATGGCCTGTTTCTGCGGCTAGTATGGCGGTTTCAATGGTCTCCAAATCACGCATTTCTCCCACCAGGATCACATCCGGATCCTGCCGTAGGGCTGCCCTCAGAGCATTGGCAAACGCCTCGGTATCCTGACCGACTTCCCGCTGGTTGATAATGCTTTTCCTGTCGCGATGGAGAAATTCGATCGGGTCTTCAATAGTGATCACATGGGCATTGCGCTGCGTATTGATATAATTGATCATAGCCGCCAGGGTGGTTGATTTTCCACTCCCGGTGGTTCCCGTTACTAAAACCAAACCCCTATTCTCCATCGATATTTTTTCGATCACCTGGGGGAGAAAGAGGTCTTCAATCAGAGGGATTTGGAAGGGGATTGCTCGCAATACCAGAGAAACCGATCCCCGCTGCATGAAAATATTCACCCGGAACCGCCCCATCCCAGTCACCGCATAGGAAAGGTCCATTTCATTGACCTTCTGAAAGCGTTCCTTCTGGCGATCACTCATCAGCGAGTAGGCTATCTCTTTACTACTATCGGGTGAAAGGCGCGGCGCGTCTTTGAGCACCGTCAGGGCACCATTAATTCGGAGAATGGGAGGCACTCCCACTTTGAGATGCACGTCCGATGCGCCTTGCGAGAGAGCAACCTTTAAAATATCGTCGAGTCTCATCGCTCCTCCTTCAATTGTTCTGTGTGAGGATATCTTTTTCGTCAGCCTTGCTGTCTTCCTCTCCATCAAGGCCGAATTTATGCCGAATTTCCCTCACGATTTTTCCCACCAAATCGGGGTTTTCCTTGAGAAATCGTCTTGAATTTTCCCTACCCTGACCGATTCGATCCTCCCCATAGGAGTACCACGTCCCACTTTTTTCTATGATCTTGTTCTCAACGCCGATATCCAAAATTTCTCCTTCTCGAGAGATGCCCTCACCATAAATAATATCAAACTCAACCTCCCGGAAAGGCGGCGCCAACTTGTTCTTTACAACCTTGACCCTCGTCCTGTTCCCGATTACTTCCTCACCTGATTTGATTGCTCCTATCTTGCGGATGTCTAAACGCACCGTGGCATAAAACTTGAGTGCATTGCCTCCCGTGGTCGTTTCTGGGTTGCCGAAGAATACCCCAATCTTCATGCGGATTTGATTAGTAAAAATGACTGTGGTTTTTGACTTATTGATTGCCGAGGTAAGCTTTCTGAGGGCCTGAGACATGAGACGAGCCTGCAAGCCCATGTGGGCGTCTCCCATTTCCCCTTCAAGCTCCGCCCGGGGAACAAGAGCTGCTACCGAATCGATAACCAATACATCCAGAGCACCGCTTCTCACCAGGACTTCAGCGATTTCAAGAGCCTGTTCACCCGTATCCGGCTGCGAGATAAGCAAGTCATCCGTCTTCACGCCCAGGTTCCGGGCATAATTAATATCCAGAGCATGTTCGGCATCGATAAAGGCTGCGATTCCTTCGTTCTTGTGGGCTTCAGCAATCACGTGAAGGGTAAGGCTGGTTTTGCCGGAAGATTCGGGGCCGAAGATTTCAACCACTCTGCCTCGCGGGATCCCCCCGACACCCAAAGCAAGGTCCAATCCCAGCGATCCTGTTGAGATGACGGGAACCTTAGCGACCGGCTCATCACTCCCGAGCCTCATGATAGAACCCTTTCCGAATTGACGTTCTATCTGGGTCAAGGCTACATCGACTGCCTTCTCGCGGTCAAAACCTGTAGAAGCCATGGAAACGTATCCCCATTAA
>JAFGRE010000221.1 GCA_016935335.1 Deltaproteobacteria bacterium
GATCCACCCCCCCAAAAATTGAGACAGCCGGGGCACCGAGAATCCATCCCATTCAACCCGCTCCGCTGAAAATTCGCGCCGGATCTCTTCATAAAGCTCAGGGGAGATCCTCTCATCCGCTTCAATGTAAAGGATCCATGGGTTCCGGGCAGCAGCAACCACGAAGCTTACCTGGTCATAAAACCCCGTCCATTCCCGTTCAAAAACGCGGTCGGTATATTCCTTACAGATGGAAACGGTCCCGTCTTCACTAAAAGCGTCCACTACCACAATCTCATCCGCCCATTTGACCGATTCCAGGCAATCACGGATGTTCTTTTCCTCATTGCGCACTATGATGCATGCTGATATCCGCTCCATATCGAAAAAAACCTCAAAAAAATTGATTACGGTTCCAACAGGCTCTTACTCAGGGCGGCAGGGGGCGAAAACCATTCCCCCCGATGGGAGACACGGCCCCTAACCTCTTCCGCCACCCCGCTTCTCAGCAATCAAACGTCGATAGACCGCAAGGTTGCCCTCCACCATAGCAGTATCACTGAACTTTTCCTCAACCTTCAAGCGGCCTTGTTTCCCCATGGCCTTTGCCTGATCCTGATGATCCAGCATATGGATAATACCTGTTGCTAACGATTCAGCATCTTCCCGGGGAACAAGATACCCGTTTTTCTCGTGCGTTATAATTTCAGGAATGCCGCCCGCGGTGGTTGCCACAACCGGAAGTTCCAATGCCAAGGCATCCAGGATGCTGGAGTTAAGGCCCTCTTCCACGCTGGGGGCCACCACCAGATCAAAAACATTGAAAAAAGAGCCTGCGTCATTTCGATAGCCCGTAAAAATAACCGTGCGCTCCAGATCCAATTCCTTTACCAGGGCCCGAAGCTGCGATTCCAGCCTTCCCGTGCCCAGGATAAAGAGCCGAATTTCGGGGTAGCGTTTTACCACCGTCGCCATGGCCTGGATCAACCACTTCTGCCCCTTATTTTCCTCCAAGAAGCCAACATTACCGAGAACAGGGGCACCAGAAGGCACAGAGAATTCCCGGAGAACATAATCACCACTCATCCCCCGGAACCGGTGCATATCCACCCCACTATAAACCACGGCGATCTTCTCCGAGGGGAAGCCATCTTCAACCAATACTCCCTTCACTCTCTCAGATATGGCGATGATCTGATCCGTCCCTTTCATATACTTGTAACGATTCATACCCAAAAAATTGTGCCGAAAGATACTGAACTCGACCCGTCGGGTAAGAACACTGATCGGCCGCTGCCTCATAAGGCAGAATGCCGCCATGACCAGGGAAAGGGCGTGGGCGCTATGGGAATGAATGATCTCGTACTTTTCCCGGCGCATGAGGCGAGCGATTTTAACGGCCGCCACCACGTCGACCTCACCCCTCATGCGGAGAGGAAATATATCGATCCCTTGTTGAACGGCGCGATCATGAAGACCGCCGGAGGATTGGCAGATCAGATGAGCAGTATGTCCGCGTTTCTTTAACCCTGCAATAAGATAGAGCAGTTGTTGCTCACCGCCTCGCCATGTCGATTCGGTGCTGAGGTGGACGATTTTCATTCCCATTTTCACTCTCGCATCCGGGCACAATTCCCGGGCAACGCCCGCTTCACTTCCTCACCATTCTCCGTTTCATCGAGATCACCTGATGGTACACTTCCAGGGTCCGGCGCGTATTCCCCTCTATGGTGAATGGACGCACCGATTCAACCGCTTTCATTCTCACTGCTTCCCGGCGCTCGGCGGAAAGGAAAACGAAAATCCCTTCCACCAACTCTTTACTGTTGGAAGGATCGGAAACGACAACGCCCGTTTCCCCTGGTTTTATAATCTCCGCAGCCCCGTTTTCCGAGGTGGTGATCACAGGGATACCACAGGCCAATGCTTCCAGACAAACATTTGAAAACGGGTCATAGGCGGTGGGAAGCACCAACAAATCTCCCATACCGTAAAAGTGAGCGATGATATCAGTTTCGCCGCTGAAAAGCAACCGCTCACCAACGCCGAGCTGATCGGCACGGCGGCGGTAACGGGAGCTATTTCCCCTCCCCACCACCACCAGCTTTATATCTTCCCGTTTCTCCCGTAGGAACGGCAAGGCCTCTATCAGGCGACCGAGTCCCTTGCGACGAAAATTTCCGGCCACAAAAAGAATCACCACTGCATTTTCCGCAATCCGCAATTTCTGGCGAAGAGCGAGATTGTGCTTCCGGCGCAGGCCGGGATGAAAGGCAGCATGATCGACACCATTATAGATGACGGATATTTTCTCCTCCGGCACCTTGAAGTACTGAGAAGCCTGGCGTCTGCAAAGATGAGAATTGCAGATGATCATCCGATAATTGGCGGGACTAAACGTCTGTTTTTCAAGATATAAAATCACCTGTTGCCGCGGAGTAACTGTTTTGCACCAGCGAGACAACGGATGGGGCGACTGAATCCTCAACCAATGGCGGTGAATCCCGTCTCCCATACGGTAGACATCCTGGGGATATGTCTGAGACAGACTATGCGTGATGTCGAACCGTTGCCGGGAGAGCAGCTTTCGACACATATGGGCGAAGGACAGATTTTTAAGGGAAGAAAAAAGAGTAAGAGCCGGGACGTTGTGGAAGATGATACCCGGATGAGCATTTTTTTCCCACCGATGAGCAAATACATGGACATCATGTCCCAGATTTGCCAGTCCTTCGCTCAGGTTAACGGCATAGCGCTCCCCTCCTCCCCGGGATGTAAAAAAGTCCTTGCGAATTATAGCGATTTTCATCTGTCAATTCCCTGAGCCCCGAACTGTTGGCCGAAGAATCAAAGGACCTGAAAGTTTTTTACGATACCACATCAGGGGAAATTTCTCTATTGTTTTGCCCTTCCCGATACAATCGCCCCCATGATAAGGAAGCCCGCACCCGGCGCGGAAGCAGTATCCGGTTTTTGCCGGCGGATCACTGCCGCGACGAGCCCTCAATCGGTCATAATCATGGGTCTACCGGTCTTGCGCCGGTCAAGCCACCCTTTGATGCTGGGCGAGCAGAGAAACCCTCTTGCAACAAAGCCGCACGGTTGCCGGTGCTCCTGACACCGCCATCGGAATCCCATCATCCCTAACCTCTTCATATAGTTGCAGAATTTTTAAAACTCTGATATAGTGCAACCTGTTCTCTTATATAATCACCCTCGTGTCAATGATACTCTGTTAATAATATCAGGAATTGCACGTGGGTAAGGCCTGCGGCGTCCGGATCGTCGTCTTTTTCTGCACGCGCTGCTCCCTCGCAAGGAACTTGTATGATAACGCTTCCCATCAAAAACCGAAACACGTCGTACGTGATCCAGCCCTCTAAAGTCATTGCCCTGGGGCTCAACTATCGGGATCATATTGCCGAAAGCGGCTCGTTGGATATAAAAGGTCTTTCTGCGGACATCCCTACGGAACCCATCCTCTTTACCAAAACCCCCAACTGTCTGATCGGACCGGACGAGCCGATTGTCTTGCCTCAATTCGTCCACACCTACGGTTTTACCGAGATACGAAATGACTATGAGGCTGAACTGGCCTTTATCGTCAAAGACCGCTGCAAACATATCTCCGCAACGGCCGCCATGGATCACATCCTGGGCTTTACCTGCTTTAATGACGTAAGCCAACGCAACATTCAGAGGCTGGATACCTCAGGATGGTTCCGGGCAAAGTCGTTTGATACCTTTGGCCCCATCGGCCCGAGCATTACCTTGCCGGAAGATCTCGGTGATCCTCAAAATCTGACTATTCGGTGCCGCCTTAATGGAACCGTGGTACAAGAGTCCAATACCCGGTACATGATCTTCGGCGTCCCTCAAATCCTTTCCTTTATCTCAAAACAGTTTACATTGCTGTCCGGTGATGTCATTGTAACCGGGACCCCCAGCGGCGTCGGTCCCTTGGAACACGGAGACGTCGTGGAGGTTGAAATTGAAAACATCGGGGTGTTGCGTAATCCTGTAATCGATGAATCGCTCCGGTAAACATTCTTTGGTTCCAATCATTATGTTGAATGGATGCCCATCCACGGTTGTCCCTGGAAATGATGACCCGATAGAGCATTACAAGGGAGACTACCCATGAAAGTACGGTACGATATCAGCCTCTTCACTGACTATGATATCTTCCTGTTCAAGCAGGGAAATCATTCCCGGTTCTACGAAAAGTGCGGATCCCATCCTATGACCACGGACGGCGGTAAAGGAACTTTCTTTGCCGTCTGGGCGCCCAACGCCAAGCAGGTGGCGGTTGTGGGCGATTTCAACGCCTGGACTCCGGAATCTCACACGCTACGACCACGGGATGACGAGTCAGGTGTTTGGGAAGGATTCATCCCCGGCATTGCCGAAGGCACTGTCTACAAGTATCATATCATCTCATCGCATCATGATTATCGGGTCATGAAGGGAGATCCCTTCGCCTTCTACTGGGAGACCCCGCCCAAAACCGCGTCGGTCGTCTGGAACCATGACTATGAATGGTCGGACAGCGAATGGATGACGAACCGACACCAGTCCAACGCTCTGGATGCGCCGATGTCAATTTATGAGGTTCACCTCGGTTCTTGGAGACGCGTGGCGGAGGATACGGGAAACCGGCCTCTCTCGTATCGCGAATTGGCGCAGCAACTGTCTGAGTACGTTTCCGAGATGGGATTTACCCATGTAGAATTCTTACCGATCATGGAGCATCCCTTTTACGGGTCCTGGGGCTATCAAACGGTAGGATATTTTGCGCCTACCAGTCGCTACGGGACCCCGCAGGACTTTATGTATCTTATCGATCGGCTGCATCAACACGGCATCGGGGTGATTTTGGACTGGGTACCTTCCCACTTCCCCAGTGACGAACATGGCCTTAGCTATTTTGACGGAACCTACCTTTACGAACATGCTGATCCCCAGAAAGGCTTCCACCCCGAATGGCAAAGCTACATCTTTAATCATGGCAGGCATGAGGTGCAGACATTTCTCATAAGCAGTGCCCTGTTCTGGCTTGAGCGATACCATGCCGATGGTCTGAGAGTCGACGCGGTAGCATCGATGCTTTACCTTGATTATGCCCGAAAAGATGGTGAGTGGATTCCGAACAAGTACGGAGGGAACGAAAACATTGAGGCAATAAATTTCATAAGATCGTTGAATGAAGCGGTTTACGCCCACCATCCTCACACCCAGACATTTGCGGAAGAGTCTACGGCATGGCCAATGGTTTCACGCCCGACCTATGTCGGCGGACTCGGGTTCGGCATGAAATGGAACATGGGATGGATGCACGATACGCTCGATTATTTCTCTAAAGAGCCCATTCATCGAAAGTACCATCACAACCAGTTGACTTTCAGCATCTGGTACGCCTTTTTCGAAAACTTTCTCCTCCCGCTTTCTCACGACGAAGTCGTTCATGGAAAGAGGTCGCTTATCGCTAAAATGCCCGGGGATGACTGGCAAAAATTCGCCACCGTGAGACTTCTGTTTGGATATCTTTATGCTCATCCGGGAAAGAAGCTCTTATTTATGGGCGGTGAGTTTGCCCAGTGGGGAGAATGGTATCATGAAGAAAGTCTGGATTGGCACCTCCTCGAATACGCTCCTCATCAGGGCGTACGGAAATGGGTCAGGGATTTGAATCATCTCTATAAAAACGAACGAGCTCTGTATCGATTCGATTTCGAAAACAGAGGGTTCGAATGGGTAGATTGCCATGATTGGGAAGGAAGTATTATCAGCTTTCTGAGAGAGGGTGATGATCATGACGATACGATGCTGGTTGTGTGCAACTTTACACCGGTTCCCCGATACCGTTACCGAATCGGCGTTCCCCGGGAAGGGACGTGGTGGGAAGTGCTCAATAGCGACGCAGCAGAATATGGCGGCAGCGGCTGTGGTAATGGGGGAAGGGCGGAGGCGGAGACAATCCCCTCATACGGCAGACCATTTTCGCTTTCTATAACCCTTCCGCCACTGGGAATTCTCTTGTTCAGACACGAGAACCCCTGACTTTATTCGTCATTATTTTTTTCTTATTTTTTGACATCGCCGGTGAAAAAGAAGAATACCCCCCTTATCACATCAAAACCAAATGCCCGCAAGGTTGTTCAATACCTTACGAAGAAAAAGGAAGTCTTGTCTCCCTTACTAATCCTTACTCATGACTACCCGGACCCCGATGCACTGGCAAGCTCCTTTGCCCTCTATTATCTGGCGGGGCATCACTTCAACATCACCTGCCGGATCGTTTACGGCGGTGTCATCGGACGAACCGAGAACAGGGAGATGGTCAGAATTCTTCGGATGCCCCTTCACAAGTTTAAAGCTGCTGATCTAAAGCGCTATGCCAATATAGCCCTTGTCGATACCCAGCCCGCCTTCGAAAACAACCCTTTCCCTAAGGAGCGGCGGGCTACAATCGTCATTGACCAACACATGTCCCTTGACAACCCTGATGCGGAACTGGCCATTATCGACAACGAATGCGGAGCCACGTCGGTCATTCTCGCGCAAGCCCTCTTGTCGCTCAGGATTCAAATCCCGCAAAGAGTTGCAACGGCGCTCGCCTATGGGATTATTACAGATACCCTTAACCTTGGTCGCGCAAAACGACCGGACATTATTAAAACCTATCTGAACATCCTCTCTTTTTGCGACATGCGGGCTTTATCCCGCATTCAGAACCCCTCCCGGTCGCTCAACTTTTTTGCCACCCTCAAACAGGCCATAAAGAACGCCATGATTTGTAACAAACTCGTCATCTCCCATCTCGGAGATGTCGAATACACTGATTTGGTCTCTCAAACCGCGGATTTCTTGTTGACCTATGACAGCATGCGGTGGTCCCTTTGCACCGGGAGGTACTACGGGAAACTACACGTTTCCCTGCGGGGCAGAGACCCCTCGACCGTGGCGTCTCCTATTCTACGGAGTGTATTTGACAATCCCCAGGATGCCGGCGGTCATGATAATATCGCCGGAGGGAGCTTTGACGTTGGGAAGGAAGCCCCTGAAGCACGGTGGCGAGAGGCTGAAAATGCCGTCGTCCAGCGGCTCATCGAACGGTTAGCCATTTCTTCACGACGCAAGTTTCTTTTCCCATTTCAAGACCATTGAGGAATGATGCGCCGTTCGCATCGTTGCGGCGGTGGGAACGTGCCGGTACCAGGGCCGGAACCACTATTCCATGAGGTCAAAAAAAGACGCCCGCCTGGAATCATCCGGGGCAGTCTGCGAAGCACCACCAATCAGGACAACGCGATGAAAAACCTTGAGTTCACTATCAGGATTGCAGAAACAGAAGATGCCGAGAAAATTTATCACCTTCTCTATGACGTTGGAGATGAAGATGTCTACATTATGACCGAACCGGGAGAGAGAACCATCGAGGACATTAGGACGTTGATTCGCGAGCAGTCGACAAATCGAAACCTGATTTTAGTGGTCGAGAGCTATGGTGACGTTGTTGGTGTTGCTGGTTTTGTAGGCGGCCGGTTCAGCAAAATCTGTCATGTCGTTGAAATCGGTATGGCGATCGACAAAGATTTCAGGGATTCCGGGTTGGGATCCATCCTTCTGAGAGAAGGCATCGCCTGGGCCCGCAAAAAAGGATTCCGCCGGTTGGAACTGGGCGTTTTCTCGACAAATCAGCGGGCCTTGTCCCTGTATAAAAAATTCGGCTTTCAGGAAGAAGGGGTGCGAAGAAACCGTTACCGGGTTGAGGGAACATGGGTTGACGAAATCCTCATGGCGAAATTTCTGTAAGGCCCCTCAGATTTCGGTAGTTCCAGGGCGGATCAGAATTGTGCTTTTCCTCAGCCTCAGCCGGCTCTTCCCGCTTGTGTTCCTGACAATGTTTATCGCACGTTAATGACGACTTTCATCGGCCACCCCGTGGTTTTTGCGGTTACCCTTCATCTTCCACCACCGAAAGCCTGACAGTCTCTTCTACCATCCCATCGAACCGCTGGTGCTCCGGGAACCGCGTTGCCTCGGTCAGATTCGTTCTCTTCGGGGAACTCGAAGAGAGTCCGCCCTCCGGAATGGCTTCGTCCTGAGTAAATTGACCGGAATAGTAATCTGTGATACGCTGTCAGGACAAAAGTCTAATAATTTCAGGGCAAAAATTTATTACCCCCTGTCTGAATACCGCTGATGCGGAACATCGCATCGCCGCACCAAAAGAGAGAGAAGATCATGATCGAGAACTCGGTTTTTTTGAAAGCCTGCCGAAAAGAAGTCACCGAATACACACCCATATGGCTTATGCGGCAGGCCGGCCGTTATATGAAGGAATATCGCGCCATCAGAAAAAAGGTGGATTTTCTCACCATGTGCAAGACTCCCGAATTAGCCGCCGAAGTTACCTTGCAACCCATTGAGAAACTGGGAGTCGACGCCGCCATCATTTTTGCCGATATTTTGCTTCCTCTCGAGCCGATGGGAATAACATTGGAATTTACCAAAGGGGAGGGTCCGGTTATTCATAACCCAATCAGGAATGAAAGCGATATCAATCAGCTACGATCTATCGAACCGGAGGAAGACGTGCCCTTTGTTCTGGAAACCGTGGAAAAAGTTCGCAAAGAGCTGGATGGTAAAATTCCGCTCATCGGATTTTCGGGAAGCCCCTTTACTCTCGCCAGCTATATGATTGAGGGCGGCCACTCCCGCAATTTCGTTAAGACCAAGCAATTAATGTATCATTATAGCCGCTCTTGGCATCACCTTATGGAGAAACTGGCTGAGACGGTCACCGCTTATCTTAATGCTCAAATCAAGGCGGGAGTTCAGGCGGTTCAACTCTTCGACACCTGGGTCGGCTGTCTGAGTCCGCAGGATTATGCGGAGTTTGTCTTACCCCACTCTCGATCTATTTTCAAACAACTGGAAAAGGGAATTCCGGCGATACACTTCGCTGCCGACTCATCGTCGCTGCTTGGGCTCATGCAAAAAGCGGGGGGTGATGTCATCGGCATTGATTGGCGCATTGATCTGGCGGTTGCCTGGGAGCGTCTGGGATCCGCTGTCGGAATCCAGGGTAACCTGGATCCGGCGATGCTCTTCGCCCCCCTCCCGGTCATGAAAGACAGGGTGAGAGGCATTCTTGAATCCGCAGCCAATCGTCCCGGGCATATATTCAATTTAGGTCACGGCATCCTGCCCCAAACGCCAGTGGAACATGCAAAAGCACTGGTTGAAACTGTCCATGAACTCAGTAGACGATAAATGCAGCGCATCTCCTTCTCAGATCGCCATAGTGGAATTCTGCTTCTCGCTTTTGGAGGTCCTTCCTGCTTAGACGATGTCGAACCTTTCCTGAGACATATATTTGCCGATCGGGTGCTCCCTTCATCATTTATTGATGCAATACGCCAACGGTATCGGCGAATCGGAGGAAGGTCACCGCTTCCCGAGATTACGCGCAGGCAGGCTCTTGCGCTTCAAGAGAGCCTCTTTGAAGCGGGCAGAAGAATAAACGTCTTCATCGGCATGAGACACTGGAAACCGTCAATTGAGGCCGCGTTCCGGTTACTGGAGGCGAACGATATTCAAAGAGTCTTTTGCCTCATCATGGCCCCCTTTTCATCAGCAGCCGCAGTTGGGGCTTATCATGATGCCGTCCACGAAGCGAAAAGGAATCTGAAGAAAAAGATGGATATCTCTTTTGTGACCGGCTGGTACACCACCCCCTATTATCTGGACGCCGTGGCCGAGCGGATAAGGGAAGGGCTGGTGAACTTCCCCTCCCCTCGGCACCCAAACGTCCGGCTTCTCTTTACCGCGCACAGTCTCCCTTTGTCCGCTCTCACAGAAGATCCGTACACTACCCAAATTACGTCCACAATCGCCGGAGTAACGGACCGGCTAAAAGACTACTCATGGCACCTTGCCTTTCAAAGCCAAGGCAAAGGGTGCGGACCGTGGCTTTCCCCCCGCCCGGAAGAGGTCCTTGCCGATCTTGCCCGCGAGGGAGTAAAGGAGATCTTGGCAGTTCCCCTCGGATTCGTCGCCGACCATCTGGAAACCTTGTATGACCTTGATATTTCTCTCAAGGAGAGGGCTGCCGAACTCGGTCTGCAGCTGCAACGATCTCCGGCCTTAAACGAAAGCCCAAAATTCATCACGGCCCTTACGGATGCTGTTTTACGGTCTTTAGCCGAGGAGGAGCAAACAGCGTCATGAAAGAACGGACGACGGCAATAGCCATAATCGGCGGCGGTATTGCCGGCCTCGCCGCAGCCTACCATCTCCGGTCCAAGGCGAAAGAGACCGGACAGGAAACGGACTGCCTGTTGCTGGAGGCACAAAACCGTCTGGGGGGGAAGATTTTAACCGAAAAGGTCGACGGCTTTATTATCGAAGGAGGACCGGATTGCTTTATTTCCGAAAAGCCGGCTGCTCTTCAGCTCTGTCATAAACTGGAAATACAGAATCACCTGATGAAGACGGACGAGAGTCACCAGGGTACCTTCATCCTCTGGAAAGGAAAGCTTCACAAGCTTCCCGAAGGCTTTATGCTGTTGGCTCCTTCCGACATCCCTTCCTTCCTCAAAGATCCCTTGATTACGCCGTTGGGAAAACTCCGCATGGCTATGGATCTCATCTTGCCGGGCAAGAAATCTCCTGCCGAAGAAACGCTGGCTCAGTTCGTACAGCGACGTTTGGGGAAAGAAGTGCTTGATAAAATCGCCGACCCTCTGGTGGCGGGCATCCATGCCAGCGATCCGGCAACGATGAGCCTCAGAAGCACCTTCCCTCGGTTTATAGAATTGGAGCACCATTATAGAAGTATAATCCGCGGAATGATGAAAAGGAAAAAGCAATATCTGAAGTACAAGAAAAAATCTGGCTATATCCCGCAATATAGTCTGTTTATGACCCTCAAAGACGGCCTCTCCGAACTTCCCCACGCCGTGGCCTCGACACTCAACCGCCGGGCGATTCTCACCGGAAAAAAAGTCATCGCCATTGAACGAATTACCGGGAATGTAACGTCTCCTCCCAGACACTACGCCCTGAGACTCTCCGATGGGACAACCGTGACCGCCCAAGCAGTCATCGCGGCGACTCCATCGTTTATTGCCGGAGATCTGGTGAAAGACCTTGACCAGTCGTTGGCCGGCAATCTCAACGCAATCCGCTATGTCTCCACTGCCACGGTGTCACTGGCATATCGCGATGAAGATAGTGCCGCGCGGTGGAACGGCTTCGGATTTGTAATCCCCCACAAGGAAAAAAGAAAGATTATGGCGTCTACCTGGAGTTCCAACAAATTCTTTAACCGGGCGCCCCACGGTAACTTTCTGATCCGTTGTTTTGTGGGGGGCGCGAGAAACGAAGATTTGGCCTTGTTAGCCGAGCGGCAGTTAATTGCTCTTGTTCGTGAGGAACTTGCCGATATTATGGGTATCACGGCGGAACCGCTCTTAGCGAGAGCCTATCGCTGGGAGAAATCCATGCCCCAGTATGTTGTCGGACATAGTGATACCCTGAAACGCATTGATGAACGGCTGCAGGCGCATCCCGGCCTTTTCCTCGCCGGAAGCGCTTACCGGGGCATCGGAATCAGCGACTGTATAAAAAGCGGCGACCGAGCAGCAATGAAAGCGTTGGAATATATAAACACATGATCGAACGATATCTCTGTATTCACGGACATTTTTATCAGCCACCGCGAGAAAATCCCTGGCTCGAAGAGACTGAGATCCAAGATTCAGCCCGGCCGTATCACGACTGGAACGCCAGAATAACAGCAGAATGTTATGAGCCCAACGCACTTTCCCGAATCCTCGACGAAAAGAATCGAATACTGTCCATGGTCAATAATTACGCAAAAATGAGCTTCGATTTCGGACCGACTCTCCTGATGTGGCTGGAGAAGAAGGCACCGAAAGTTTATCAGGCGATACAGGAGGCGGATCGTGAAAGCAGAAATACCTTCTCGGGCCACGGTTCAGCCCTGGCCCAGGCCTACAATCACATGATCCTTCCTTTGGCGACGTCTCGCGACAAATACACCCAGATCTTGTGGGGAATCCGAGACTTCGAATATCGATTTGGACGCGCCCCTGAAGGCATGTGGCTCCCGGAAACCGCGGTCGACAGGGAAACACTCGGCATCCTGGCCGACATGGGGATCAAATTCACGATTCTCGCCCCCCACCAAGCCGAAAGGATCCGCCTGAAAGGGACCGAAACCTGGAGCACGGTGAAGGCTGGCGATCTTGATACAACGCAGCCCTACCTCCTTCATCTTGGTTCGGGCAAAGAGATAGCGCTCTTTTTTTACAGTGGCCCTATTTCCCGGGCGGTGGCATTCGAGCATTTGTTGAATCGAGGAGAAGAGTTCGCCCAGCGTCTCATGAGTGGATTTTCTCAGGATCGAACCGATCCCCAGCTCGTTCATATTGCTACCGATGGAGAATCGTACGGTCACCATCACCAGTTCGGAAATATGGCGCTAACCTATGCCCTTCACTACCTCGAATCAAACAACTTCGTCCGGATAACCAACTATGGTGAGTATCTGGAAAAAGCACCCCCCCTTTATGAGGTCGAGATAGTCGAGAATACCTCCTGGAGCTGCGCTCACGGAATTGAACGGTGGAGAAACGACTGCGGATGCAACTCGGGAGCGCATCCGGAATGGAATCAATCGTGGCGAGCACCTCTGCGGGAAGCTTTGGACTGGCTTCGAGACATGCTCGTCCCGCTTTTTGAAACAAAAGCTGCTGAGCTTCTGAAAGACCCTTGGTCAGCCCGTAACGATTACATAGCCGTCGTATTGAATCGGTCAGCAGATACTGTAGAGGATTTCCTCACTACCCACTCGCTTCGTCCCTTGAATGAACGGGAAAAGGTCAACGCATTGAAATTACTGGAGCTTCAGCGTCACACCATGCTTATGTACACTAGTTGCGGATGGTTCTTCGACGAATTATCCGGCATCGAGACTATTCAGATAATCCAGTACGCAAGCCGAGCCCTTCAATTGGCCGAGGAGTTCCTTGAGGACAATCACCTGGAAACCGGTTTTCTTACATCCCTCGAACTCGCAAAGGGCAATAGCCCCCAGCACCCTGACGGACGTATCCTTTACGATGAGCGGGTGCGGCCTGCGGTTGCAGACATGAAAAAAATCGCCGCCCATTATGCTGTTTATTCACTCTTTGCCGCCCCATCTCAAAACGCTACCCTTTACTGTTACCAACTAGTGCCTAAAAAAGACTACCATTCTTTCGAGCGCCAAAAAGCAAGGGGGGCGGTAGGAAACGTCGAGGTGATTTCATTGCTTACCCGAGAATCCGCTACGCTGGTTTTTGGAGTTGTTTATTCCGGAGACCTTAAGGCTGTCTGTGGTGTCAAGGAGTCTCCCGCGGTACTCAATTATCAAGAAATTATCCTGAGGCTACAAAATAGTCTCAGCCACGGTGAAGCGACTGAACCGGAACACGTGCTTCAGGAGTGTTTTGACGGCTCCGTCTATTCTTTTAAATCGCTGTATCGAGACGATCAAAAGCGTATTTTAGGTTTCATCGTTGATGCCGTTCTCTCCGGTCCGGATGGTCTGCACAGCCGGCTCCAAGAAACCTGCATTCCCCTGGCACAGCATTATTCATCCCTTAACCTGTCGTTACCTCTGGCTTTGAAACCAGGTTTGAAATGTGTTTTGGAAAATCAGCTCCGTCAGACGTTGAGGGACGAGACGTTTGAGGTACAGCGGGTGCATGCCGTTTTTGAGCAAGCGGCCTTGATGAAGATCTCATTCGATAGAGACTTCCTTGAAGAGGTCTTTACCCCACCCATCGAAAGACTATCTCACTCGCTCCCGAGTCTTTCCCACGACCTCCTTACGCTGGAAAGGCTCGACTCGACGGTAGACATCCTCCGCACCTACTCTCTTACCGCCGGCATCTGGAAACTGCAAAATGCCTTCCATGAGATCCTTCACGGCATCTACCCAAAATGGCGGGTTGAGGCACGGCAAGGTAATCAGGATGCTCAGGAATGGCTCCGTAAAATATCTTCGTTAAGCGAAAAACTCTCTTTCCGGGTTCCCCTTTGACCGGCACGCCGTCCGTGCACTCCCCCGTTTACATCCCACTGGCTCGATCTGCGGCCCTTCAGTGCCGGCGTCGTTCGCCGCAAAAACCAATAAAAACCCAATGGCATAAAAATTGCTCTAGCCATTACCACAAATAGTGGTGAGTTCCCCGCTGGATGTTGAACTTGCCCATTTCCCTCTTATTACCAAGGGCAGCCTTAGTGCTGAATTATGCCGTTGTGGCAAAATCTTCCCTTCAAGGGGAGCTAATTTCCCATGGATGCTCGTAGCGCCCTTTCAATTAACGCTCTCCACAGCAAAGCACGGCCGCAGCCTGAACCGGTATCCTCCCAAGGAAATACCCTTTCTCACGGATCGGAATTTAGAAGAATCCTTGCTGATGCGGCACGCATTCCTGTTCCTCCTGGTGGGTTAACTGAAACCGGGCAGGCCTTCTGCCCCATGGGAACAGGGACTCCTCCACGGGTCTCCACGGGACCGGCATCTTCACATCCCCCCCCGACCTTCATGGAGCAAATTCGTCGTTACCAGGAGGATCAACTCCTGAGCCATCCGGGAGGTGATTCCGTCGATCTAAAGGCCGAGTCTCCGACAGACCCCCTCAATGCGCCCGCCAATTTCCTTCAAAGGATCGGCAACAACCTCAGCGACGCCGCAGCCAATGCGGTTAATCTCTTCAATGATCTCCTGTGGGGCTCCGAGTACCACTATCGGGATAACGATGGCCGGATTCAGCCGTCACGGAGAAAAGGAATCTTGCAGCTGATGACTTCCTTTTTCAAGAATACCCTCAGCGGGCTGAGTCTTGGACACTATCGTCCCGACGGCGATCCTGAGCCATCCGGAACAATCGAGCGACTTCGCTTCGCCGGTCAAAAGCTGATCGGCAAGGCGGTGATGGATGACATTGTTTTCGGCTTCCCTTCAGGCGCCATCAATCTTCTGGACGATAACCTTCTCTGTTTATGGAATCTTTTGGAGGTTGTTCCCGACGCCACCGTAGGAAACCTCCCGCCAGCCCGACAACTCGTTACTACTCTTTTCGACAACGGCCAAGTAGTCATCGATTATATTACCGATTGCCTGCCCGCCGGAGGCGCATGGATGAGGGTTCACGCCTACGGGTATGATGAGGGCCAATTCACACCCCCTCTTTTATACAACCTTACCCTCCCTGAACAATACGAAGGGGATTCTCGTTGGAGCACTATACGCAATACGCCTTTCCGGAAAGTAATCGAAACCATTGGAAGCCTGCTGGCTGATGCGGGGGTAGCAACCGCAACCCTTCATGCGATCCGAGCAAGTAAAAAGAGAGAGTAGCGGAACAAGCGCTTTGCGCGGGAAGCGTAACGCCTCTTTGGAATCACGAAACGGAACCGTCCCGCGATGGGGAAAAAAGGAGAAGGGGCATAAAGTCGCGACAACATTGTGCCGATAGAAGAGATAAAGCATCATCTCCAGGAGGCACTGCACAATGGAAAGATTCCTTCTCGGCATTCAACACTTCTTTAACCCGCTTCACGTTTATTGTCGTCTTGTGGAAAGCGGGATTAACCGGCGGACGTCGATTCGTCTGAGCTCGTACTACGAAATAATAATCTTTCCGTGGCTGGCCCGGCTGACCGTAAATTCTCTTTCCCTGCTTAGACACGCAAAAAAGACGTAACAATCAGGAAAAGCGGAAGCATCTCATCTATCGTTATGCCGTGACTCACGCCTGTCGGGCATAATACCCTTTATACCACTCAACAAACAAGGCAACCCCTTTTTCAATAGGCGTGTCGGGCTTAAAGTCCACATCTTTGACCAGATCATCAACGTCCGCATACGTGGCGGGAACATCGCCCGGCTGGATCGGAAGCAGTGTTTTCCCCGCCGTTTTTCCCAAACAAGATTCCAACACCTCAATAAGCCTCATAAGCTCTACCGGGTTATTGTTTCCGATATTGTACAGCCTATAGGCCGCACAACTCGTTGCCGGGTCGGGTTGATCTCCCGACCACTCGCGGTTCGGCTCGGGGACGTGAGGGATTAACCTGAAAACGCCTTCAATAATGTCGTCGATATAGGTGAAATCCCTCTTCATCTTCCCAAAATTATAGATATTGATCGGCCGATTGTTCAAAATTGCTTCCGTAAACAAAAACAGGGCCATATCAGGCCTCCCCCACGGCCCGTAAACTGTGAAAAATCGCAGGCCGGTAACGGGGATGCCAAACAGATAGCTGTAAGTATGGGCCATAAGCTCACCTGCTTTTTTGGTAGCCGCATACAGTGAGACCGGATGATCCACATTCTGATGGACTGAAAACGGCATTTTCGTATTGAGGCCGTAAACCGAGCTGGAAGATGCAAAGACAAGGTGTTTTGGAATGGCACGCCTGCACCCTTCAAGAATATTGAGAAATCCATAAATATTGCTGTCTATATAGGCGGACGGCTTTTCGAGCGAATACCTGACGCCGGCTTGCGCGGCAAGGTGGACCACGTAGTCAAACCGCTCCTCTTCAAAAAGTTTTATAATCCCTCCCTGGTCCTCCAAAGACAATTTAATGAATCTAAAATCACGAATTGGTTCCAGTTGGGCCACCCGAGCCTTCTTGAGGCCGACATCATAATAACTGTTCAGGTTGTCGATTCCCACCACCGCCTCACCTTCTTCGAGTAGACGTCTGCAAAGATGGTACCCGATAAAACCCGCCGCTCCGGTGACCAGTGTCTTTCTTTTCAAGGACATTTCCAACTGTCTCCTGTATAGTAAGAAACCACCGCCCTGATTCCTGTCGGCCCCAAATGGTCCGGCCGTACCCCCATCCTCCCCACCCGAACCGTTATCCTTGCTTTCCCGTTACGGTGCACCTAACGGGAAGGGAAAATTCTTATTGCATTCATTATCAAAAAGAATACAATTTTACCATTAAAATCGTATTATTACATTTTTCCGCCTCGGTTAAGAAATTATCAGAGTAACGCCCCGTAAATGGCGGGTGGAGGTACCAGAAAAGTCTGCGAGCCTCTTCGTAACCACGAGGAGGAAAACCGGTAGTTGACAATTTCGGCAAATTGCAATAAACAATATTCGATAAACCCACTGTGTTCCGATGCTGTTATCCGCATTGTATTACCACATAACCCTCCTGGAGAAGAGTAATGACTACTAAGAGTACCAAAGAGGAATTGGAGAAACTCAGGAATCTCGTCGCGTATAACGAAAATTTAAAAAACATTACTCATCAAATCCATGCGGCCGAAAACACTGATGACATTTTACTTAATCTAAAAGATAAGATTCTCTCCCTCTTCGATGCCGAACGAATCACGATTTATGCGGTTGATCATGCAAAAAAAGAGATCTATTCAAAAATGAAGGAAGGAAACGAAGCCGCGGAAATCCGAGTACCCATAAGTCGAAAAAGTATCGCCGGTTACTGCGCCACCACCGGTAAAATCATGAGTGTAAAAAACGCTTATGATTCCGTAGAGTTGTCCACGACCACCCCGGAAATCGAATTTGATAAAAGCTGGGACACGAAAACCGGTTTCCAAACCCGGCAGGTATTATCCGCTCCCATTGTATATAACAAATACCTGATGGGTGTTATCCAGTTGCTTAATAAGAAGAGCGCCGAGGCATTTAATATGGAGGACAAGCAGAATGTCGCTGAAATAGCAGAAGTATTGGGACTCGCATTTTTCAACCAGATCAAACGATCCAAGAAGAAACCCTCAAAATTCGAATATCTCCTCACCAACAACATCATCACCCAGAAAGAGCTGGAAGACGCTACCATTGAAGCTCGTGAGAAAAAAAGCGATGTCATAAAAGTATTAATGACCTCCTACCGCGTCTCCAAGGAAAATATCGGAAAGTCCCTCAGCAGTTACTACGACCTCAAGTATCAGCCGTTTGATCAAAAAATAACCATTGATCAAAACGTCACTCGAAGGCTACGACCTGATTTTATTAAAAAGAGCCTCTGGCTTCCGTTGAAGGAAGAAGGGTACACCTTCATTGTCCTGGTGGATGAACCTCATGATCTCCAAAAGAAAGATGCCATCGAACAATGGGTAAAGTTCAACTATCCCAAGGTACGCAAGATCGAATACTGGGTATCCTTACCGGAGGATATTGTCCAGTTTATCGACGCCGCCGTCCAAACAGGATTGAAAGCAGGAAGGGGAAGCCCCTCCGCACCTGAAATAGAGACCCCCGAGAGGGAAATCGATATTCAGGAAATCCTCGGTGGCATGGATAGCATGGATGCGGAGATAGCTGAAGTGCCGGATTCAGTCGAAAACGAAGTGGCGGAATCAGACAGCAAGGTCGTCCAGTTGGCAAATAAGGTTATCATGGACGCTTACAATATGGGTGTGTCGGATATCCATATAGAACCATATCTGGGCAGAGGAAATACCGTAATCAGATTTCGCCGGGACGGTTCGTGTTTCAACTACTTAGCAATTCCCATGACCCACACCAACGCTCTCATTTCCCGATTAAAAATCATGTCAAGACTTCGAATCGAGGAAAAGCGGCTCCCTCAGGACGGCAAAATTAAACTGCGGTATCGGGGCCGTGATGTTGAACTCCGGGTCGCCACCGTTCCGACCGCTGGAGGCAATGAAGATGTTGTCATGAGAATTTTGGCCGCCGGCGAACCGTTGCCGCTTGATAAGATGAATTTCTCCGAGCGTAACATAACAGTCTTTAAAAAGATCGCTGAACGACCCTATGGGCTCATTCTGTGCGTCGGTCCTACCGGATCGGGAAAGACGACCACCCTCCATTCCGTCCTCGGATACATCAACACCGAGGACCGAAAGATATGGACCGCCGAAGACCCTGTAGAAATCACCCAGTATGGTTTACGCCAGGTGCAGATCAACCCTAATATCAAAACGCCGGACGGACATAGATACGATTTTGCAACCGCCATGCGCGCCTTTCTCCGGGCAGATCCTGACGTAATCATGGTGGGGGAAATGCGGGACGCGGAAACGGCCGGCATGGGCATCGAAGCCTCCCTTACGGGACATCTGGTTTTTAGCACGCTTCATACCAACAGCGCCCCCGAGACCATCACCCGGCTCATCGACATCGGGCTTGATCCCTTCAATTTTGCCGATGCGCTTTTGGGAATCCTCGCCCAGCGCCTCGTGAAAACACTGTGCCCCAACTGCAAGGAACCGCACCATCCTTCGCGAGACGAGTTCGATCAGATGGTAAGAGAATACGGAGAAAATGAGTTTGAGAAGACCGGTATCACTTACAACGAAGACTTTGTCCTCTATGGCGGGAAGGGTTGCGAGGCCTGCAAAAACACCGGGCTTAAAGGTCGAACCGGTCTCCACGAACTACTCGAAGGGACCGATGAGATAAAAAGACTTATCGTGCAAGGTGCTTCCGTCGAAGAAATCCGGAAAAAAGCCATCGAGGAGGGAATGACCACTCTCTTCCAGGATGGAATCATGAAGGCCATCAAAGGAGATACGACCTTGGAACAAGTGCGCCGGGTCTGTATCAAGTAAGGTTTACGGCATCCCCGTGCCCGGCATGGTGTCCCTCCTTTTTTCTTTATTTTTGTTCCTTCTTTGTTCCGTAGGCGGCTCGACCCGTTGGTTTCGCGCATCCATGGAATAGCTCGGATCATCCCACGCAAGTTGAATCTTTTGAACCTCTCCTTGGCCAATCTTCACCGTAAGATCGAATTTGTGATTGATGATTTTTTTGCTGTCCGCTAACACCGTTTCAACATTGTACACTTTGAGCGTGTGCTTGCCGGGAGCCACTTCAATCTCCAGCCGTTCTTTGAGAAAACCAGCCTCCTTCTTGTCCAACTCCACGTAAAACCCCGGATCATAAATGGGGTTCACAAGAACGATGGTACCACCGCTTCCCTTATCAGGAGGAACATATGCCTTGTTCCGACCACATCCTCCGCATATCAGAACCACTACCATCCCTATCGACACCCAGCCAAATGCATATTTCTTTTTCATGTCACACCACCATCCAGGATCATTGGTTTACTATTATTCCACAGCCCGTTTTCCTTTTCCTCCAAGGACATTCCCCGAATCCCCATTACTCGGCAACAACAAAATTGTCACCATATCCTCGCGCATTCAATTCCTTCTGAGCCTCAACGGTTTCCTGCAAGGTACGGAATTTGCCGGCGCGAACCCGGTAAAGCATTCTCCCGTGGAGATCAAAGGTGCTTATTTCTACCGGCTTGAAATACCGAGAGACGTTACCTTTTAGACGCAAAGCGTTATTGAACTCCTCAAACGCCCCCAGTTGGATACTAAATTCACCCGTCCAATACGGAATTTTCGTTCCGGTATACGCCGCCCCCTCCCGGACCAAATGTTCATCATCCGCCCCCACTACCCTTATTTCCACCGGAGCGGTGCCCGGACCGACCAGACCAATATCTCGCGCACCCGCATAAGAGAGATCAATGACGCGGTTCTTCACAAACGGTCCCCGATCATTGATTCTCAGTACGGTCTTTTTTCCATCGGTTAAATTCGCAACTTCGACACGGGTTCCAAAGGGAAGAATTCTGTGGGCCGCCGTCTTGGCATACATATCGTAGACTTCTCCATTGGAGGTCTTCTTCCCGTGAAAGTCTTCCCCGTACCAGGAAGCAATGCCCCGTTCCACATATCCCTTGGCGTCGGAGAGCGGATAATAGACCTTCCCCCCCACGGTATAGGGAGGCGGCATATTGTCTTCTCGCGGCGGCGTAACCGGCGTTCGGGCACAACCGACCGCTCCCGCCGCCAGCACGATCGCTGAGGCAAGGAGGATGTATCCTCTTAGCCTTCCCCCTGCCCGCAACCAGAGTAAAGAGTGTCTTTTCATTTTTCTCTAACCGCCAACGCACGATTCACCACATCGAGAGGGCAAAAACGGCGCCGTAATCGTCAGCATAGGATTACAGTATGTATCGACTCAAGTCCTCGTCAGTTATAACATCCTGTAACTTCTTTTTGACATAGTCCCTGCTGATAACAACTTCTTTTCCCTCCATTTCGGGCGCATCGAAAGAAATCTCGTCGAGAAGCCGCTCCATGATCGTGTACAGGCGACGGGCACCGATGTTTTCAGTCCGCTCATTGACTATTTCAGCGATTTTGGCTATCTCCTCGACAGCCTCTCCGTCAAAGACCAATATCAACCCTTCCGTTTCCATCAGCGCGCGATATTGTTTAACCAGGGCGTTGCGGGGCTCCTGCAGGATGCGGATAAACTCCTCCTTTCCCAACGAATCGAGTTCTACCCGGATCGGAAACCTCCCCTGAAGCTCCGGAATAAGATCCGACGGCTTAGAGGCATGAAACGCCCCGGCCGCTATAAAAAGAATGTGGTCAGTCTTGACCATTCCGTACTTTGTGGTAACAGTCGTTCCCTCAACGATAGGCAGCAGATCTCTTTGAACACCCTCCCGAGAAACGTCAGGCCCGGAATAACTTTCCCGCCCGGTAATCTTGTCTATTTCGTCAAGGAATATTATCCCGGACTCTTCCACCCGCTCCTTTGCCAGCCGCGTTACTCGATCCATATCAATCAGTCGCTGTGATTCTTCCTGGGCTAAAATTTCCAGAGCCTGGGGTATTTTGAGCCGCTGTTTCTTTGTTTTCTGGGGAAACAAATTACCGAACATCTCCTTTAAGTTGAATTCCATTTCCTCCATTCCACTGGCCGAAAGCACCTCTATAACCGGCATCGTCCGAAACGATGTCTCCAGTTCAACCTCCCGGTCGTCAAGTTTACCCGCCTTCAACAACTGCCGCAGTTTTTCTCGGGTCGAGGGGGAAATTTGCAGATCTTCCTGGTGCCCATCTGCGACCGTGACCGGTGGAGAAACGTCATCTCTTCGCGACGGAAGTAGTAAGTCAAGGATTCTTTCTTCGGCATTCTTCTGAGCTTTCTCGTGGACTTTATCGGATTCTTCGGCTTTCACCATGTTGACAGCAATTTCAGTCAGATCCCTGACCATCGATTCCACATCTCTGCCTACGTATCCGACTTCAGTAAATTTAGATGCCTCAACCTTCAAAAAGGGTGACTGGGCCAGTCTCGAGAGACGACGAGCGATCTCGGTCTTTCCCACTCCGGTGGGACCCATCATAATAATATTCTTAGGGGCTATTTCGTCACGAAGATCATCGGGTACCTGCCGCCGTCGCCAGCGATTCCGGAGAGCGACCGCAACAGCGCGTTTAGCTTTGTTTTGACCTATTATGTACTTGTTCAGTTCGGAAACGATATCTTTGGGAGTTAAGTTCGCCATTATGATTCCTCAGAAGTGTTATTGTCCAATTTCTTCGATAAGGATCTGCTCATTGGTATAGATACAGATACCGGCTGCAATCTTCATGGCTTCTCGAGCAATCTCGGAAGCGTCCATAGTGGTGTGGTCCAGAAGACCTTTCGCGGCTGCTTGAGCATAGGGGCCGCCAGAGCCGATGGCGATAACTTCATCATCAGGCTCGATAACATCCCCCGTCCCGGAGATGATAAACATATGCTCCTTGTCGGCAATAATCAATAATGCCTCCAAACGACGCAGTATCTTATCGGTTCGCCAGTCCTTAGCCAGTTCTACGGCTGATCGAGTAATATTGCCGTGATAGAGTTCCAACTTGTTTTCGAATTTTTCAAAGAGGGTAAAGGCGTCAGCGGTTGCACCGGAAAAACCCGCAATGATTTTGTCATGATAGAGTCGGCGAATTTTTTTCGCCTTGTGTTTTAAAACAGTATTGTTCATGGTAACTTGGCCGTCACCGGCCACGGCGACCACTCCATTCTTTCGCACGGCGAGAATGGTCGTGCCTCGGATAAGGTAATTTGTTTCCGTCATGGTTTTCCTTTACAGTGAAATTATGTCTTGGCTCGGGGATGGCTCTTGTCATATACCTCCATGAGCCGGTCGATGCTTATATGGGTATATCGCTGGGTTGTCGAAAGGCTGCTATGGCCGAGGAGTTCCTGGATAGCTCGCAGATCAGCCCCCGCATCCAGCAAATGGGTGGCGAAGGTATGCCGTATGGCATGGGGATGAACCGGCCGGAAAAAAGACGCGCGACCCGCGTACTTGTGTATCATGCGAGCTACGCTTCGAGTCGTCAGTCTTCCTCCTCGCCTGTTGACAAAGAGGGCGCGGTCCCGTTCCGTTTCCTTCGTCTCTAAGGAGTTCCGCGTGCGGAGGTAATTTTCGATAGCTTCCCGTGCTTTCGTCCCTATGGGAAGGAGCCGTTCTTTTCCTCCTTTACCGGTGACTTTTATCATCCCTTCTTCCAGGGCCAGATTATCTTCGTTCAAACCAACCACTTCACTTACCCGCAGACCGCAGGAATACATAAGCTCCAAAATCGCGCGATCCCGCCGGCTTAGAATATCATCCTTATCAGGCTGTTCGATCAATGAGAATATTTCGTCGATCGATAAAAACGTTGGTACGTGTTTTGCCGGTTTCGGTGAAGAAACGGTCTGAGTCGGGTTTGATGAAATAACCCCCTCCTTCGCCAAGAACCGAAAAAAAGCCCGTAAAGATGCTAATTTCCGGGCTATAGTGGTCTTGGCGTTCTTCTTGTGCAAGTATGCCAAAAACTCCCGGACAATCAAAGGAGAAATTCCGTCAATCCCACTGTCGCCTTCGGCCCCGGTGTTATTCTGATTTTCCCGTAGGAACGCTATAAACTCCTCGATATCAGATCGATATGCCTTCCTAGTATGTACGGAAGCATTTTTTACCGCAAAAAGATACGCATCAAATCTTTCGAGAAGGCTCTTCATGGATGTATCTATATGACAAAATATTGAGGCAATAGCAATAGAAATAACATCTCATTCACTCGATTTCATCTCTCCTCCAAAGCGCCGAGCCACACGATCAGAATACCACAGATCCCTGTTGCTGGTAACTATAATACTGTGAGATCACCATTTGTTAGCCATCATCGGCATTCAGAGTCCGCGCTCGACGGAATCTGCGATGGACCCACCACCACTGATCCGGATGCTGCACGATCCATTTTTCATAGAGCGCATTGATAACTCTGAGATTATCAATAATATCACGGTCCAGATCCGGGGATCGTTTGAGGGCAAGCTCCGGCAGGATAGTAATGACCTCGCGGTTATCCCTATTCCGATGGATGAACAGAGGAACAATCGCCGCGCCGGCCCTTACCGCCATTACTACCGGCCCACGATAGGTGGGAACCGCCTGCCCAAAGAACTCCACGTAAACCCCGTCTTTTTTCCGAGGGTTCTGATCAATGAGAAGGATGATAATCCCGTTATTTTTCAGTTCCTTGATTATTTCAAGTGCGCACCGCCGCCGGGGTTTATAGGGGATGACTCCGATTCCTACTTGATCCATCCATTGCTTAGCCCTCCCCACCAGGTATATATTCTTAGGCTCTTTATAAATTAATCGCGGGGAATAGCCAAGAGAAGCCAGCTTAACTCCGATGATGGGAAAATTACCGAGGTGGGCGCTTACGAGGATAACCCCTTTTCCCTTTGCCAACGCTTTGTCAAGATGCTCTTTCCCGTGAACGAGGATACTGTTTGCAAGGGCAACTTGGTGATCAGTATCACAACAGGCCACCATCTCAATAAAGTCCCGAGCAGTATTCTGGAAATTTTTCTTAACTAAAGCCCGCGCTTCCTTTCTCGACATGGTTTCCCCGAAAGCAGTTCTCACATTATCGACTCCGATCCTTTGTCGACCGACCAAGAGATAAAAGCCGCATAATCCTAAGACCGTGCCGAGAGGCGGGAACAAGCAAGCCGGACATATCCCAATAAGAAAAATAAAGCCTCTGACTGCCTGGGCGCTAAGCCACCAGAGCAGTTTTGCCCCCGTGGAATACCTCTTCCTTGGCCGTTGATTCATTCCGTTACCTGTACCGCAAAAAACGCCCCTCTATGAATGGGATGAAGGGGGAAAATGAGATCGCGGCAAAAAGCCTTCGGGCCCCAATGAGATCAAACCGCTGTTTCCTCCCGCTTGTCAATGTACCGGCTATCGACTCCATGGCTTGTCTCCCTTTCTCGATCCGTCAATCTCGTTACGAAAGCCTCTCTTTGTAGTCTTCATAGCCGAACTCACGAACGATATCGATTTTCCGATCCGTTCTTTGAACTGCAATCGCCGGCAACGGGACTCCGTTAAACGTATTGTTCTTTACCATGGTGCTGTGCGCCTGATCCAAAAAGACCACCTTTGATCCGACGGTTAAAGGATAGGGAAAGGAATAGTCTCCGATAATATCCCCCGCCATACACGTCAGACCTCCCAAGCGATAGGTATGTTCAAACTCACCGGGCTTTCCTGCGCCTGCTATCTCGGGCCGGTAGGGAGCCTCCAAAATATCGGGCATGTGCGTCACCGCCGACGTATCTAAGATGGCGATTTCCATTTCATTGGAGATAACATCCAAAACGGAAGCAACCAAGACTGCGGTATTCAAGACAACCGCCTCTCCCGGCTCGAGATACACGTCAACATGGTAACGATTCTTAACCTCATGGATGAGATCGCAGAGCCGGTCAATGTCATAGTCTTTCCGCGTGATATGGTGCCCGCCCCCGAAATTGACCCACTCCATCTCGCGCAGAAACGCACCGAACTTTCTCTCAAAAGCGGCAAGAGTTCGTGCCAAAGCATCTGAATTCAATTCGCAGAGGGTATGAAAATGCAGTCCGGTTATGCCCGTAAGGTCCTTCTCCTGAAAGTTGGTCCTGGTTACCCCGAGGCGTGAGTACCTAACACAGGGATTATAACGGTCAATGGCAACTTCGGAATGTTCTGGATTGACGCGGATACCGCACTTAACCTTTTTCGAAACGCAAGGTTTGAAGCGATTCCATTGGGGAAAGGAATTGAAAACGATGTAGTCACAATAATGAAGCACCTTCTTGAACTCGGACTCTTTATAGGCGGGCGAATAGAGATGGACTTCCTTGCCGAATTCCTCATATCCCAGTCTGGCTTCGTTATAGGAACTCGCTGTTACTCCGCACAAGAACTGCCGGATTATGGGGAACGTACTGAACATGGAAAACACCTTGAGCGCCAGCAGTATCTTACACTCCGTCCGCTTCTGAACCGCATCAAGGACTTCCATATTCCGTCGCAAGGCGTTTTCATCAAGGATGTAACAGGGAGTAGTGTGAACGGCATCAATAGTAATCATGATCGTGCGGACCCGTCCTTACGCAAGTACGTTACCAGGGAGGTGCAATTGCTCCTTCCATGGCAAGCCGTATCGATTTAAACACGCCATAAAAGAATTGGGATCGAATTCTTCTACGTTAAAAACTCCTTTACCTCTCCAGGTCTTGTTGAGCATCAGTAGCGCCCCGATCATAGCAGGAACTCCGGTTGTATACGACACTGCCTGCGCTTTAACCTCCTTGTAGCACTGAGCATGGTCACAGATGTTGTACACAAAGTATTCTCTCGGCTTTGCGTCTTTGATCCCGCGGATCATACAGCCGATACAAGTCCTCCCTTTATAAGTAGGGGCAAGTGAAGATGGATCAGGTAACAGCCTCTTCAGGAACTGAAGCGGAACAATCTTATGCCCCTCAAAGTCAACGGGGTCAATACCGGTCATGCCTACATTTTGCAGGACTCGAAGATGGGTAAGATACTCATTAGAAAAGGACATCCAGAATCGCATGCGCTTAATATGGGGAATATTCTTAACAAGGGATTCCATTTCTTCATGATACAACAGGTACATCTCGGTCGTACCGACCGCCGGAAGATCAAATGGTCGGTGGATACTTAAAGGTTCAGTTTCAAGCCACCGGCCATTCTCATAATATTTACCCTTGCCGGTGACTTCTCTGATATTGATTTCCGGATTAAAGTTGGTGGCGAAGGGATGCCCGTGCTCTCCGGCGTTACAATCAACAATATCGACATAATGAATTTCATCGAAATGATTTTTCTGAGCATAGGCGCAGAAGACGTTCGTCACTCCCGGATCGAACCCACACCCCAATAACGCCATAATTCCCTGATCTTTGAATTTTTCATGAAACGCCCACTGCTGCTTATAGCAAAAAACAGCCGCTTCCGGGGATTCGTAATTAGCAGTATCCAGGTAGTCGGTTTTCGTTCTGAGGCAGGCTTCCATAATCGTAAGGTCTTGATACGGCAGTGCGGTATTGATAACCAAATCCGGCTCGACGTTTCGAATTAAAGCAACCACCTGTTCAACCTCATCCGCATCAACCCGCGCCGTCCTGATGGGCTTATTAAGTTGATTCTTGATCGTTTCACATTTTTCAATGGTCCGGCTCGCCAGAATGATCTCCGAAAAAACCTCTGGAACCTGAGCACATTTGTGTGTTACCACGCCCCCCACACCGCCGGCTCCGATTATCAAAACTGTGCTCATATTCTCCCTCACTAACTTTTTAAGGATTGACTAATTATGCAGGATCGCCTTTTTCGAAGTGCCCTTGCGTCTCTCGGCGAAACGATGATCCTTCCAGGAACCCGCTCCCCGCCTCTCCCGATCGTCAGGATATGCACACGGCGCTGAGTGTCCTATCGTTGTGCCGGTTTTCGATAATCGCTGATCTCTTTGCCGATATAACACCGGTTAGGAGCATACATCAGATAATTGTCTTCTTCAAGTCGAAGGTGGTATTTTGCTGCTATCCGTTTTAACTCTTGACTTTGTTTCTTTGAAATTATCTTCTTCTTTTGAATCGTATGCGCTGTCAAAAGATCTGAAAACGTATCAATGACGTTCCAGAATATATTTTCAACCACCCTATGAATTTCCACATCGAGTTTTAAAAGGAGTTGAACTTTCTTTATGAAGAGCGCATAGCTTCCTTCGCTTTCAATAGTCCCCGTCAAGCTCTTTACATCAACCTCGACGTCATCTAAGTGATACGCCACAATATCTTCAACCAATGTACCAAGGGATTTTAAAACGAGTTGCGCTTCACCATACCTCTTCAACCGCTTGCCGGTGCCGTCTGATACGGTTAACGCGGACATAACCGACGCGGCTTTTGTGAAAATCTTGTATTCTTCTCTATTCATAATTGACTGATGCAACGCATCCAAAAGAGGCTCAGCCTTTCCCACCGGCAAGCTGAGACCCCCCTCCCAAAACATCCTGAATAATTCCCCGGCATCACCTTCCCCTAATTCGAACGTCTTGCGATCATGGCCCAGAGCGAGGGTCGCGATCACGCTTCCAAAAAGACGTTCCAACGCAACATGTCCGCCGGTGAGGGTCTCGAAAAGATATCCCCATTCCCTCCGGTGAAGTCGGAAGAAGTTTCTGATCAACCACAAACTGGCCTGCCCCTCCGCAATAATGTTACCGGCTTTCATCATTGTGGAAACGCTGGCGGCAAAGGTCTCTTCCAAGAAGTCAAACCCTCGTTGCAAGCCCAATTTAGATGATAACGATTCCCCAATCCAGACCTCCTGAGTATGGGTAACCATGTTTATTTTTGTTTCCGTGAAAGTCATGTGTTCGTCCAGATGAAGCGAAGTCACAAAAAACCGGCTCTGCTGATCGTCGATCTTCTCCGCCACCGCCATCATGTCCCGCTTACGCCTTATTCCGTTTCTGAACAGGCTAACCCAGAAAGCATCCGCCACATCTTGTCTGGGTTCTTCTCTTAATTCAAATCTGCTTACCGGATTATTTTTCTGGCGTAGAGAGCGATGATCGATCCATTGGGCATCCCCTTTTCTCTTAATATCGTGCCAAAGCCCCATCAATGTTCCCACGCCGCTCCTCCAATCAGCATGCACTGCCATTTCGAAACCCCGGTTAACGTGTGCCAATACTTTAAAAAATTCATCCTGGAGCCTGTGATAATTTTTGCTCGTATTGATCGTCGGATCAATGCCCTTTCTCTTTAACCACGCCTCACACATGAGGGAAAGCGAGTTCTTAAAATAGGCCAGAAACTCCAGATCAACCATCTTGGCGAAGACGGCTTTTTTCAGTATCTGCACAAGAAAAGGCTTGTGGGGGTCCGGTTCCCATTCTTTACGGAGGGGAACCCATTTCACTATCGAGTTCATAGTCTCAACAGGGCCTTGCATGCCCTCACGGCGCACCGTTTCAGATATCAAACATCTCCTTTTCGATTTTTTTCGCCCTTTCTTTTATCGCCCGCTGAATCATGCGGAGTTCCTCTCGGGCCTGTTCTCGAATTTCCTGCGTGATCATCGTTAGGGTTTCTTCATCGTACCGAAGCAGGTCTTCCACCTCCGGTTCAAAATTGCTGAGCCAGTGACCTGAGAGCCATTCCTCGATTTCGTCACCATCATCCAAAGGAATCTCAACCGGCAGTTCAACCAAAAATGCCAAGTTTACAATGTTTCTCATCAGGCCTTCGTCATGGTAAAGAACTGAAGCGTCATTTCTATCCGCAAGAGAAAACGCCACCGCCACTGCTTGTATTGGAAACAATTGCCCCTTCTCGTCAATCAACTCCGGGTCGTGAGCAAGAGCCCGGAGAAGCTCTCCTCGAGGCAATTCACATATTACCCAGCCGGTATCACCCCGTGATGTCAACAATCCCAACTCCTGCGGAGACATCTCCCGATAGAGGCGAACCCGGGTTTCATCAGCGCATTGTGATAAAACAGCCTCCGCTTCCCGAATATCCTTGGCTTTAAGAAACGCAGCGATGTCGTTTTTGGCCTTCTTATACGCGATTATTTGTCCCACGTATGGGTTCCTTCCGATATCTCCACAGAATTGCCAACACCTGAAGAAATTTTTCCGGATCATTCCTTTTAAGATTTTTCAGGACAATTGCCGTATCTCCGGCAGCACGCACCAAACTGTCGGTCTGCCTGCACGCCGCCCCAAGTGAAATACTGTTGCTCCAAAGCTTTTTTAACAATTGGTTTGCTTCCGACTTTATGTGGAATTCCCCGACTGTCAGAGCGCAGGCGACATCCTGAGGAAGCATGAATTCCCCGATCCTTTCCCCGCATTGAACACACCCGCGCAGAAGTTGCCTTCTGAAGTCAAGGACATCCCGCCGACCCTGAACAATTACGTTCGCCGAGACCGATGATTCAAATTCTTCAAAAAACTCCGCGATTCTGTTATTGATTCTCATTCGTCGTGGGCCGCCACATCCCCTCTTCGTTTTACCACAATTATTGCTGCTTGTTGCATTAAATGAGGACGGAATACTGCTTCTTGGTGCTTGGATTTGCTTTGATCATTCTTTTCCTGAGTACACCATGATATGCCCGATGCTAACTTCCGCTTTCATGGTTGCCAGGACGAAGACACGGCGGAGAAGTAAAAAAGTTCAATAATTATAAAGAAGTAAAAAGCTCAAGCCATGAAATGAACGGTCGGCTGAAACCATATCTAGAGGTGCAAGATTACGGATTTTAAACCCTGTTGTCAAGTCGTTTCGACCCATCCCTCGCGCATCCCTCCAGGAATTTCGCTGAGGGTGCTGCAAAAAAACAACAAAGCACAATCCTCACCGAAGGCCCCTGAAATCAGATATTCCCTTCGGGTAAACCCTTTAGTATTACCAACGTCTAATTCAAGGGAAGAAAAAAAGGAGCGGACGCCATGAACATCATCATTAAGTTTTTTGCAGCAATCATTACTGGGGCCTGTTCTCTGATTCCCCTGCTCATCTGGCCGGCTTCTTCGTATGCCTACGACGACGGGGCAATTCTCGTTGGCAAGATAGCCTGCGTTGAAGGGCAGGTGCTCCGCTATGTGCCGGAGGAGAACGACTGGGTCACCACCGTCGAAGACACTCCCTTTGGCGTGGAAGATGTACTCTATTCTTCCTATGACGGAAAAGCGGAGATCATTTTGCCCAACAATACCTGGATAAGGGTAGACGGCGACACCCAGATCGAGCTTAATGCCCTTACAAACGATCTGACCGAGATTTACCTCGATTCAGCCACAGCTCGCCTCTACAACAAAAGTCCCGGCACCGTCATCAAGGCGGTTAGTGCCTTCGGCTCCCTTGAGGCTTCCGGGGGCGTCATCGTTGATCTTTACGTGGCCGATGGTGCAATAGAAGTAATCGCCCTTAAGGGAACGGCCATATTTTCCCACAGTATCGACAACACCCGCCATGAAGTGATCGCCGGCTCGTCTTCCATTATTGCGGATAAGGGTTCAGTGACCGCCGGCGGGGCATATGTTGCCTCGGGGTGGGATAGCTGGAACAGAGAGAGGGACCGGCTGTGGGCGGAGAGGATGAGGGAAAGCCGGGAATCCTCCGTGAATCTGCCCCCGAGCCTGCGGGATGAAGCCTATGTGCTGGATACGTACGGCAGATGGGAAGATGTTTATTATGATGACGCTTATTACCGTCTCTGGCGTCCCGTCCGGGTCGACATCGGATGGGCACCCTTCACGATGGGCAGATGGACGCTATGGTGCGGCGACCATACCTGGATCCCCTGCGAGCCGTTCGGATACGTTACTCACCACTACGGCAATTGGATATGCACCGATGGTTTGTGGTACTGGGCTCCCCCGGTTAACCGAGTATCGCTGAAGACCGGCCATCACTTCCTTAATATCGGATACGGATGGTATCCGGGAAGAGTGGCCTGGCTTCACTCCGGGGTCCATGTCGGCTGGGTTCCTCTGGCACCTTCTGAGCCTTATTACTGCCACCGCCGCTGGGGGAGGCACTCGGTAGTAATCAATGACGTCGCCATACGTCACTTTGACAATCATCCGGAACGATACAGAAACCACCGTCGTGCGACAATAATTGACCGGGATAATTTATACCGCCTCAGAAGCTATGAAAAGGCGAGGGTTAAAAATGTCCGACCCGCCACGTTGACTAAAACGTACCGAGCGACGCCGGTCCTTCAAAACGCACACCTGACGAATCAAAGCTGGAACGTAAAACAGTTCTCTTTTACCACTGATCCTCCCCGGCGGAAGCCGGATCGAGCAGTGACTGAAAGAATCACCCACGGCCGGACAGTGCAACCGAACACTGGGCTTGGCAACACCGGTAATTATCGAAAAAACGGAACCGATGCCGCACTCGTTAAACCCGTAGCGAAGGGTCGAAAGTACGGCAACCGGCAAGATCCCGAAACGATTAAGTTTTCTGCGGTTAAAACAAGCAATGCCGACGGCAGGATGAGGGTGGAGAGCCGGGATTTATCACACAGCACCACGATAAACCGGAAAGAACCGCCCGCCCCGAAAGTCTCAAACCGGACAACGATCGTACCCGGCGACCGCCGGCAAAGCGGGAGTAAAACGGAAATGACTAAAAAATCTGTTCCTCCGGTGGCGGAGCGCCGGAAAATAGAGAACGTCTACAAAATGCAAACCGCAAAACAAACCTATCGCCGTTCGGGCCAAAAGCCGCCACCGCAAGAGGGCAAGGCTTCGTCTGTCTTCCAAACGTATCAATCGTACGGGAATACGGGGGCAAGTCCGCTGCTACGGAATGAGCAAACCCGTGATCGTCAATCGGAACAGAAACCACCCTCCGCGACCTCTCGGACAATGAAAACCGATAACCATCGAAAGACCAACATCGGCGCATCGAGACGGGTCGGTACCGGCTTTAAATCCGGAGTCGGTTTCATAACGGAAGGGGGCAACGGCAACCGTCTTGGCCGACGGTAACGGAAAACGCACAACCGCAGCCGTCCCAGGAATAAAGAAATCGACTTACATGGCATCGTATGCGCCCGTTACGGGGAGGTGTGGTTTGATGAGAGTATTGTGCGTAACCGGTTCATATAAAGGTTTTGGAGACGATTTTTACGAGTACCGATTAAACGTGGCGCTTCCCGATTGTAAATTATTTTTCCCTTATGCTATAAATGATCAAGACTTTTATACTTGTCTGCGGAATTCTTGCACCCCGGAGAGCATGCAGCCGGAAGCAGATATATTTCGACTGAAAAGCACCCATCGAACCTCATATGCCAGCATCGATCGTTGACCAGGAAGAGCAGGAACGTGACGCCCCGGGGGGAAGACTCACTATGGTCCAAAAAGATGAGGCACTGGTCGCCCGCGCACAAAAACACGATCAACAAGCGATTGAAGAACTGATCAACCGTTACCAGGACAGGGCATATGCCATAGCCTATCACATGTGTTCCGGAGACAGCGAAGAGGCACAGGATATGACCCAGGAAGCCTTCTTAAAGATGTTCGGGAGTATTGGCAAGTTTCGCGGAACCTCCTCATTCTACACGTGGTTTTATAGGATTGTAGTGAACACCTGCCTCGACGAAAGAAGACGCCGCCGGAGAAAGGAACGAATCTTCTCGTTCCGGCGACCTGATCGAGGGAATGATGACCCCGCTAAAGACGTGTTTGAAGAGGAACCTGATCGAAGGGGAGATGCGAATCCTCTCGATGTACTAAGCGGGGAGGAGTTGGGCCGGGAGATCCGAAAAGCCGTGCAGTCCCTGCCCGAAAAGCAGCGAACTGCCTTTCAACTTAAAGTATTTCATGGCCTGAGCATCCGTGAAATCGCTCTGGTGATGAATTTAGCTGAAGGGACCATAAAAAACCATCTTTTCCGGGCAACCCATTTTATGCAAAAAGCCCTCGGGCAATGGATGACGCCGTAAAGGAGATGATATCATGAAACCGTGTCCTGCTTTTAAAGAAACATTGCTCCTTGACATCTATGGGGAATTAGATCACGACCATCTGTCGGATTGGGAAAGGCATCTGGAATCGTGTGAAGCCTGCCGCCGGGAAAAAGACCGGCTTTTAAGCATGCTCCATACAGTGAAAACCGGCCTGCCGACGCCGTCTCTGTCCTTCGTAGCGGCTGAGAAAATTTCCGGTTCCGTTATGCGTAAACTGGTTGAAGGACGCACTGATGCACGGTGGTGGCAACTTTTCGCAGGGCAACACCGGCTGGTTCCCGCTCTGGCAACCACATTCTTGGTCATTGCAGTTTCGACGTGGTTCTTCTTGAGAGAATTCCAACCTTCACATCCGTTTTTTCAAAATGCCGCCCATATCACGGCTAATGAACAGATGCCTATCGATGACCTGGAAGTGATCAAAAACATGGACCTTCTCAAGGAAATGGATACTATCGAAAAACTTGTTACGTTCGTTGAGGAACCGGAATATGGAAGCCTTAATGACTATGAACGGCAATGCATCTCCTATGGTTAATCATAGGTACGGGACGATTAAATCCTTGCGCCGATGGAGTTTCGCTATGATCTGCGGGGTGGGGGTGCTGCTGTGCTCTTCCCCCTCGGCACTCTGCACCCCGATGGGATTTTTTAAAGGCAATAGCGACCAAGCCGATCAGGCATACAGGGGAGCGAGGATCCACCCCCCCCTGCTCGTAGCAGGCGGTGCATCTTCCGGAAAGAGAGGGAAAAACCAGACTCTCTGGCCGTCGGATGAAGGTAATCTGGATAAGAAAATTCAGGAGTGGGAGTCGCTGCCGCCGGAGCAGAAAAATATCCTCCGCCACAGGATGAACCGCTGGAAAGAGCTTCCCCCTGCGGAGCGAAAGTTGTACCGGAAACGGTACGATCAGTTACAGACCCTTCCCCCTCATGAGCGCCAAAGGATCCACAAAAAGCTCGACAACTGGAATAACCTGACCCCCGAGGAAAAAGAAGAAATACTTCGAAGATTCCGCACCCCCTGAGGCACTCGGCGTTGGTTCCAGGCACTTCTTTCTGCAGGCAGGTTCCGGGCGAACATCTCCCTTCAATAACCGTAGCCACCGGTTTCGATTTCCACCAGCCTGCCATTTTCAAATCTCAGAATCTGGATAAAACGGCGCGGGCCGAAATTATACATCCACTCCTCGATCTCCACGGGAACAACAACCGTCGATGATCTGCCGCCGTAATACTTATGGAAATACGGTCGATCATGAAGTTTCTCAATCCGTGTCACCGTCCGCTTTTCCACCCAGACGGGCTCTCCACATTTTACGATGACATCGAATTTCGTATCTCCTTCGGAAACAAGCCTCCCCTTGCACCGAAGTGCAAAAGAGGTCCCGCCGGCAGCCAGTACCAGAACGATGACTATAGGGAGTACAAAAGGAAGCGTCCGCCTGGCATTCATCGTGTTGCTCCTCACGGATCATGTGGTATAGTCGTTATGATGTTAATCATTATAGCACAAATTCCGCTGAGCGATAAATAAGCGCCGATAGGTTGGTGGAGCGATCGATTCGGATCGCTTCCCGGGTGTTTTGAATAATCAAGAGGACTGAAACCGTGCAGGTCCTTGTGAAGGCGCCTGCCTTCACCCGGATCCCCGTGCGATGCGCAGAGATCCGCGCTGCCGGGCATGCCGCGAAAAATAGTTTGATTTTAATGAGGTTAGGGTTAGAATCTCCATAGCTCCCGTAACTGACCGCTCAAAAGGGAACGGATTTCTTACGTATGCCCGACACCATAACCATAAAAAACGCCCGCATAAGCGTCCGCGGTGTCGTCCAAGGAGTAGGCTTCAGGCCCTTTGTCTATCAACTTGCCGCCCAACATGACCTGAAAGGGTGGGTCTGCAACACGTCGGGGGATGTCACCATCGAGGTGGAAGGAATGGGGCAGGCGATCACTTCTTTTTTTGACCAGCTTACCACTGAGGCGCCACCTCTTGCCCAGATTGATCATATCAACGTCGATTACGGAGAGCCGGCGGGGTATCGGCGTTTCGAAATCAAGGGAAGCAGATCCGAAAAGGGACGCTATCAGCGCGTTTCGCCTGATAGTGCTACCTGTCCCCTCTGTTTGACCGAGCTTTTTAACGAAAAAGATCGCCGTTTCCGCCACCCCTTTATAAACTGCACGCACTGCGGCCCTCGCTTTACTATCATAAGAGACATACCATATGACCGGCCGCAGACAACGATGCAGAACTTTATCATGTGCCCTGACTGTCAACGCGAGTATGATGATCCCGCTGATCGGCGTTTCCATGCCCAACCTACCTGTTGTCCCCGATGCGGCCCCCAGCTTAAGCTTACGGATAAAGAGGGAACGATTCGCTCGTCACAGGATCCCCTTGCTGATGCGGCAGCGCTCCTTAAAGCCGGAATGATCTTGGCCGTAAAGGGAATCGGCGGTTTCCTGCTGGCCTGTGACGCCACGAATGAGGACGCAGTGCAGCGTCTCCGCCGCCGAAAGCAGAGGCCCTGTAAACCCTTTGCCGTTATGATGACCTCGCTGCAGGAGGCGGAGGAGTACTGCACTATCTCGCCCGAAGAGACAGGCCTTCTTACTTCACCACTATCCCCGATTGTTTTAGTGCCCCTTAAAGATCATCACCGCCTTGCTCCCGGCATCGCCCCGAAGCTTACCTGCCTGGGCGTGATGCTCCCGTACACGCCGCTCCATCATCTCCTGTTATATGAAGCCCAACTGCCCCTGGTTATGACCAGCGGCAATCTCAGCGAAGAGCCCATCGTCAAAGACAACGACGAAGCGCTCCTGAAACTCGCA